>JBHJGY010000047.1:0-50603 GCA_050331335.1 Pikeienuella sp.
GGGCCCGCGCCCCGATCACGTGGCTCAACTCCAGAAGCGCGGCGCCGATCTAAAAGCTTGCCACAGGGTCTTCGCGTCCTTCCAGGCCCGCTCCGCCCGTTCCGTTCGCACACCGATTGCGATCCCCGCCGCGCGCGCCGCGCCGACATCACCCGCTGCCGGGCCGTCTGGTGCACGAAACAAGGCTTCGGCCATCGCCGCATCCTGCAGATCGCCGAAGATCGCCTGCAGCTCCTTGAGCCGTTTGACATAAGCCCGCGCCGCCTTCTCTTGGAACAAACCGGAGAAAAACTCGACGCAATAGCGCAGCTTCTTGAGCTCCTTGCGCAGATCGTGCCGGGCATCGATTGAGAGCGCTGCGATCCCTGTGCCGCGCTTCAGCGCTTTGGCCGCCCGGACCTCGAGCGCTGCCGCGGCGGTCGCATCGACCGGCTGGGCTAGCCGGGCTGTCTGGTCCCAATCAGCGGGGTCGAGCCAACCCCGTGCCGCTGCGAACGCCCCGAGATCGAGCAGAAAGGTCCAGGCGCGCCGTCCCGACAGCGTCTCCGTCAGCTGCGCGCTCGCCGCCGCTCGGTGGACCTCCAATGCATCGAGCAGCGCCCCGAAGCCCGGCTCCTCCGGCATTTGAGCTGCCAATGGGGTCACGATCTCGTCGCGGGCGACATCGAGATCGCGCAGCCGCCCTGCCTGGAGGGCGAGCCACCTGGCCTCACTGTCGAGACGCCCCAGTTCAGGGCTTTCCAGCGGGGTCTTGAAGGCGAGAAGCGCCGAGCGCAGGCGCCGCAGGCCGACCCGAAGCTGGTGCGGGCCTTCCGGGTCGGGGCTCTGCAGGACAGCAGCGATGTTGGCCGAGATCTGATCGAGGCACTCTGCGATAACCGCGCGGGCGGCGGCTTCGGTTGTCTGGGTGCGCGCGAGGGCTATGGGCCGTGCCATGCGAGGGCCGGCTGCTAGGGTTTCGCCACGGGCGAGTTGCGCGCCGCGGTCCGCCTTGCTGTTGCGCGCAAGGAGCACCCCGCCGTCAGGGAAAAGCAGCCGCGCGACCTCGAAGACCGCCCGTGGGTTGCCGGCGACGAGCTCGATCTCCACCTCGGAGATCGGCTCCGAGCGGTCGCCGGCGCAGATCTCCCCTTGGTCGATCGCGAGTTCCACCGTGCCGAGATTGGGCAGCGCAAGCCGGCGTGCCCGTCGGGTAAAGCGGGTCTCGAACGCCGGGACCGGGGTCGCATCTGCGAGCGTTTGGGTGATCTCCGCACGGATCTGGGGCTCGGCGATCGCGTCGAGATCAGGCGTCGGACCGATCAGCGGGCGTTCGTCCTCGACGGCCTCCATCATGCCGCCTGAGAGCTGCTGCTGCGCCTTGACGCTCTGGATCCAGCCGGTGCCGTCATGACGCAGGCGCAGGGCGATGCTGCGGGCCGCGAGGGCGAGATCCGGCGTGTCGAGATAAAGGGTCCTGAGCGGGATTTCGACGGCGGCCCCCTCGCCGAAGCGCAACACGGCCGGGCTTTGGGCGAGCCGCTCGGCAGCGCTCGGGGTGACTTCGATCTTCAGTTCCAGCTCTTTCATGACACTCGTGCGACGATTGGATGACATTCCGCAGATGGGGACGGTCATGCAGCGGTGTCAATCTCCCGGGCCTAAGTCGCGGCCCGCCGTGTCACTCTCGTGTCACTCGGCGGCAACGGGCGGACGGGATTTGACCGGCGCGGGGTCGCGCGGGCCGCGCGGGGCCTCGCCCGGCTTCGGCGGGTTGGCGAGCCAACGCAGATCCTCCACCACAAGGTAGAGGGCCGGGATCAGGAACAGCACGATCAACGTCGCGAAGAGAATCCCGTAGCCGAGCGAAACCGCCATCGGGATCAAGAACTTGGCCTGGCGCGAGGTCTCGAAGATCATCGGCGCAAGCCCACCGAAGGTGGTCAGCGTGGTCAGCAGGATCGGACGAAAACGGCGCACGCCCGCTTGCCAGATCGCCTCGAAGGCCGAGAGACCCGTAAGCCGCGCCGTGTTGGCATAGTCGATCATCACGATCGCCGCGTTGATCACCACGCCGGAGAGCGCGATCACCCCGAAGATCGAGATCATCGAGAGATTCATCCCCATCAGCATATGGCCGATCACCGCGCCGACCGCGCCGAACGGGATCGCCGACATGACGATGAGCGGTTGGACATAGGATCTGAAGGGCACCGCGAGCAGGGCATAGATCAGCGCAAGCGCCAGCGGCACCGAGAAATAGACGAAGCTGTCGATCATCTCCGCCTGGGTCTTCTGGCGCCCGCCGAAGCGGGTGGCGAGACCCGGATAGTCCGCGCGCAACTGGGGCAGGATCTCGTCGGTCAGCGCGGTTTCGATCACATTGGCCCGGCTGTCATCGGCGAGTTCGGCGGTCACCGAGGTGATGCGCCGCCCGTCGCGCCGGGAGATCTGCGCCTCTGCCTGCCCGCGCTCGACGGTGGCGATTTGCAGCAGGGGCACCTCGCCGCCATCGGGCGTGCGGATCAAGAGCCGCTCCAGCGCAGCCTCAGACGTTCGCTCCGTCTCCGGGAGCCGCACGCGCACCGTGACCTCGTTGGCCCCCTCTTGCTGAGAAAGCGCCTCGACCCCGGTGAAGGCTGCGCGCACCTGGCGGCCGACTTCCTCCGAAGTCAGCCCCAGGGTGCGCCCTGCCGCGGTCAGGCTGAAAGCGAACTCGGTTTTGCCAGGGGTGAAACCCTCCTCGACATCGCGAATATTCGCATAGTCTCGAAGGCTGACAGCAAGGTCTGCCGCAGCGGCCTCAAGCACCTCGACATTCTGGTGGGAGAGCAGCACCTCAAGCCCCGAACCCCCGCCGGGTCCGCCGAAGGAGGAAGAGTAGCGCGCCGCCCGGGCCTCTGGGATCTCGCCCACCTCGGTGCGCCACAACCGCGAGAACTCGGCGGTTGAGATCGGTCGGATCTCAGGCGGCTGGAGATAGGCCCGGGCGACGACCTGCGTGCCGGTGATCTCGGAATGGACGCCGCGTCCGAGGTCGGCCCCGCCATGGGCTTCCACCACGCGTTGCGCGGCCAAGACGATCCGGTCGCGCACTTGCTGGGCGGTCTCGAACGGCGCACCGACCGGCAGGGTCACCGAGAGCCGCGCGTAGTCCCGCGGCACCGGCGGAAAGAGGGAGAAGCCCATCTGACCCGACATCGGATAGGCCAAGACAATCATTGCCGCCCCGACCATCGCGGCAACGGTCGCATAGCGCCAGGACAGAGCGATGCGCAGCGCAGGCCGGTAGAGGTGCTCGATCACGAAGGCGAGGACCCCAGAGACCCGGGTCTGCACCCGCTCGAGCAGATTGGGCCGGCGCTCGGGGTCGCGGGGCCGCGTATGGGCGAGATGAGCCGGCAGAACGAAGAGCGCTTCGATCCAAGACAAGATGAACGCGGTCGCCACCACGACGGGGATCCAGATGAAGAACTTGCCATAGCCCCCAGGGACCAGAGCGAGCGGCAGGAAGGCGGCAATGTTGGTGAGGATCGAGAAGGCCAGCGGGGTTGCGATGTCGCGCGCGCCTTGGATCGCCGCCTCGAGCCGCGACATCCCCCGTTGCATGTATTCGTAGATGTTCTCGCCGACGACGATGGCATCATCGACCACGATGCCGAGCGCCATGATGAAGGCGAACATCGTCACCATGTTGATCGAGGCGCCGGTGCTCGGGAGGATCAGAAAGGTGCCGAGAAACGCCGTCGGGATCCCGACCGCCACCCAGAATGCGAGCTTGTACTCCAGGAAGAGGCTAAGCACCAAAAGCACAAGCAGGAGCCCAATGAACCCGTTTTTCAGCAAGAGTTCCAGCCGCCCCCGATACACCTCCGCATCGTCATCGGTCACCGCGATGTTGAACGCCTCGGGCAGGCTTGCCTCGATCTTCGGCAGCGCTGCACGCACCGCATCTGAGACCGTGATCGGGGTCTCGTCGCCAACCCGGTAGATCTCGATCTCGACCGCCGGGAAGCCTTCGTAGTCGTCCTCCTGGTCGGTATCGGCGAAGCCGCGCCGAAGCTCGGCAATTTCACCGAGTGTCAGCACCGGCCCGTCGGCGCTCGCCAGCAGCTCGATCTGGGCGAAGTCGTCCGGCTGGTCGCGTCGATCCGCGAGGCGGAGCAGCACCTCCTCAGAGGCGGTGTCGAGATTGCCGCCTGCGCGGTCGACCGAAGCCTGGCGGATGCGGGTCGCGATCTCGGTTAGGGTCAGTCCATGGGCCACGAGCGCCGATTGCGGCACGTCGACATGGATCTCGAGCGCCCGAGCGCCGGCGATCTCCACTTGGCTGACATCGTCCTCCAAGAGCAGGGCCTGGCGCACCTCCTCCGCCGCCATGCGCAGCGCGTAGCGATCGACCGGCCCGTAGACCTGTAGCTCGATGACCTGACGCCGCGACGCGACGAGCTGAACCACCGGCTCTTCGGCATCCTCAGGAAAGGTGTTGATCCGATCGACCGCCTGTTGGATCTCGTCATAGGCGACGCGCCGGTCGCGGCTGGGGTCGATCTCAGCGATGACGGTCGTTGCGCCCTCGCTTGCGGTGGCATCGAGTTGGTCGATCCCTTCGATATCCGAGAGCGCCTCCTCGATCACCAGAGTGACCGAGCGCTCCACCTCCTCGGGGGCCGCTCCGGGCAGCGCCACCGAGATCGTAACCGTATCGGTCTCGAAGCTGGGGAAAACCTCCTGTGTGATGCGGCTGGCAAACAGCAACCCGCCGAGGACGAGCAGCAGCATCAGCAGATTGGGCGCCACCCCGTGCCGCGCCATCCAGCCGATGGGCCCGACGGGCTTTAGCCGGCCGCTCACCTGTCGGCCTCTTCGCGCGACGGGGCCAGGCGCACCGCCATCCCATCGGCCACGGTCTCAATGCGCGAGGTCACCACCATCTCACCGGGCGCCAGGCCGGCTGTGACGATTGCGCGATCGGCCCCGCGCCAGGCGACTGTGACGGGCCGGATCTCTAGCCGGCCGTCCACCACCACCCAGATGGTGTCGTCGGGGCGCAGCCAGGTGCGGTCGACGGCAACGCCACCGGCGATCGCGGGCAGGCGGATCTCCGCTTCGAGCAGGCTGCCGAGCAGGAGCCGCGGTCCCGCAGTCTCCGGCTTGCGGGCAAGCGGATCGTCGATCTCCACCACCACCTCGGCCATCCGCCCGGTCTCGCTCACCGCGCCGCCGATGCGCGCGATGCGGCCGGTGCGGAAGACACCCTCGGGCCAGACACCGGGTTGAAACAAGCGCAACTCGGCCTCGGGCGCTGCTTCGATCCGGGCCAGCGCGGCGGGGGGGACGGCGAGAACCACGCGGAAGGGATCGGCTGCGACGAGCCGCGCGATCTCTGCGCCGGCGGAGACCACCGTGCCTTCGGCGAGTTCCTCGGCCTCGACCAGCGCGTCGAACGGCGCGGTGAGCACTGATTTGTCGGCCCGGAGCCGCGCCGTGTCCCGGCGGACAAGGGCGGCGGCGCGGGTCGCCTCGAGCTCCGCCAGCTGCGGCGCGCGCAGGATGAGCGCCCGCTGCTCCTCGGTGATGCCGCCGCGGATCGGGTTTCGGGCGAGATCCCGTTCGGCGCGGCGTTGCTGACCCATCTCCAGACGGATTTGCGCGTCGATCCGCGCGATCTCGGCCTCGGCCTCGGCGATCTCGAGCCGCGCCTCCCGGTCATCCAACTTTGCGAGCACCTCGCCGGCCAACACGATCGCACCGGGGGTCAGAGCCGGGTTCAGCCGGGCGATCCGGCCGCTGATCTCAGGACGTAGGACCAGCCGACGCGCCGCCCTCACGGTGCCCCAGGCCCGCAACTGCGGACCGAACTCCGCCACGCCGGCGGGCGCTGCGGCCACCAGGCGGGCGGCCTGTGCCGGTGGGATGCGGGCGGCCACGGGCGCGCGGCCGGCAATGTCGCGCGCAATCTCGGCAGCCCCGAAGAGCAGCGCAACCGGCAGGGCCGCCTTCAGCAAAAAGGCGATGGCGCGGTGCCACAGAGGGGCGCGCCGCGATGTGGCGGGCGCCTGGGCGATCGGATCGGGGCGTGCGTACATTCTCGCGTCTTTCCGGGTGGCGCTCTTGCCGCGCCCGTCACAGAATATAACGTCAGCGCGCCAGATGTCCGTCGATCCGAGGTCGCGCCCGATGACACCCACGCCCCCAAAGCTCCCCGCTTGCCCGCCGCGATGCCCAATCTGCGGCAAGCCCCGGGCGCAGGCCTGGCGCCCGTTTTGTTCCAAGCGTTGCGCCGATATCGATCTCGGCCGCTGGTTTGGCGGCGCCTATGCCATTCCGGGGGAGCCGGCCCCGGACGGTGAGGGGCGCGAGGGGTGAACG
The DNA here is from genome assembly GCA_050331335.1 of Pikeienuella sp. Lineage (GTDB taxonomy): Bacteria > Pseudomonadota > Alphaproteobacteria > Rhodobacterales > Rhodobacteraceae > Thermohalobaculum. The sequence goes on from JBHJGY010000047.1 coordinate 6,352, forward strand.
GCCGCCTCGGCGCGCGCCTCCTTTGCCCGCCGCTCCTCGGCACGCAGTTGGAAAAGCCGTCGGTCTAGGGTGCGGAGTTGGGCAAGGGTTTTTGCCAGGTCCCGGCGCTGGGCGGCGATGCGGGCCGCCTCGGCAGCGGCGGCGCGTCGGGCGCGGGCGGCCCGGTCGAGCAACGCGCGGCGCCACGCCGCATCGGCCGCAAGGATCGGCCCGGTGAGCGCATCTGCGCCCGCAAGCTCCCCTGCCGTCGCCTGGGCTTCGAGCGCCGCTGCCGCCGTGCCTTGTCCCTCGACCCGCCGAACCGACGCTGCCAGGCGTGCTTCCGCAGCCATCCGCTTGGCCGCGAGCGCGCTGCGCAAGCGGGCGAGTGCGGCCGCGGCCGAATTCATGCCTTGCGGCGGGCGCGCGCGCGCAACCGCTCGGCAAAAAGGATCGCCGCCGCCACCGCCTTGTAGTGCTCCGGCTTGACCTCCTGCCCGACCTCGACCAGCGCATGGATCGACCGAGCGGTCTCAGGATCGCAGTGGATCGGCACGCCGGATGCCGCCGCCCGCTCGCGAATGCGCAGCGCGATCTCGTCCACCCCCTTGGCCAGACAGACCGGGGCGGAGCCCGGGGCCCGGTCCCATTGCAGCGCGACGGAGACATGTGTCGGGTTGGTTAGGACCACGTCGGCCTTGGGCACATCATGCATCATCTTTTGCTGGGCGAGCGCGCGGGCGCGGGTCTGCCGCTCGGCCTTCAAATGCGGATCGCCCTCGCTGGATTTGGTCTCGTCCTTCAGCTCCTGGTGGCTCATGCGGTTGCGCCGGTGATGCTCGTGCTGCTGCCAGATGAGGTCCAGCCCGGCGATCACGGCCGCAACAACCAGGACGCCGATCATCACCGCGCGAAACTTCTCGGCAAGGATCGGTGCAAGGGCCCTGGAGGGCCAGGCCGCACTCCCGGCAATCTCCGGCAAGGTGGCCGAGCCGACCATGGCGAGCCCGGCGCCCCCCGCGGCGATCGTCCCGACGTTCTTACCGAACTCGACGAGCCCCGTCGGGCCGAATTTCTGCCCCGCATTGGCAATCGGCGAGATCCGCGAGAGCTTCGGCAAGATCTTGTCCGGAACCACCACGATGCTGCGCCGCGTGACCAGCAGGGTGAGCACGGCGGCTGCCGGCAACGCGAGCGGGAGGGCGGCCGCCGCAAGTGCCGCGCCAATGAGTTCGGACAGCCCAGCGCCCGAGCCGGGCCCAAGCGCATCCCGCGCCAGATCCTGGGGCACGGCGAGCATGGGCAACAGCGCCGCGCCCATGCGCTCCGCCGACCAAGCGCCGCCGAGAAACACCGCGAGCGCGAGGCCCAGATAGGCGGCGAGCGACTGCGCGTCTTGGCTTTGCGCCAAGTCGCCCTTCTCCCGGGCGCTCTCCAAGCGCCGCGGCGTGGGGTCGTGCGACCGCTCTTGTCCGTCCGCCGGGCGCTCTGCCATCAGTCGAGCGCCCCGAGCGGATCGGCGAAGAGATTGGCGAGAGCGGCGAGCCAGCGGTCGAAGATTGCGGGCAGCGCCACATAGAGCGTGAAGAGGCCGAGGCTGATCAGCAGCGGGACGCCGATCAAGACGACCATGAGCTGGGGCATCGCGCGGCTCAGGGCCCCGAGCGCGAGGTTGTAGAGAAAGCTGATGATGATGAAAGGCAGAGCCAAGCCGATCCCGAGCGCGAAGATCGCCCCCGCCCGCTCGACGCTCAGCTCAGCGAGATCGGCCGGATCGGGAAAGCGGCCGAAGGGGAGCGGCTCGTAGAGCCGTGCGAGCGCCGCAACCACTTCGATGTGAAGGCCCGCCGCCATTGCCACCACGACGCCGCCAAGGGCGAGAAACGTGGCCAGCGTGGGCTCCGGCCCGTCGTTAACCGGGGTCCCGAACACATGGCTGAGCGAGAGGTGATAGGCGGCAGCGGTCCCCGTGATCTGCAGCGCCATGATCAAAAGGCGAAAGCCCAGCCCGATCGTGAGCCCGGCCACCGCTTCCGCCGCGAGCATCAGCGCAAGGCTCGGCAGGCTCGACGGGGTCTCCGGGCGCAGCGGCACGAGGAGCGGCGCGAGCAACACTGTGATCGCCAAAGCCGCGCCGAGCTTGACCCGCCCCGGGATTGCCCGCTCGCCGAAGCCCGGGAGCAGGAACACCATCGCGGCGGTTCGGGCGAAGACCCCCGCCGCCGTGAGTATATAGGCCTCGGCGAGGGCGAAGATCTCCGCCAGCGGCTCCATCAGGCGGTTCCCAAGAGCGCCAATTCCGCATGGGTGCCGATTTCCTCATAGGACAGCACCGGGGCGGCGATTCCCTTGGCCGCAAGCACCTGTCGCACGAAGCGCCGGCGCCGGGCCGAGGTCGCGACCGCGGGGCTGGCCCCGGTCTCCGTGGCCCGCCGGATCTGTTGGCCCACCGCCGTGGCAAGCCGGTTGAAGTCGGCCGGCGGTAAGGCGATGTCGCGGCCGTCCTCGCTCTGATGCTCGGCAAAGAGCGCCTCCCAGGCGGGTCCGAGCTGAACCAGCGGCAGACGCCCCGATTTGTCGCAGAGCCTGGCCACGATGTGGAAGGAGATGCGGCGGCGTATGTGCTCGACGATCTCCTCGGCTGGCATGTTCGCTGCGCGCGCCTCGGATGCCGCCTCTAGGATGAGCGGGAGGTTTCGGATCGAGACACGCTCCTCGAGCAGCAAGCGCAACACGGTTTGCAGGATGTCATGCGGCAGCTTCTCCGGCACGAACTCGTCGATCAGGCGGCGATTGGCCTCTGCCCGGGCAGGATCGGAGGGCTTGGTGAAGGCCTCGATGAGCGCCCTGAGCGCCCGGCGGGTCAGCAGGCGGCCGAAATTCGCCTGCACCGTCTCCAGCAAATGGGTGGCGACAACCTCGCCCGGGGCGATGACCGGCAACCCGAGCGCCGCCGCCTTGTCCTGCTCGGCCTGAGCGATCCAGCGTGCCGGCGCTTTGTAAACCGGCTCGCTGACATCCTCGCCCGGAATATTCAGCGGGATGTCGGGGCGCGTGAGCACGAGGACATGATTGGCCCGCAATTGCGCCTCCGCCGCGCGCACGCCTTGGATCAGGATTGCGTACTGGCCCGCCGGCAGCAGCGGATCGTCGGTGAGCCGTACCTCGGGCATCACGAAGCCGTATTCGGTCGCGATATGCCGGCGCATATTCACGATCCGCTTTTCGAGACCCGTTCCTGGATCCATGATCGGTGCGACGAGATCTGGGGCGAAGCGCAGATGAACCTCGTCGATGTCGAGCAGGTCACCGATGGGGCGCGTGGCCGGGCTCTTGGGTTCGGGCTCGGGTTCGAGGGCCGCGAGGTCGCGCGTCGCCCGGGCCCGGGCCGCGAACAGCGCCGCGACCGCCAGTGCCGCACTGCCTGCGATGAAGCGCGCGAAGGGCAGGCCCGGCACCAGGGCGAAGAGGCCCAAAAGGGCGGCGACCGTTGCGAGCGCCGCGGGGTATCCACCCAGCTGGTCGATCAGCGCCCTGTCCGCCGAGCCCGCGACCCCGCCTTTGGAGAGCAGCAACGCCGCGGCGATCGAGGTGATGACCGAGGGGATCTGGCTCACCAGCCCGTCGCCGACGGTCAGAATCGCATAGGTCTCGAGCGCGTCGGAGAAGGAAAGCCCGTGGACGGCGAGCCCCATCGTGAGCCCCATGACAAGGTTGAGCAGGGTGATCAGGAGGCCCGCGATTGCGTCGCCTTTGACGAATTTCGAGGCACCGTCGAGCGACCCGAAGAAGGTGGTCTCCTCCTGCTCCCGTTTCCGCCGCTCATGGGCCTCTTTGTGGGAAATCGCGCCGGCGGCGACGTCTGAGTCGATTGCCAACTGCTTGCCGGGCATCCCGTCGAGCGCGAACCGCGCCCCGACCTCCGCCATCCGCCCCGCACCCTTGGTGATGACGATGAAATTCACGATCAGCAGGACGCCGAAGACCACCAGACCCAGAAACAGGTTGCCCGACATGATGAACATCGCGAACCCCTCGATGACGCCCCCCGCCGCCGCGGTCCCGGTATGTCCCTCTCCGATAATCAGTTTGGTCGAGGAAACGTTGAGCGAGAGCCGGAGCATCAGCGAGGCGAGCAGCACGGTGGGAAAGGCGGAGAAGTCGAGCGGCCGCGCGAAGAAAAGCACGACCGTGAAAGTGAGGATCGCCAGCGCGAAGGAGACCGCGAGCCCGATATCGAGGAGCCAGGCCGGCATCGGCAGGATCATCATCACGATGACTGCCATAAGTGCCAGGACCAAAAGTACCGTCGGCTGGTAGAGGGCTCTGATCGAAAAGCGGTCCATCTCAGTCCTCACGGTGTACGCAAAAGGCCGCCGGCGGCGCGACGCAACCCGTCGAGCCGTACGCCGCCCTTTGCCGGTGGGTCCGCGTTGCCGGACCTCGGGATGGTTCGAGCCGGAACTGACGCCGCCTCAGGGGCCAGTGCAGCGAGGCGGGCATCCGGTCCCGGCAGATCGCCGGCACCGATCCGCGCGAGGGCCCGAGCCACCGCGCCGCGATACCGCTCGGCATGCGCTGGAGTGCGCGAATGGTACCAACCAGCGGCAGTCACCCAATCGCCGGCCTCGCCCCGGAGCCGCTTGAGAAACCGCGCTGCATAATCGGCGCTCGTGGTCGGGTCGAGCATCGCATCGATCGAGCGGAAGCCGTCGCCGTGCCAGCGCCAATTGATCTGGAAGCAACCAATGTCCGTGGACCGGCGGCCGGCAGCGATCGCAGCCTCCGCGACGGCGCGCGCCTCGGCGCGGCTGTCGAACCAACGTCCTTCGCCCGCAATGTTGAGCGTCCAGGGCCAGGGGCCGTACCGCCCCCGACGGGTCGTGCCGGTCTCTGCCAAGGCGATCGCCCGCATCAAATCCCGCGGCACGCCATGCTCAGCCGCCGCGCGGTCCGCCGCGCGCTCGCATAGGACCGCCGGCGTGGCCGCGACCGGCCGAGATAGGCCGAGCGCACAGGACCAGAGCACCGCGAGCGCGAGAATGGGGGCAGACAGCCGCATGCGCCGCATCTCAACCGCCTGCCACGAGGGGGATCAGCCGATCCTGAAACAGGGCGACCAGCCCTTGCGTGGCGAATGACAAACTCGCCCAGAACACGACCCCGATCGCCAGCAGCTTGGGCACGAAGGTCAGCGTAAGCTCCTGGATCGAGGTGAGCGCCTGCACCAGCCCGACCGCGAGGCCGACGACCAGCGCTGTCGCCAATACCGGTCCGGAGACGACCATCGCGGTCCAGACCGCCTCGCGCATCACGGAAACGAAAGCCGCGATGTCCATGCGCTCAGACCGGCATCCGCAGGATTTCCTTATAGGCCTCGACCACGCGGTCGCGCACCGTGACGGCGGTCTGCAGCGCGAGTTCGGTTGCCGTCAGCGCTTCGACCACCGACTGCACATCGCCCCGGCCGGAGGCGGCCGCATCGGCAGCCTGTTCGCCGCGGCGCAGGGTCTCGTCGATCTCTTGCGCGGCGCGGGCCAGCGTCTCGGCAAAGCTCGTGCCGGCGACCGGGGTATCTCCGCTCAGCCCCGGCTCTCCAAGCTTGCGGGCGGTGTCGTAGAGCCTTGCGGCAAAGCTTGTGTCGATATCCATATCCGTGTCCCGTGTTTTTGCCGGCTCAGCGGCGCAGAAGCTCGATCATCGCGCCGTACATGCGCCGCGCTTGGTCGTAGAGGCTCAAGTTTGCTTCGTAAGAACGTTGGGCCTCCCGGGCGTCGGCGATCTCGATCAGCGTGTCGACATTGGAGTAGGTGACGATGCCGCGGGCATCCGCCAGCGGATGGCCGGGCTCGTAGACCTCGCGCGGCTCTGCCGGGCTCAGCCGGACCTCGCTCGGCCGAACCCGTGTGGCACCGGTCTCGGTGGCGACTGTTGTCTCGAAACTGACGAGCTTGCGGCGGAAGCCAGGCGTGTCCGCGTTGGCGATGTTTTCGCCGATCAGCCGCAGCCGGGTCGATTGGGCGCCCATCCCGGAGGCGGCCGAGCCCATCGCTTTCATCAGATCATGCATCCCATCCCCCTATCGATTGCGGCCGAGACCGATGCGCCACAGATCCGCGGCCTTGGCGTAGATCGCCAACGCAAGGGCGTGTTGCCCCTGGTTTTCGGCGGCGCGCCGGCTCTGATCGGCAAGGTCGACGCTGTTGCCGTTGGGCGACGGCGGCGTGGCCGACAGGATCGGGCGGAAGGGCTGCCCGTCCAGGGGGCCGAGCCGGTGCCCGGGACGTGTGGCCCGCAGCCTGAACCCTTCCTTTACCTCCGCGGCGTTAACCATCTCCGCGAAGGGCCGAAGATCGCGCGCCCGAAAACCGGGAGTGTCCGCATTGGCGACGTTTTCAGCGAGGAGCTTGTGCCGTGCAGCGGCGTGGCGGGCCATGGCCGAGGCCTTGGCGACGATGGTCAGGTTCTCCAGCATTTGCGCCCCGTTTTCTCAGTGCTCTGCGGGGACCCTGGACCGGTTAGGGTTAATGCCCGGTTTGCGGGGGGCATCATGAGTGCCGGCATGCCCAGTTGCGCCCGCATTTGGGGGACCGTCACGAGCTCGGATGGCGCCGTTGCCCGGGTGGGTGGGCTCGACCGTCTGGCGCGCCTGGGCGATGGGCTGATCTTGGAGCGGCGGGCCGCGGCGGCGATCCGGGCGGAGGTCATCGCCTTGGATGCCGGCGGGGCGACGGCGCTTCTGATGGGGCCAGGAGAGGGGCTCGCGCGTGGCGACAAGGCTTGGCTGTCGGTTCGGCCGGATCCCCGCCCGTCGGAAGCTTGGCTCGGCCAGGTGGTCGATGCCGATGGCCGGGTGCGCGGCGGGGACGATCCCTTGCCGGGCCAGGAGCCGGCCCCGTTGCGCCGGCACCCCCCGGCTGCGGAGGCACGCCGGGGTTTGGGCCGCCGGCTGGTGACCGGCCTCGCGGCGACCGATACCTTGCTGCCGATCTGCCGGGGCCAGCGGATCGGCCTGTTCGCCGGCAGCGGAGTTGGCAAATCGGTGATGCTGGGGGCGTTGGCGCAGGGGCTTGCGGCGGATGTCATCGTCGTTGGGCTGATCGGTGAGCGGGGTCGCGAGGTCGGCGAGTTCGTGCGCGACCGGCTGGGGGCGGCGATGTCGCGCTGCATCGTGGTCGCCGCCACATCCGACCGCAGCGCGCTTGAGAAGCGGCGGGCGGCGCTGCTAACGCTCTCCGTTGCCGAGCATTTCCGTGACCGTGGTGCCCATGTGCTGTGCCTGCTCGACTCGCTGACCCGGGTGGCCGAGGCGCATCGCGAGATCGCTCTTGCTGCCGGCGAGGCCCCCGCGCTGCGCGCCTTCCCGCCCTCGACCGGACCTGAAATCGCAGGGCTTTGCGAGCGCGCCGGGCCTGGCGCGGGCGGCCCGGGCGACATCACCGCGGTCTTCACGGTGCTTGTGGCAGGCTCGGATATGGAGGAGCCCGTTGCCGATATGGTGCGCGGGGTGCTTGACGGGCATGTGGTCCTCGACCGAGCGATCGCCGAGCGCGGGCGGTTCCCGGCGATAGATTTGCGCCGGTCGGTCTCCCGTTCGGTGCCGGCGGCTTGGAGCGCGGAAGAGGCGGCGCTCGCCAGCCGGGCGCGGCGGCTCATCGCGGCCTATGAGGAGGCGTCGCCGATGATCCAGGCCGGGCTCTATCAGCCGGGCGGCGATGAGGTGCTCGACGACGCGGTTCGGCTATGGCCTGAGTTGGACCGCTTCCTGGCGCTGCCCAGCCAAGGGGCGGACAGCGCGGCGAGTTTCGCGCGGCTCGGCGAGATCCTCGACGGCGGGCGGTGAGCTGGGGTTTCCGAGGCTCAGACGAAGCTCGACGCAAAGAGCCCCGCCTGGGCGCCGGCCCCGAGGCCGCCCGCTTGCAGGATTTGTACCGCTGTCGGGGCGGCGCCAGCGGCGCTTGCGCCGGCCCCGCTCAATGCCTGGGCACGAAGGAGAAAGCGGCTCACGACTTCCTCGATCACGGCGGGGTCGGAGAAGACCCGGGGGCTCGTCTCCCCAAAACGGGCACGGGTGCGGGTCTCCAGATCTGCAACTTGCCGGTCGAGCTCGGCGAGCCCGAATTGCTGCGGCAGAGCATAGGCCGTCTCGATCACGCGTCGAAGCGGTTGGGAGCCGAGCACCCGCAGCCAACCGCTGGTCTCCGCCGTCTCGCTCGCGGCGATGCGCCCCATCTCGCGCCGGAAGTTGAGTGCGAGCCTGAGGTCGACATCGCGATCGCCCACCGCGCGCTCGAAGGCCCGCTCCTGGAACCGGGCGCGGATATCCGCGCGGACCGTATCGATGATCAGCCGCCCGCCGAGATTGCCGAAGCCCAGCGCGTCCGCCAGCTCGCGATAGGCCGGATCGGCCAGACGGTTAGCGAAGGCCTCGGGTGCAAGCGTGCCTTCCTCGACGACCTTCCGGATAAAGGCGCGCTTGTCGATCTCCTCCTCGAGCCCAAAGGCACCGAGGACGACGCCGAGAACCTCGCGATCGGCCATCAGGGCGTCGACGGTGGTGATCTCGGCCGCGCGGGCATCGAAGGCCGCGAGGCTCCGCTTGATTTCAGGGGTCCGCTCGAAAAGCGCGGTCTGCCGCTCGAGCGTTTCGTCGAGGAAGCGCAACCCAGCAAGACCGGCGAAGGGGACCAGCGGGCCGAAGCTCATCCGATCGCCTCCTGCCCGGCCCGGCATGGGCCGCCGCGCGCGAGCAGCTCTGCCTCGACGGGCAAGATCCGGCGAAGCGCCCGCATGACGCCGTAGAAGTTGCGCTCGGCCAGGGCGGCTTCGGCCGCGGTCAGATTCACCGTGCACGGATGGCCCGCGAGCGCCTCGCGCAGCTGGCGCACCCCTTGGACGAGCTGACGCGCCGCATCGTCCGGATCGGCTTCGCCAGCCACCGCGAGCTGGGCGACATAGGCCACGCGCTTCACGGGCGTGTCGACTTCGTCAGGGTGGATTGCATCGCGCAGCCTCAGGATCTTGGCCCCCGGGGTCTTGATGATCAGACGCGTGTTCCGTTCCCCGTTCTGCATCACGACGCCATTGACGAGGATCTGCTCATGGGCGCGCAGCTTGAGAATGAGCCCCGCCATCACTCCGGCTCCGCCCTAGCGGGGGTGGCGCGCAGCCCCGCCATGATCGTGGTGTTGATCTCGATGAGCATCCGTAGGTCGCCTCCGCCGGCGAGGACCCGGTCGCCCTCTTTGCGGGCAAAGATTGCAAGGCCGAGAAGCTGGGCCTTCAGCGGATCCGACAGCGCATTGTCGGGTCCCGCGAGATCTACGGCGAGCGCGGTCCATAATCGGTTGTTTTCGTGTACGGCTTCGGCCAGGGCGGCAATCCCCGTGCCATCCTCCAACGCGCGGGCGAGCCGCCCGGTGACTTGGCCGAACACGCGATACTCGACATCGCGGTCGGTTCCCAGGGCACGGGTCGCGACCCCATAGCCGGTTTCGCTTGCGGCGTGGAAGCTCATCGCTCTGTGGTCCTTCCTGGATCTTGCAAGGCGCCGGCTGGGCCGGGGTCTGATGACCGGGGCGCGCGCACGGGCGCCCCGGCCGATGGCCGCTCTTACCGGAAGAGGGCGAGCAGGTTCTGCGGCTGCTGGTTGGCGATCGAAAGCGCCTGAATGCCGAGCTGCTGCTGCGCCTGGAGGGCCTGCAGACGTGCCGAAGCGGCTTCGAGGTCGGCGTCGACGAGGCTGCCGATGCCGGATTTGAAGCTGTCGATCAGGCCGGACATGAAGTCGTCCTGGATCTCCAGGCGCTTCTCGGTCGTGCCGAGCTGGGCCTGCGCGTCGACCGCGTTCTGGATGTAGCCTTCGACCGCCGAGAGCGCATTGGCCGCACCGGCCGCGGTGGTCACGTCGATGGTGTCGAGACCGGCCAGGCCGCCCGAGGCCCGCGTGATTTGGTAGTAGCCGTTGACCGTCTCCTCGGTGGTGTTGGTGATGGTCAGCTCACCCGTGTTGGCCTGGGTGTCGAGCGTGAAGGCCGTGTCGTCGAGGCCGGCATCGATCAGGGCGGTGCGGAGGCCGGATGCGAGATCCTCGGTTTGGTCGCCGGCGCGCACCGTGTAGGTGGCGACGGTGTTGGCGACCGCGACGGTGATCTTGTCACCTTCCACAAGCGCGTCGTTGGCCGTCGCCGCCGAGAGATCGACCTCGCTCTGGCGCAGAGCCACGGCACCGCCGCCGGCGCCGGCCGCATCAAGGAAGTCGAAGGTGCCGAGCTGAGCGACGATCGCGGCACCGCCCGCCGAGTTGCGGTCGAGGCTGAAGCCCTGAGCGCCGGTGATCGCGCCGATATCGGCCGAGGTCAGGCCGACATCGGGGGTGGCCAGGGCCGCGTTCACGGTCGAAGCGGCGGCCGGGTCGGTGCCGGCGGTCAGATCGGTGCCGCTGGCGGTCGACAGGTTGGTATCGGTCGGGTCGAAGGAGATGTTCGAGGTCGTGACGTTGCCGAGCGTATCGCGGTCGAGCGAGGACAACACGTTGAACTGGTTGCCCGCACCTTCGATCGAGCCGTCGATCAGGTTGAGGCCGTTGAACTGTGCCGCCGAGGTGATCGAGGAGATCTGGCCGCGGAGCGAGACGATCTCGTCCTGCAGCTTCTGACGGTCGACGTTGTCTTCGTTGGCGGCGACGATTTTCTGCTTGATCTGGTCGAGGACCTCGTTGATCGAGCCGGCCGCATTCGAGGCGACGGCGACGGTCGAGCGGCCGAGGGAAAGCGAATCGGAGATCGCCTGGAAGCCGGCGACGTCGGACTCCATCACCTTCGAGATCGCGAAGAGCGAGGCGTTGTCCTTGGCCGAGGCGACCTCTTTGCCGGTCGAGATCTGGCTGTTGAGCTCGCGCAGGCTGGCATTGGTGTCGCGCAGGGTCTGAAGCGCGACCATGGCGCTGGTGTTGGTCAGGATGCTGGCAGTCATGAGACCATTCCTCTCAGATTGGGGCGTTGTTCACGCCGGGCGGTCCGTTGCACGGTCCCGCTTCGGGGACGCTGACAAGGCCGACGATGCTGGCGGCCATCGGATGCGCCTTCTGACGACTGCCCCGGCGCTGAGGTCGGGGCCTGCGGGACTTCCCGCCGCACCGAGAGAGAACCACCGAAAGATTGCCGTCTCCTTAAGCGCTCAAGCGCGCGTCGAGGGGCCGGCGGCGTCCTCTCGGCTCACCACGCGCGAGCCGTCTGCCCGGTAAGCGACATCGCCGGTGCGGGCGGCCGCGATCTCCTTGATCCGACGGCGGGCGGCGGCGACGCCGGCCCGCGCTGCGGCCAAGAGCCGCTCATTGCGCCGGCTCTGGGCGACGAGGCTTTGCAACGCGCGTTTCAGTGTCGGGCTCCCGGGGGTTGCCGGGATCGCCTGCTCGAGCTGCTCCAAGAGAGCCTGTTTGGCCTTGGCAAGCCGCGCCAGGCCGTCGAAGCGCCCGGTGAGCAGTTGGGCACGCTCCTTGGCAAGCAACGCGGCACCCTCGGCGATCAAGCTCTCAAGAACAGCAGGGGCGTCCGAGCGGGCATCGCTCATCGGTCTCGAGCCGCCAGCGCTTCGGCCAGGCGATCGGCGAGCCCGATCCCGCCCTTGTCCGCGAGCGCTTGGGCATATTCGCGCACGAGAAGCGGGGCCATTTGGCGCTCACCCACGCCGCCGCCGAATTGCGCCGGGGGCTCGGCGAGGCCGGTATGTTTCAGCATCTCCGCAAGGAACACCGCTTCGAAGGCGGTGGCGGCGGCGCGGATCTCGGCCCGGCGCGTCGCCCCTGCTGCGGAGGGTTCGGACGGCGCGGCGATAGGTGGCACGGGAACGGTCATGGCGGTCTCCTTTCGCTCCGCCATAGCACCGGGCCCGTAAACAGTTGGTAATCCATTCGGGCTAGGACATGGGTTATCGCAACGGAGATCGGTAGCTCAATGGACATGCCTCTTCCCGCCCGCTTGGCTTCGCTCGCGGCCCCGGCGCCGTCTTCTGCTGGGGCGGGGCGCGCCGGCTCTGCGGCCGGTGACTTCGCTCAGCTGGTGGTTGAGGCCGATGCGGGGCAGGGCGATACCGCGGCGGAGGGTGGAGATCGGGCGGTGCGCGCCGCGGAGGATGCGGCTGGCGGCACGTCCGTCGATCGCCCTGGGGCGGAGGCCGCGGCAGAGGGTCCGGCGGAGCCCGCGGGCGGCGAGGCGAGCCGGCGCGGACCAGCCCTCTTGGGCGCGGGATCGGCGGAGCAGCCGGACCCCGCGGGGCGACCGTTCCCCGAGCCAGCGGCGGCCGCGACCATGACCGGGTCGCGCGCGCCATCGTCGCTGGGGCCTGTCGGGGGCACTGCCGTTCAGCAGCCCGCGCGCGAGACCCCTCCGGTGCCCGCGGCCACCGCCGAGACGCGGAGCCAAGGCGCCAACCGGTCGGCGGTCCAGCCAGCAAACGACCCAACGCCGGCAGTCGCAGAGCGCACGGGTGCTGCGCGTGTCGGGAAAGGGTCGGGTGGCGCGGGGATTTCGGGCGCCACGCCTGAACTTGCTCGCGTCTTGCCCACGGTCCCGGCGCCGCTGGCGACCGGCGCGCCCCCGGCGAGTGACCGGAACATTGGCGTTGCGCGCATCGGCAGCCTGTCGCCCAATCCCGTTCCGAGCCTTGCGAGCCCTGGCGGCGCCAACTTCGGCAGCGCAGAAGGCTCCGATGCCGCCGAGGCGCCGTCGAAGCCAGGTCACGGCAACTTGCCTCAGCCTGCAGCGCCAACACGATCTTCGGGTTCTCCGAGCACCCCGCTCCCTCCGACAGGCTCGGTGGCGGCCAACGAACCGGCGATCGGCTCGACGCCGGAAATCTTGGGGCCAAACGCCCGCGCCCGGTTGGTGGAAACGGGCGATCCCCCGTCTCGACGTGAGACCCGGGCCGTTGAGTTGGGGGGCGGCGTCAATTCAGATCGGCTCGTCCCCCGCTCAAAGATCGCGGCTGAGTCTAGGCTCTCGCAATTTCCCGTCGCCGCGGCTGATGGCCCGTCGACGGACGCGCTGGCAACTAAGCCGGCGCCGCCGCAAAAAACCGTCCCTGGAGCGTCTCAATCGGCGGGCGATGGTGCCCCGACGGCGGCCTTCGCACCCCGCCGGGCGGAGCCCCAAGTGGTCGATCCGCTCGGGTCGCCGCCACGCGTTCAGATAATCGCCAATGGCCAAGCCCCGAACGCTGCGACTGGCCCAACGCCTGCGCCGCAGCTCGTCGGGTTGGTGCGGCATACCGATCGTGCGCCAGGGGAGCCGCGCGCCGCCGCGGCGCCGGCGGCCGCCGCACAGGCACAACTGCCGAAGGCGAGGGTCTCGCCGCTCGGATCGACGACCGCCCAAGCTTCTGGCGGGGGCGACGCCGGCTCACCGATCGATGCCCTCTTGCTCAGGCGCACAGCCCCCGAGGTGCCGGCGCCGGTCCCGCTTGAGCCGGCGGAGGCTTGGTCCAATAGCACTGATCTGGCGCGGCCTAAATCGGGTATTGTTGGGCAACCCCCCATCGCCAGCACCCCCGGTGCCCCGACTGCCCTGTTGCTACCGCCGGGCGCGGATCCCAGGGCGCTGCCGACCCAGCCGGCGGTTGTCGTTGCGCCGCACTCACCGTTGGAGCAGACGGGCGTTGCCCCGTCGCTGCCACAGATCGACGAGTTTCTCGAGCTTCAGCGAGACTCGGTCGCGCGACGCGAGGCTGCGACGGGCGGCACCGGGCTCGCGCAGATCGGCATTCAGGGACCGTCGGCACAAACTGGGGCGACGTCTGCATCATCGACTGTCGGTGTCGCTGCGCAACCCACACAGGGCGTTGCTGAGTTGCCGCGCGGGATCGGCCCGCAACTCGGGGTGGCGATCGCGTCAGGACCCGTGCCCGGGAAGATCGAGATCCAGCTCGATCCGCCCGAGCTCGGCCGCGTTGAGATTGCGATGGATATTGTCGAGACCGGGCTCCGGGCCACCCTGACCGCGGAGCGTCCCTCGACCATGGATCTCATGCGGCGCCACTTGGACCTGCTGGTCGGGCAGTTCGAAGAGGCCGGTTTTGGGACGGTCGATCTGCGCTTTGGCGGCCAATCCGACGCCGGCCACCCCGGTGGCGGAGAATTTCCGGAGGGCGCCGCAAGCGTGCCTCAGCCCGAGCCCGGAGAAGGGCCCGCCCAAGACGCCTGGCGCGCCGACGGGCTCGATCTCAGGCTTTGATCACAGGAGACGAATATGGAAATTATCCGCAATCCCGCGCTCTTGCCGTCCCCCCCGCCGACGACCGAGACGAGTTCAACCGGCAGCACGGATGCGGCTTCGGCAAGCGCGGATTTCTCCAGCTTTCTAAGTCTCTTGACGGCTCAATTGCGGAATCAAGATCCGCTTCAACCGCTAGATTCGACCGAGTTCGTCGCGCAGCTCGCAAGCTTCTCCACGGTTGAGCAGTTGATCGGCACGAACCGGCGCCTCGACGGCTTGGCGGCTCAGGCCGAGTCGGTCACGGTGGCCAGCTATGCAGAGTGGATCGGGCGCGAGGCGAGCCTAAGTGACGGCAGCTTCATCGGAACCGGCACGCCGCGCAGCTTCGCCTTCGACGCGCTCCCGAGCGCCGACCGCGCCCTTGCCCAGATCCGTCGCCCGGACGGCACCGTGGTCGCGAATCTCGCGCTCGATCCGAGCACCGGCGGAGCTCAAAGTTGGGACGGGAAGGACGCCTCGGGTACGCCCATACGCGGCCCGCTGTCCGTGGAAATCGCCTACTTCAACGGCGATGATGAGATTGAGCGCCGCCCGGGTCGCATCTTCACCGAGATTGTTGGCGTGACCGGAACGGCGAGCGGGGTCGTGCTCGACTTCGCTGACGGCGGCAGCGCGACGCCCTTTGCTGTCTCGACGCTCAGGGTCCCCGTGATCATCGACGAAACGTAAGGTTTCGCTCAGAGCTCCTGGCGTAGGGCGTCCAGGATCAGAACGTCGCGCACCCGCTGGCCGAGATGAAGGCGCGCTGCGGCCAGCAACCGCGCGCGCAACTCTTCCATCACCCGCTCGCTCGTGTAAGTGTCGGCGAAGGCTCCGGCATAGGACATTTCGAACATCTCGCGGAGGAAGGCGTCGCGAATCCGTGGCTCACGCTGAAAGGCACGCTCACGAGCCGAGGCCGGCACATCCAGTGCGACCTCAAAGATCATCAAGGCCTCCGTTTCTCCGCCGGCAACGACGGGCACGATCATCTGGCGTGCGATCTCGACATAGTCCGACGGGCCGCTCGGCGGGGACGCAGGCGCCTGCGTTGCGGACCCGGAATTCGGCCTGAGCAAGTGACCGATCGCGGCGCCCCCGACCAGACCCATGACGATCAGGGCAGCACAGAGCAAAAGCTTCATCTCACTCCCTCAAAATGGATAGGCGAGGTCGACGATCTGCTGACCGTAGCGCGGCTGCTGCAGGTCGGTGATTTGACCTCGACCACCGTAAAGAATTCGAGCATCGGCAATTTTGTCCGAAGTAATCTCGTTTTGCCGAGAAATATCTTCGGGTCGAACGATGCCGCTGACCTGAAGATCACGTAACTCGAAGTTAATCCGAACCTCCTGGCTGCCTCGGATCACCAAATGCCCGTTCGGAAGGACTTGCTCGACTGTCGCCGCCAAGCGGAACGTGATCTCCTCTTCCCGCTCCACTGACCCCTCGCCCACGCTCGAGCTGTTCGCCTCTTGAGAAACCCCTGGTGTGAGGGTGCCTGCGCCGGGCAAGATGATGTCCGCCACCGAGGGAAGGCCGAACAGGGCCGATACCGAACCCTCATCGGCGCTGCTCCGCGCTCGGTTCGTGACGTTCGAGATCTCGCCCTCGTCATCGATTTGGACGATCACGGTCAGAATATCCCCGCGCCGCCGCGCGCGCCGGTCGCCGAACAGCGAAGATGGCCCGGACTGCCAAAGGGAGCCGGTCGTCGCGGCCATCGGTGGCGGCGGGGGGGGCGGCACCAGCGCAACACGCTGCGGCACCGGGCTCGCAATCTCGGGCACCGCCGCACCTGGCGGCGTGATTGTGGGCGGCGTGTTGAAATGGTCGAGTTGACCGCTGCAGCCGCATAGCAGCAGCGCCGCCAGAGCCTTCACGGGCCTCATTGGCGCACCTCGACGGCGCCACGGTCGAGTACGGTGGCAGCTACCCAATGGCGCGAGCCGAGATTCATCACCCGGATTCGCTCTCCTGCGCCTCCCGGATCGAGCGCCCGGCCCTCAGCCCGGATCTCCAACCCAGCCTTGCGATAGAGCATCGCGACGATTTGGTTGCGCCGAACCAGCGTCTCGGGGCCCAGATCAGCCGACCGCACCGGGCGATCCACATAGATCGCACGCCGAACTTCGAGCCCCAAGAGCGGGGTCTGCGCTTCCGCGGGGCCGCGCAAATCGCCGGGTTGAAGCACTGTTCCAGGGCGCAGCGTTCGTGCCGCGGTGACAGCGTCCTGCGCCACGGCGGGGCACATTGCGACCAGCAGTACCAAAACCGCAAGTGCCCGCGTCATCTCAACCTCGACGCAGTGGCCAGCATCTCGTCAGCTGCCTTCATCACCTGGCTGTTGAGCTCGTAGGCCCGTTGCGCTTCGATCAATTCGGTGATCTCTGAGACGACATCCACGGCGCTGTCCTCCAAATAGCCCTGGCGAAGCAGGCCGCGCCCATCGACGCCGGGCTCGCCTGGTACCGGCGGGCCCGATGCCGCGCTTTCGGCGAAGAGGTTCTCGCCCAACGCCTCCAAGCCCTTCTCGTTAATGAAGCTGGCGAGCGTGATCTCGCCGATCTGCTGCAGATCCACCTCGTTCTCGAAACGCGCGAAGACTGTCCCGTCCGCATTGATCACCACCTCGCGGGCGTCCTCCGGGATGGTGATTGCAGGTAAGAGCGGGAAGCCGGCACTGGTGACGACCTCGCCATCCGCCGACACTTTGAACGCGCCGTCTCGACTATAGGCGGGGTCGCCGTTCGGCAGCTCTATCTCGAAATAGCCGCGGCCTTCGATCGCGATGTCGAGTTCGCCGCCGGTCTCCCGCGAGCTGCCCTGCTGAACATCCATCGACACCGCCGCGGCACGCGCGCCGAGCCCCATCTGGATGCCCGATGGCAAAATCTCCCCGGTGGCTGCTGTAATAGATCCTGGTGTGCGCAGTTGTTGATAATGTAAGTCAACAAATTCAGCACGACGAGGATCGTAAGCTGTTGTGCTCATATTTGATATGTTATTTGCGGTTACATTTACGCGCAATTGCTGTGCTGCCATGCCTGTCGCGGCGATTTTTAAGGCCTGCATTGGTTCTCCTTGGCGTTTGATGGGTCAGACAGGCTGGCCGAGGCGCTCGATCGTCGCGCGGATCCGGTCGTTGTCGTCGACGAGCACGTCCTGAGCGCGCTGATAGGCCCGCGACACCTCGATCATCCGGGCGATCTCTGAGATCGCGTCGATATTCGAGCCTTCGAGGGCGCCTTGAATAATCTCTGACGCCTCTGCGGGGATCGGCTCACCCTCGATCCGAAAGCTCGCCTCGCCGTCACGGGTCATGGTGTCCGGCGGGGCCGTGAAGAGGCCGATTTGCGCTTGTGCGACACCATCGACCGACACGGTCCCGTCGGTTGCCACCGTTACCTCGCCCTCAGGAGGCAGGAAGATCGGCGCATTTCCGAGATCGAGCACCGGGCGCCCCGATGCGGAAACCATCAGACCCTCCGGCGAGCGGGCAAAGTGACCGGCACGTGTGAGGCGCAGTCCCTCCTCGAACTCAAGCGCGAAGAACCCCTCACCCGCGATGGCAAGATCCAACGGTGCGCCGGTCATCCGGATCTCACCGGGAGCTTGATCGAAAAACCGCGCCTGAAGATCGGCCATCGACAGGCTTGCCGCGTCTTGCCGGCCCACCACGAATTCCGCGAACACAAGGCCTTCGCGGCGAAATCCGGTCGTCGCCATGTTGGCCAGATTGTTTGCAATGGTGCTGAGCTCTGTCCTCAGGCCGCGTTGCCGATTCACAGCCAAATATGCAAAACTGTCATCCATCGGAGAGAACCTGTTCCAGCGTTACGGTTTCCGCGCGCAGGCGGGTCAGCCAAGCCGAAATGGCAGTGGGATCCGCTGGATCAGCGAGGCGTGACGGGTCCAGGGCATCCGATCCTACCCCCTCGGCTGGCGTATCGGTCGGACCATCGGCCTCGACATCTCCCGAACGGCGGCGGGCCAGGGCCAAACGCGCACTGATCGCCAGATCGGGGTCTTGCGCCGCAAGCTCGTCCAGCGCGGCCGCGGTGGCATCCCAGTCTTGCGCGGCCCAGGCAAGGCGAGCCCGCTGCTCCGGCGTGCCGGCTTGAGCGGCGAGCAGTTGGTCGAGTGCCTCTGCAGGCCGGCCAAGCGCGGCGAATGCGCCCGCGAGGATCGCCGCACGCTCTGGCCCTTCGGGCAGGCGGTCGCCCAAATCGAGCGCGTCCTGAGCTTGGCCGGCGGCAAGATATCCTTCAGCTAAGGCGGTGGCGAGGCTTGGGTCAGACAGGTCGCCTGCGGACAATATGTCGGCGCCTTGCGCAGGCAGTCCCAGGCCTGCCAGTGATCGAGCCAGAGCGGTGCGGAAACTCGGCTCCGCCAACGCGGCGCGGAACCGCGCCGGATCTTTCGCATAGGCCAGTCCCAGGGCAGTGTCGACGGACCCGTGTTCCGATGCTTGGACGATCATCGCCATGGCCTCGGCCTTGCGGCTCCCGTCGATGATGCCCAATCCCTCGCCAGCATCCAGAATGTCGAGCGCGGCCCGGCTGCCGAGCGCAGCCCCTGCCAGAGCTGCTTCTGCGACCAGCGCGTCAGTGCCCAGCGTCGTGCCCGCGGCCGAGAATGCGAGGGCACCCAGATCGATCCTGAGAAGCCGCGTATCGGTTGACGCCGGAAGGCGGCCATCGAGGCCGAGCTGTGCGAGCGCGAGCATGGCTTGGGCGCCTTCCGGACCGCCACCCGCCCAGAGGGCGGTGAGCTCGGGCAGGGCAACATCCAGAAGGCCGTCGCGGATTAAGATCCGGCTGTCGAGCAGGCGGCGCGCCGGCGAAGGCGCGACCCCAGCGCGGTCTGCGCGCGACGCGATCCGCTGAGCCATCCGCGCGTCGCCCCATTGCCCGGCCGTCGCGGCGTCGAGACCGATCCGGATGGCGAGTAGACTCCGCAGCGGCTCGCCCAACGGCGAGAGCGCGGCGTCTAAAGTGCCAGGCGACCAGCCGGCTTCTGCCATCTGCCCCGGGCCCTTGGCCAGTCTCCGCCAAAGCCTGTGCGCCCCCGGGCATCCCTGTGCCTCGAGTGGGCCGCCTGGCGGCTGAGGCTTCTGCGCTAGGGCGCGGGCCATCGCTTCGACCCCGCCTTGCCGGCTTTCATCCGGGAAGGCGGCGAGCAAGAAGAGCGCCTCCGCGCCCAGGCCATGCGCAATGTAGAAGCGGGCGAGCCGGTCGATGGACGCCGGATCCGGGCGGTCGAATTCGCCGACGAGTTGCCCCCGCAGTTGGGCAAGATCTCGCGAAAAGGCAGCGGTCTCGACGATCGGCAGCGCGAAGGCCGAGTCGGGGAGGCAGGCCGGTTGCGTGGTGGATCCAGCGCGCAGGGTGGCGCGGCCTGGCGCCGATGGTGGCGGCGCAATGGGCGGGATGTCACGCGGTGACCGGGCCCTTGGCCCCGGCGCCGGGTGGTCCCATGGGTTTATCTGCGCGCGCGCATCTCGTGAGTTTAGGGGCTTAGACCCGGGGTCGGGTGGGTCTTTGAGCGTGATCAGGCCGGCCGCCGCCGCCTTCTCCAGTTGAGATCTGAGTCTGTCGCGCGCTGCCGTGAGTTCGGATGTGTTGGCGCGTTCGGCCGGAGGTTGAGTGTTGGCCGTCCGGGTCTCGCGCGGGGTGGGCGACGGCGCTCGCAGCGGTGCGATCGCGCGCGCCCGCAGAACCGGCCCAGAGGGCAGGTCTGCGCCGATGACGTCGAGTGCAACCCGCGCCTCGCCATCGCTGCTAACCGCGACGGCGCAGGGGCAGGCGAGGCCGATCTCCAGTCGGGTCCCCTCGGCGTCGGCCGATGCGGACAAGGTTTCAAGGCGTCCACGCCAGGGATCGGCCCCCAACGGCACGGCCGAGGTGTCGATGCTCATTTGCGTTCGCGGGAAGGTGACCACGACCGAGCGTCCGGTTTGCGCGACCACCCAACCCTCGGACGGCGCGACCGCCAGCACGAGCCGCGCCGGGGCATCGGGGTCCGGCAACAGGGCAGTCTCCACGGCAGCGGTAGCCGCTGTCGACAAAAGCACGAGCCCAAGACCAAGACGCAACATCATGCGGCCTCTCCCACCGTCTTGAGCGCGGCCTCCAATTCGTCGAAGCTCGGACGTAGCGCGTGGGGCAAGTTCTGCCGGGCCACCTCGACACAGATCTGCGGGCTGTGGCGATGGAGATTGGCCACCAGAGTGTCACGGATCAGTTCGTAGAACTTATGGTCCGCTTCGGTCAGCGCCTTTACCTTCTGGGCGAACGGGCCGACGAGACCATAGGAAAGGAAAACGCCGAGAAAAGTACCCACCAGCGCGCCGCCGATCAGCTTGCCGAGGACTTCTGGCGGCTGATCGATCGAGGACATGGTCTTGATCACGCCGAGAACCGCGGCGACGATGCCCAGCGCCGGTAGGCCGTCCGCCATCGTCTGGAGCGCATGGGAAGAGTGCAACTGGTGGTGCAGCCTGCCCTCAAGCTGGCGCTCCAACAAATCCTCGAGTTGGTGAGGGTCGTCGTAGTTCATCATGCTCATCCGGATTGTGTCGCAGATCATCTCGATCGCGTCGTGATCGGCGAGGATCTTCGGGTAGGCCTGGAAGATCGGGCTCTCGCCCGGGGCCTCGACATGAGCCTCGATCGCGACCGGGTCGCGCCGCGCCAGTTTCACCAGGGTGAAGAGCAGGCAGAGCAGGTCCTGATAATCGTCGCGCTTCCAGGTCGCGCCCTTGAAGACGCGGCCCAGATCCTTGAGCGTGTGTTTGATGGTTGCCGCATCGTTGGCGATGACGAAAGCGCCGACCGCCGCCCCGCCGATCATCATCATCTCGAAGGGCAAGGCGCCGAGGATGATCCCCATCTTGCCGCCAGCGATGAGATAGCCGCCGAAGACCATGCCGATTACGACGACGATGCCGATTATGCTGCCCATTCGGGATCCGTTCTCTTCTGTCGTTTCCCCGCCGGTCTAGCCGGTGATGCTTAACGCAGGGTTGCCGCAGCGGATCCCGGCTCCCGCGAGAGGTTGCGGCCCGCCAACAGGAGGCTCACCGCGTAGGCATTCTCGGCCGTCATGTTCGCCATGATGAGGGCTGCCTGCTCCGGCTCCATGCCGCCGAGAAAGCCGGCCGCGAACGAGGGCGGCATCTGGTCGAAGATGCCTGCCGCGTCCTTGGGCTTCATTTGGGCATACATGGCCGAGAGATGGGCGACGTCGCGCTCCGCTGCGTCATCAACGATCACGGCTGTCTGTTCGAGGCGCTCCTGCGCGTCCTTGAGCGCGTTGAGCTGCTCCCTGAGGCGGGCTTCCACCGCTTCGAGCGTCTGCGCCCGATCCTCAAGCGCGGCCTCGCGCTCGGCGAGCCGGGCACCGCGCTCGCGCAGATCGGCGAGTAGGGTGCCGAGATCGCCGTCGCCTGCATCGGGCTCGGTCTGGGCGGCGACGGGCCCGCCGAAGCCGTCCCCCTCCGGCAATGCCGCCACCACTTCACCTACGCGCAGCAGCGCGGAAGCAAAAAAGCCCGCCGCCAAGCTGACCAACGCGCCGGTGCGCCGCGCCCGGCTCACAGCGACATCCTTTCGACCTTAAGCGGGGCCGGGCCAGGGGCAGGCCCAGGGGCTGGGTCAAGCGGCGTCGCGGCGCCAAGGGCATCGGTC
Organism: Pikeienuella sp.; assembly: GCA_050331335.1. Classification (GTDB taxonomy): domain Bacteria; phylum Pseudomonadota; class Alphaproteobacteria; order Rhodobacterales; family Rhodobacteraceae; genus Thermohalobaculum. Next base: position 28,271 of record JBHJGY010000047.1, read on the forward strand.
GGCTCCCACGGATCCGCGAGATCGGGCAAGTCCTCGGCCTCATCCGGCGGTGTCGCATCGGTGACTGGCCTCTGCGTCGGGCTCTCGGATGCGGCCGGGGCGGGCGCCGCTGCCGCCCCGAGCGCCAGCCTTGCCGCCTGGGCCTCAGCCACTGCTTCGGATAACGCACCGCGCGCGGCCTCTGCCGCCGCAAGATCGCCAGCCAACGAATCATGTGCGTTCCGCAGCCCGGCCCGCGCTTCCGCGACCCCGCGCCGGGTCTCCGCGAGCCCCGCCTTCGTCTCCTCGAGCGCGGCGTTAAGCGCTGCAATCTGCCCGCCGATGCCAGCTTCGGCATCCGTGAGCCGCCGCAGCCGCCGGCTGAGCACGAGACAATAGAGCGCCGCCGCGAGTGCGGTTGCGATCAGCAGTCCATCTGCCACCAGTTCCATCACCCGTTCCTTCAGTTGATCACAAATTCCTGGATCAGCACCGCCCGAACGGCGCCTTGCGGAGCCACGAGCGGCACCCGACTCAACATCTGCGCGCGCAGCCGCGCCATCGCCGCCGGGCGCTCGATGACCTCGGCATCAACGGCGCGCAGGAAGGTCACGAGGACGTCGCGGATCCGCGGTGCGACGGCCGCGACTTCCTCGCTGCGCGCGGGGTCCACCTCGATTTCCACGCGAATCTTCAGGTGCTTTGCCGCCGCTCCCGGCGCGAGCGAGATCACCATGGTCTCGAGCGGCACGAATCCCGGCAACTCCGTATCGACCGAGGCAGGCGCCAAGAGCTCGGCGCTTGGCTCTTCGGGCACCGGCTCGGGCTTGGGGCCGAAGGGGAGCGCCACGAGCCCGGAATAGACACCGTAGAAACCACCGCCACCCAGCAGAAGCGCGAGCGCCGCCGACAAGACGACGGCCTTGCCGCCGCCCTTGGACGCCGGCGCTTCTTCTTCTGCTCCCGATTTTCCCGCCGCCTGGGCCATTCCGCGCTCCCTTCCGAAGTTCTCTCCGCGAAGCCCGTGTAGCCCGATTCCCCTAAACCCATTCTTAAGGCTCGCCGGCGCAGGGTGGCGCCGAGGCGGGACGGCAGAAGGCGGACATCCTCAGCCGGGATGCGATCAGAATGGATCAATTGTTGCATACATGGCGGGCCTTAGACCTGCGTCGCCGGGTGATCCTGGTCGGCGCCGGCGTGTTGAGCCTGGTGGCCGTGCTCTCATTGGCGCAGCTCGCGACGCGTCCGGCCATGGCGCTGCTCTATAGCGGGCTAGACCCCGCAACCGCAGGGGAAGTCGTTGGCCGGCTCGACCAGATGGCCGTCACCTCCGAAGTGCGCGGCGACGCGATCTACGTGGCGGAAGGCGCACGGGATCGGGTGCGCTTGGCCTTGGCGCGCGAAGGGCTGCCGCGGCAGGGGCAAGCGGGTTACGAGCTGTTGGACACGCTTTCCGGCTTTTCGGCGACCGCGGACATGTTCAACGCCGCTTTTTGGCGCGCCAAGGAGGGCGAGCTTGCGCGGACGATCCTCGCCGCCCCCGGCGTGCGGGCGGCCCGCGTGCATATTGCGGTGCCGAGCCGGCGGCCGTTTGCGCGGGAGAGTGCGCCGCCCACCGCCTCCGTGACCGTGACGATGGCGGGCGGGGCGCTCCCGCGGGCGCAGGCCGAGGCCATGCGGTATCTCGTGGCGCTTGCGGTGCCGAATCTCCCGCCGGAACAGGTGGGTGTAATCGACAGCCGCGCCGGGATGGTCCTTGCTCCCGGGGCCGAGGGTGGGCCGGATCTGGGCACCGCCGCGACCGAGCGGGAGGCCAGGCTCAAGCGCGAGATCGAGCAGTTGCTCGCCGCCCGGGTGGGGCGCGATCGGGCCCGGGTCAGCGTCAGCGTCGAAACCGACCGGGAGGCTGAGACCGTTATCGAGACGGTGATCGACCCCGCCAGCCGCGTCACCCTCAGCCTCGACAACCGGGAGATTACCGACACGAGCACCGGTGAGGATGGCAATGTCACCGTCGCAAGCAATCTGCCCGCAGGCGATGCGGAGGCCGGCGCGACACGGGAAAGCGCGCGCTCCGAGACCCAGGAACGGGTGAATTACGACTATTCGGAGCTCAGGCGCGAACGAGTTCGCCAGCCGGGAGCGATTCGCCGGATCAGCGTTGCCGTTCTGGTCGACGGGTTGGTCGAGGACGGCCCGGACGGCACTCCGGTTTGGGCGCCGAGAAATGCCGCGGAACTCGAGGCGCTGAGCGCGCTCGTCAAGGCCGCGATTGGGTTCGATGAGGCGCGTGGCGATGTCGTGACCGTCGAGAGCCTGGCATTCCAGCCCGATGCAACGCCCGGGGCCTTGGTTGAGGCGAGCCCGCTTCTGCGCTTTCTCGAGCGAAATGCGTTGACCCTTATCCAAATCGCCGTGCTCGCCATCGTCGCCATCGTGCTGGCGCTGACCGTCGTGCGCCCGGTGCTCACCAGGCCCCCTCTCGCCGAGGAGGGACTTGTTGCGCTGCCGGGCGAGACGCCCGCCGTGATCGAAGCGAGCGCCGATGCTCAAGCAGATCCGGCTGGGGCATCTGGCGAGCCGCCCGAGTTGTCCGAGCGAGAGACCCTGCGCTTGGTGGTTGCCGAGAACCGGGAGCAGACGATCGCGATGCTGAAGGACTGGCTGGCGAGCACGGATGAGGAAGCGGCATGATGGGGGCGCGGCCGGTCCTGGAGCGGTGCGACGCGGGGCGCGAGATCGCGGCGGGGACATCCCCGCCCGCGCCGCCCGTGCCGCCCGCGACGCCTGACTTGCCGCAGCCCGACCCACCGGCACCCGCCCTGGCTGCGGCCGCGCCAGATTCTGCGTCGCAAGAGGCGGCTGCGGACTTGTGTGCCGCCCTGTCGGCTCTGGAACATCTTCTGGCGGAGACGGCCCATCGCCGAGCGCGCCTCGAAGCGGCCATCGCCGAGGCGGTCGCCGGCGCCGTGGCGGAGGTCCTGCCCCAGCTTGCCCGAAGCGGCTTCCCCGGGGAAGTGGCCGCCGCTTGCCAAGCGCTGCTGCGCGCGCCGCGGGCGGCCGCCGAGCTCCGCGTGGCGCCGGATTTGGTCTCGGCGGTGGAAGCTGCGCTCGCAACCTCCCCGGCGGCCGAACGGCCCGCCCTGACAATCACGCCCGACGCCACGCTGACGCAAGCGACGGCGCGGCTGCTTTGGCCCGAGGGAGGTGCCGAGCTCGACGCGGCCCGTTTGGCCGAGACCGCCCAGCAGCATCTGCGCGCGCGCCTGGACGCCGCAACCGTTATCGACCGCCCAACCGAGGAGAACACCGAATGAGCGACAGTCCCAACGCTGTAGAGCCCCAGCGGGAGCCCGAGCAGCCGGGCGGCCCGCCGCCGATCATGGAACAGCGCGACACCTCACCGGAGGGTCAATATCGGCGCGCGATCTTTTCGGTCCCCGTCGAGGTGGTGGTCTCCGTAGGTCAGGCCCGGCCGGTGATCGGCGAGCTTCTGGCGATGCGACGCGATATGGTGCTACCGCTCTCCTCGCGCGTCGACGATCCGGTGGAGATTATGATCGGCGACCGGGTCATCGCCCGCGGAGAGCTTGAGGAGATGGGCGAGGATGGCGGCCGTCTCGGCGTGCGTCTCACCGAGATCGTCGACGTGGCCGATCTGTTCTAAGCGCCATGTTTCGCCTCCTCGTTCTCTCGACCTGCATTGCCCTTTTTGCCCTACCTGCTGCGGCCCAGGAGATCAGCCTCGACTTCGGCGAGGGCGAGCGGCTTTCGGCTCGGGTGGTCCAACTCTTTCTGATCGTCACCTTGCTTTCCCTGGCGCCAGGGATCGCCATCATGGTGACCTGTTTTCCATTCATGGTGACCGTGTTCTCGATCTTGCGCCAGGGCATCGGGCTGCAGCAGGCACCGCCCAACATGCTGATCGTCTCCTTGGCGCTGTTCATGACGTATTTCGTGATGGAGCCGGTCTTCGCTGAGGCTTGGGCACGCGGGATCGGACCGCTGATGGAGGGCGACATCACGCCGGCCCAGGCTTGGGAACGAGGCATGGCACCGTTTCGCAGCTTCATGGAGGGGCGGGTGCGGCCGGAGGCGGTGGCCGAGCTCGCCGCCGCCGCGCCGGGGCGCGACGCGGCTCTTGCGCCGGGCGAGCCTGCACCGCTCGACATCTTGGTGCCCGCCTTCATGCTCTCAGAGCTCGAGCGCGGGTTCGAGATCGGCTTCCTGATCTTTCTGCCCTTCTTGATTATCGACCTCGTGGTTGCCTCGGTGCTCATGTCGATGGGGATGATGATGGTACCGCCGGTCGTCGTCTCCCTGCCGCTCAAGCTGGCCTTCTTCGTGGTGGCCGACGGGTGGAGCCTGGTCGCCGGCGCCCTGATCGCGGGGTATGCCGCATGACCGAGCAGGAAACCCGCCCGCCTCCGCCGCCCACCCCGGCGCAGGCCCTCACCCGCCAGCAAAAGGCTGCGATCATCCTAGGCGCGCTGGGGCCCGATGACGCGGCGCCGCTGCTCGAAGGGCTCGACGAAGCAGCGCTGAGAGGCTTTGCTGAAGGAATGGCGCAGCTGGGGCGGATCGAGCCGGAGCGGGTCAAGGCGGTGATCCGGGAGTTCATCGGCGAGCTGTCGCGCTCCGAGGCGGCGGTGCGCGGTGGGTTGAAAATCGCCCGTGGCATGTTGCAGCGTCATCTCGACGAGGGACAGCTCATTCGCATCCTCGACGATGTGGATGTGCCGTCGGTGCATAACGTTTGGCGCAAGCTCGGGCGGGTCAACGAGGACGCCCTCGCCGAGTTTCTCAAGCGGGAGCATCCGCAGACCGCGGCGGTGGTGCTCTCCAAGCTCTCGGCGGAACTCGCGGCGCGGATCCTGAGCCGGTTTGACCCCGAGCGGGCGCGCGATGTGGTCGTCGGCATCACCAAGACGCAGAGCCTTGACCATAACGTCATCGAGACCATCGGCGCGTCGGTTAGCCGGGACTTCCTTGCAGGTCAGAACGCCGACGGCCCCCGGCGCGACCCCGCGGAGCGTATCGGCGCGATCATGAACTTCACCGCGGCCGATGTCCGAAACCACGTGATTACCGCGATCAGCGAGTCCCAGCCCGAGTTCGCCGAGGAGATCAAGCGCAAGATGTTCACGTTCGAGGACATCCCTTCTCGGATCGAAACACGCGATGTGCCGACCATCCTGCGCATGGTCGACCGGGAGGTGCTCTTGCGCGCCCTGGCCGGCGGGATGGACACGGCGAAGGAGGCGACGGAGTTCTTATTGGCGAACATCTCCTCGCGCGTGGCCGAGCAGCTGCGGGAGGACCTGCAGGAGCTTGGCAAGATCCGCCGCAAGGACGGCGAGGCTGCGCAGGCGGAGCTGATCGGCACCATCCGTGCCTTGATCGACCGGGGCGAGATCAAGCTCGCGGTGACCGACGACGAAGCCTAAGACCTGAGCTCCAGCTTGCATTGCCGCGGCGCAGCAGGCAAACAAGGGTGGTGCTGAAAAGGAGGGGCGGGCGATGTCGAAGAGCGCCGCGGCGGTGGCCGATGCTGCGCCTGTCTATTCGCGCGTGCTCGTCAAGCTGTCGGGCGAGGCGCTGATGGGGTCCGAGGGCTTCGGCCTCGATCCGGGCACCGTCGGCCGCATCGCCCGTGAGATCCGCCGCGCCCACGCGCTTGGCATCGAGATCGCCCTGGTCATCGGCGGGGGCAACATCTTCCGGGGCTTGTCCGCAGCGGCGGAGGGTATGGAGCGGACCCAGGCCGATTACATGGGCATGCTTGCCACGGTGATGAACGCGCTTGGGATGCAGTCGGCCCTGGAGCGGCTCGGGGTGCAGACGCGGGTGCAGTCGGCGATCCCGATGGCGTCGGTCTGCGAGCCGTATATCCGGCGCCGCGCCATGCGCCATCTGGAGAAGGGTCGCGTGGTGATCTTCGCTGCCGGCACGGGGAACCCCTATTTCACCACTGATACGGCGGCGACGCTCCGGGCGATGGAGATGGGCGCGGGCGCCATCTTCAAGGGCACCCAGGTCGACGGTGTCTATGACAGCGATCCGCGGTCGAACCCCCAGGCGCAGCGTTTCGCGGAAATCACCTATCAGGAGGTGCTCACGCGCAACCTGCAGGTGATGGACGCCTCGGCGATTGCGCTCGCGCGTGACAATGGGCTTCCCATCGTGGTGTTTTCCCTGCATGAGGACGGCGGCCTGACGGAAGTGCTCTGCGGTCGCGGGCGGTTCACCAGGGTCGGGCCCTGAGCGTGCCGCGGGCCTCCTCCGCACAATCTGGGGATGACCAATGTCTGACAACGACCTCGAGATCGATATGGACGATCTGACGCGCCGGATGGACGGCGCACTCGCCGCGCTGAAGAACGAATTCGCGAGCCTGCGCACCGGCAGGGCCACCGCATCGATGCTCGATCCGGTGATGGTCGATGCTTATGGCGCCAACACGCCGATCAACCAGGTGGGCACCGTGAACGTGCCGGAGCCGCGGATGATCACGATCGCCGTGTGGGACAAGACGCTTGTCGGAAAGGTCGAGAAGGCGATCCGCAACTCCGGCCTGGGGATCAACCCGGTGGTTGACGGCACACTCCTGCGGCTGCCGATCCCGGAACTCAACGAGGAGCGCCGCCGCGAATTGACCAAAGTTGCCAGCCAATATGCCGAAAGCGCCAGGGTGGCGATTCGGAATGTGCGTCGCGACGGGATGGACAAGCTCAAAAAAGCCAAATCGGCCGGCATGGGCGAGGACGAGCAGAAAATGTGGTCGGACGAGATCCAATCGCTGACCGATGACTACATCAAGAAGATCGAGACGTCGGTCGAGGCGAAGCAGGCGGAGATCATGCAGGTGTGACCTGCGGCCACGGGCCGGGTCGCGCGGGCGGAGAGGGACAGCGAATGGCGGACGATCTCGCGACCAATCCGCGCCGCGCGCGGCATGTGGCGATCATCATGGACGGCAACGGGCGTTGGGCGACCCGCCGCGGCTTCGCCCGCACCGCCGGCCATCATCGCGGGGTCGAGCGGGTGCGCGAGATCGTCGAGGCCGCCCCGGGGCTTGGCATCGAGACACTGACCCTCTACGCGTTTTCCACGGAGAACTGGCACCGGCCCGGCTATGAGGTCGCGGTGCTGATGGCGTTGTTCCGGCGGTACATCGTCCGGGCGGTGTCCGAGATCGACCGTCGGGATATCCGCGTGCGGTTCATCGGTCAGCGCGAGCGGCTTCCGATGGACCTTCAGCGGCTGATGGCCCAGGCCGAGGAGCGGACGGCGGAGAACAGGGGCTTGCTCTTGCAGCCGGCGGTCTCCTACGGCGGCCGGGCCGAGCTGGTCCGTGCCACCCGCGCCATCGCGGCCGAGGTTGCGGCGGGGCGGCTGCAGCCGGATGAGATCACCGAGGAGACGCTTGCCGCCCGGCTCTACACCGCGGGCGCGCCGGACCCCGATCTCGTGATCCGCACTTCCGGCGAGATGCGGATCTCCAACTTTCTTCTCTGGCAGTCCGCCTATTCGGAATATGCGTTTGTCGAGGAGTGCTTCCCCGATTTCTCCGTCGATCGGCTCGCCGGGCTGCTGGGCGAATTCGCCGGGCGGGAGCGGCGCTTCGGCAAGGTCGCGGCCCAGATCTAGGTCCGGGAGCCGAGGCGCATGTCGAGGCAGGGACAAGCGCGGTTTGAGGATCTGCCGCTCAGGCTTGCCTCTGGGGTCGGCTTGGCCGCGGCGGGACTTGCGCTGCTCTGGGCCGGCGGTCACGGGACCGGCGTGCTCTTGGCCGCTGGCGCCGGGGTCGCCGCTTGGGAGTGGCGCTCGATCACCGCAGAGCGCGGCGGGGGGCCGGGAATCGGCGGTGCGATCGCCGCGGGCACGGCCGCGGCCGCGGTGTTTGCCTTCGTCGATTTCGGCGCGGCGGCCTTTGCGGTGCTCGCTGCGGGGGCGGCGCTCCTGACCGGGGCTGATCTCCGCGCCGGATGTCGGGCGTTGGCGCTTTGGAGCCTGCTCGGCCTCACGCTGATCGGTGTGTCGGCGATTGCCCTTCTCGCATTGCGGCTGACCGAGCCTTACGGCTTTGAAACCGCGTTCTGGGTGGTGCTCGTGGTTGTCGCGGCCGATACCGGCGGGTATTTCGCCGGCAGACTGTTCGGCGGCCCGAAGCTGTGGCCCGCGGTGAGCCCGAAGAAGACCTGGGCTGGGCTTGCGGGCGGCGTCGGGCTTGCTTTTTTCGGCGGTGGCCTCTTCAGTTGGGCGACAACGGGGACTTACTTCTACGAGGTGTGCACGGTGTCGGCGGTCGCGGCGCTCTTGGCGCAAGGGGGCGATCTCGCCCAATCCGCGCTCAAGCGGCGCTTCGGCGTCAAGGATGCCGGCCGCGTGATCCCGGGCCATGGCGGCGCGCTCGACCGGTTCGACGGCTTGATGGCGGCGAGCCTCGTGGCTGCGGCGGTGACCTTCTGGCGGGGCCAGGCGGTTTTCATCTGGTGAGCCCGGGCGGAGGGGCGGCATGAGCAAGCGCGTCAGCATCTTCGGGGTCACCGGCTCGATCGGGGCCAACACGGTGGCGGTGATCGAAGCGACCGGCGGTGTCGAGGTGGTCGCCGTCACGGGGCATGCCAATATTGCGGGTTTGGCCAAGGCCGCGCGTCGCTTGGGCGCAGAGATCGCGGTCACCGCGGATCCCGCCCGGCTGTCGGAGTTGCGCACCGCGCTCGAGGGCAGTGGGATCGAGGCCGCAGCGGGGCCCGAGGCGCTGGTCGACGCGGCTGCTCGCCCCGCAGATTGGGTGATGTCGGCCATTGTCGGGGCCGCCGGGCTTGCCCCCACGCTTGCCGCCGTGCGCCAGGGCGCCACCGTGGCGCTTGCCAACAAGGAGTGCCTCGTTGCGGCCGGCCCGCTTTTCCTCGCTGAGATCGCCCGCTCTGGCGCGACGCTTCTGCCCGTCGACAGCGAGCACAACGCGATCTTCCAGTGCCTCGCCGGCGACCGCCATGCCGAGATCGAACGGATCATTCTCACCGCTTCCGGGGGGCCGTTCCGCACCCGGAGCCTTCAGGAGATGGCCGCGGTCACCGTCGCCGAAGCTGTGGCCCACCCCAATTGGGCGATGGGTCAACGGATCTCGATCGACAGCGCCTCGATGTTCAACAAGGCGCTGGAGATGATCGAGGCGTGGCATCTGTTCCAGGTGCCGCCCGAGCGGGTCGAGGTCATTGTCCACCCCCAGTCGATCGTCCATTCGATGGTTGGCTTTGCCGATGGCTCGATCCTCGCACATCTCGGTCCGGCGGATATGCGGGTTGCCATCGGTCACACGCTCTGCTGGCCGGAGCGCCGGCCTCTACCCGTCGAGAGGCTCGATTTCGCCAAGCTCGCCCGGCTCGATTTCGAGGCGCCCGACCCGGCGCGCTTCCCCGCGCTGAGCCTCGCCCGGCGGGCTATGGAGCGCGGTGGCGTCGCCGGTTGCGTGCTGAACGGTGCACGGGAGGTGGCGCTTGATGCCTTCATCGCAGGCCAAATCGGCTTTCTCGACATGGCGCGGCTCGTCGGCGAAGCGATGGCGGCGCTTGACGATCTGCCTCCGGCGACCGACCTGTGCGACATCTTCGAGGTGGACGGGGAGGCGCGTCGGGTTGGCCGCGCGCTTCTGCCGCGTTTCGCCGCCTGACCGGCCCAAGACCCAAGGAGCCCCGCCAGATGGACCCTGTCGCATTCGCCGCCGACCTTTGGAACGTGTTGACCTATATCCCGCCGTTCTTGGTGGTGCTCGCCGTTGTCGTCTTCGTCCATGAGTTCGGCCATTACATCGTGGGCCGCTGGTGCGGCATCCACGCGGAGACCTTCTCGATCGGGTTCGGCAAGGTGATTTGGAGCCGTGTCGACAGCCGCGGCACCTGCTGGCAGGTGGCAGTCCTTCCCTTGGGCGGTTTCGTGAAGTTCGTCGGCGATATGGACCCGGCCTCCGCGGGGCAGCGGGACGCGGACGAGTTGAGCGAAGAGGAGCGGGCGGTGGCCTTCCACACCGCGCCGGTCGGTCGGCGTGCGGCAACCGTTGCGGCGGGTCCCGTGGCGAATTTTTTGCTCTCGATCATCGTTTTTGCCGCGCTCGCTCTGGTGGTCGGTAAACCCTCCGATGTGCCGGTGATCGGCGCGGTGGCGGAAGATGCGCCGGCGGATCTCGGCTTCGTGCCGGGGGATCGGGTGCTCGAGGTGGACGGCACCACTGTCGCCAGCTACCGGGACCTGCGGCGGGAGCTTTTCGCCACCGACGGCGCGCCGACACCGGCACGGCTGGAGCGCGACGGCGAGATCATCGACGTGATGGTTCATTATTCGATGCCACCGGTGGTCACTCAGATTGAACCCGGGGACCCGGCGTCGCGGGCGGGCATTCTTCCAGGCGACCGGATCGTCGCAATCAACGGGCGGCCCGTCCTGTCCTTCTACGGGCTCGTGATCATCATGGCAGAGGTGCCGACCGACCGGGACCTGACCGTGACCGTGGAGCGTGCGGGCGCGACGCGTGACTTCAGCCTGACGCCAGCATTGGTCACCCGCGAGGATCCGATCACCGGCGAGCGACGCCCGCTGCCGACACTGGGCGTCGGCTTGTCCAACAGCGACATCTCCCCGACCTTTGAGGCGGCGGGGCCTGTTGAGGCGCTCGAGGCCGGGGTGACGCGCACATGGGAGATCATCGCCGGCACCGTGGTCTTTTTCGGTGACATGATCTTCGCCGATGCGGATCTGTCGAATATCGGCGGGCCGATCCGCATCGCCGAGATGGCCGGCGATCAGGCTGACCGCGGCATGCTGGAATTTATCCATCTGATCGCCGTGCTTTCGACCGCGATCGGGTTGCTGAACTTGTTTCCGATCCCGGTTTTGGATGGCGGACACCTGATGTTTTATGGCATCGAAGCGGTGCGCGGTCGGCCGGTGGGCGGGGCGGCGATCAAGGTGGGCACGGTGATCGGCCTCAGCCTCGTCTTGTCGCTCATGGTGTTCGCGACTTACAACGATCTGACCCGCGTGCTCGCGGGCTAACGCGGGGGCCATGGCCCCGCGCCTCGGGACGCAGGAGGGGGCATGAGCCGAACGTCACCGGTTGCCGCAATTGGCGCGGCGCTCTTGATTCTCGTGGCGGGTTTGCTCCCTGCGTTAGCGCAGCAAGCGGCAGGTCCTGTGGGACGGATCGAGGTCCGCGGGGCACAGCGGATCGAACCCGCCACCGTCCTCACCTATATGGCGTTGCCCAGCGACCGGCAGATCACGGCCGAGGATCTCAACGCCGACACCCGCCGGCTTTTCGAGACCGGGCTGTTCCGCGATGTCCGCATCATCCCGGGCGAGCGCGGGATCTTGGTCGAGGTGGAAGAAAACCCCTCGATTAACGAGATTGCCTTTGAGGGCAATGATTTCGTCACCGATGAGAATCTCCGCCAGATTATCAGCTCTCGGCCGCGTTTCCCGTTCTCTGCGGCTGGTGCCGAGGCGGATGCCCAAGCGATTATTGAGGTCTATCGCCGGACCGGCCGGTATGGTGCGCAGGTGACGCCGGTGATCATCGAGCGCTCCGAGAACCGGGTGGATCTCGTCTTCGAGATCAGCGAGGGCGATCTGACCGAGGTGCTTTCGATCGACTTCACCGGCAACGAGGCGTTTTCCGATAGCCGATTGCGCGACGAGATCGAGACCCGGGAGAGCGGCATCTTCTCGGTGCTGTTTTCGACCGACATCTACGATCCTGATCGGCTCGAGCTCGACCAGTCGTTGTTGCGCAGCTTCTATCTCTCGCGTGGCTATGCGGATTTCGCCGTGCTCTCGGCCACCGCTGAGCTATCGCCTGACCGATCGGGGTTCTTTATCACCTTCACTGTCGAGGAGGGCGAGCAATACAGCTTCGGCGAGTTCGACGTGCTCGTCACCGCCGAGGGATTGGAGCCCGACGAGTTTCTCGCAGCGATCCCGGCGGAAGACCTGACCGGCGAGACCTATGACGCCACCGAGGTCGAGGACATCGCCAACGACCTCACCGATCTGGCCGGCGAGCGCGGTTTTGCCTTCGTCCAAGTGCAGCCGCGGGCCGACAAGGACGACGAAAATCTCATTATCGACATCACTTTCGAGCTTACCGAGGGTCAGCGGATCTTCGTCGAGCGGATCGACATCGAGGGCAACACCGCAACGCTCGATCGGGTGATCCGCCGCGAGGTGGAGCTTGTCGAGGGGGATGCCTTCGATGCGCGCAAGATCCGGCGCACGCGGCGCTCGTTGCGGGGCTTGGGGTATTTCGAGCGGGTCGAGGTCGATGTCGAGGAGGGCAGCGCCGAGGATCGCGCCGTGCTCAAGGTTCGGGTGGAGGAGCAGTCGACGGGTTCGATCAATTTCGGCGTTGGCTTTTCGTCGAGCGCAGGCCCGATCGGTTCGGTTGCGATCACCGAGCGCAATTTTCTCGGGCGGGGTCAGATCGTCAATGCCACGGTGACCGCCGCCGGAGATACCCAGGTCTATGATTTCTCGTTCACCGAGCCGCGTTTTCTCGACCGCGACTTAGCGGTCAGCCTCCGCGGCTTCTTTATCCAGGACGACCGGGACGACGAGAGTTCGTTCGAGATCAACCGCGCTGGTTTCGAGCCCCGGGTTGCGTTTCCTTTGTCGGATCGTGCGCGGCTCCGCCTCGATTACTCGATCAGCCGCGACGACCTTCAGGCCGCACCCGACGCCTCTCCAGCGATCCAGATCGATGACGGGGACCGTTTCAAGTCTTCGCTCGCCTATATCCTGACCTATGACGCGCGCAACGACCGCATCGAGCCCACCGCCGGCTATCTGGGCCGGCTGGAGCAGGAATTCGCCGGCCTCGGAGGCGACGCCCAATTCGTTAAGACCCGCGCCTCGATTAAGGGCTGGCAGGGCTTCTTCGATGGCGACATTGTCGCAAGCGCCGAGTTGGAGGGCGGGGCTCTGGTCTCATTTGGCGACGATAGCCAGGTGAATGACCGCTTCTTCCTCGGCGGCAACTCATTGCGCGGTTTCGAAGCCGAGGGCATCGGCCCTCGGGATACGGTCAACTCTGGGCGCGACGCGGTCGGCGGCAACTACTTCGCTGCGCTCAGGTTGCAGGTGTCTTTCCCGATCGGCCTGCCGGAGGAGTTCGGCATCTTCGGCGGCGCCTTCGTCGATGCTGGCACCGTGTTCGGCCTCGACCGCACGAGCTTCCCCGCGATCAACCAAGCCCAGGCGGTCGACATCGACGACGGGGCGAATATTCGCGTGTCCGCCGGTGGTCTTCTCTTCGTCGACAGTCCCTTTGGCCCGATCGAGCTGTCGCTGGGTTTCCCGCTGATCGACGAGGAGTTCGACGAAGACGAACTCTTCAGGCTGTCCGTCGGTACCCGGTTCTGAGAATGGGCGCGCGGCTCTCGCGCAGAGCGGCGCTCCGCTGCCTGGCCTGCGGGGTGGCGGGGGTGCTCGTCCCGCGACAGTTCCACAGCGCCGTGGCGCAGGGGGCAGAGGCGGTCGGGCCTTCGGTCCTTGTGGTGTCGCGCGCCCGGGTGTTGCGCGAGACCCGGGCTGGGCGGGCGTTGAGGGCGGCGGAACGTGAACTCAGCACGGCTTTTCAGGCCCGGGTGGATGCGGTCAAGACGGAGATCGAGGCCGAGGAGGCCGAACTCGCCCGCCTGCGTCCTCGGCTCTCCCGGAGCGAGTTCGAGCGCCGCGCGGCGCGCTTCGATCGCAAAGTCCGGATCACGCGGCGGCGCAGCCAGCGCCAAGCGGCTGAGTTGCAGCGGGCGCTGCGACGGGCTCAGGATCGGCTTACGGCCCACCTCGCCCCGATCTTGATCGAACTCTTGCGGACCGAGGGCGCCAATGTGGTTCTCGATGCCGACCAGATCCTGCTGGCCTCGCCGAGCGTCAATATGACAGAGAAGGTCATCGAGCTGTTCGACGCGCGGGTCGAGACGCCGGTTATCGATTTCGCCGAACCCGGGCCGCTTCTGCCGACCGAGGCGGAGCTCGAAGCCGCCACCCGGGAGAGCGGGCCTGATTGAGGCTTGATTTCGACCGGCCGCCCGGTATTCAAAATGGCGATCTGAGCGAGGCAATGGCAGGGCGCATGGCGGTCGAAGACGGGTTGGCGGCGGGTGAGGGACAGGCGCGAGCGGGCGACCGGGTTGCCGATCTCGCCCGGATCAAGCGGATGATCCCGCATCGCTTTCCTTTTCTGATGATCGACCGGGTTCAGGCGATCCGTCCCCACGAGAGCGCGGTAGGCATCAAGAACGTGACTGCCAACGAGCCGCATTTCGAGGGGCACTTCCCGCAGGAAGCCGTGATGCCCGGTGTGCTGATCGTGGAAGCGATGGCCCAGACTGCGGGCGTCCTGGTCGTGGACAGTTTGGGCAAAGAGGGCGAGGATCTCCTCGTCTACTTCATGACGCTGGATAAGACCCGGTTTCGCAAGAAGGTGGTGCCGGGCGATGTCTTGGAGCTTCATGTGAAGATCCGCCGCGGACGGGGCAAGGTCTTCAAGTTTTGGGGCGAGGCGCATGTCCGCGATGCGCTGGTGGCGGAGGCGGAATTCTCTGCCATGATCATCGATGAAGACGACGCGCGCCGCGCCTCGGTGGGGTCGTGAGCGTTCATCCCACGGCGATCGTCGAGGACGGGGCGGAGCTCGGCGCGGGCGTCGAGATCGGCCCGTTTTGCCATCTCGGGCCCAATGTGCGCCTCGGCGATGACGTGCGGCTGTTCTCTCATGTGGCTGTCGCGGGGCACACGACGATCGGTCCTCGCACCCGGATTTGGCCGTTCGCCTCGCTCGGCCATCAGCCGCAAGACCTGAAGTTCGAGGGCGAGGAGAGCTGGCTCACCATTGGCGCCGACTGCATGATTCGGGAGCATGTAACCGCCAATCCGGGCACCCGGGGCGGTGGGCTTCACACGCGGATCGGGGACCGCTGCCTGCTGATGGTCGGCACCCATATCGGCCATGACTGCCAGGTGGGCGACGGGGTAATCTTTGCCAATAACGCAACGCTCGGCGGCCATGTCGAGGTCGGCAACAACGTCTTCCTCGGCGGGCTCTGCGCGGTGCATCAGTTCGTGCGGATCGGACCGCATGCGATGATCGGGGGCATGAGCGGCGTCGAAAAGGACGTGATCCCGTTTGGCTCGGTCATCGGCAACCGGGCGGAGCTCGGCGGGCTCAACATCGTCGGGCTAAAGCGTCGCGGCTTCGACCGGGAGGTGATTCACGCGCTTCGGGCCGCTTATCGCGAGGTGTTCTTCGGCCAGGGTTCTTTGGCGGAACGGGCAGCACGCGCCGCGGAGGTCCATCATGGCGTCGATGCCGTCGAGCAAATGGTCGCCTTCATCCTGGCCGATTCCAGCCGCAGTTTCTGCACCCCCCGTGCGGAATGAGCCCGTGCCGAGCGCAGCGAAGCTCGCGATCATCGCTGGGCGCGGTGACCTGCCGCGGCTGATCGCCGAAGCTTCACGGACGCGCGCGCGCCCCTACCTCGTGGTGAGCTTCCCGGAAACTCCGCTCGATTGGGTGGAGGGGGAGGGGGAGGGCCATCCGCATGAGCGTCACCGCTTTGAGAAGGTCGGGCATCTTTTCGCCGCGCTGACCCGGGCGGGCTGCAAAGAGGTGGTCTTCGCCGGCGGGATGGACCGCCCGCGGCTGCGGCTATGGCAGGCGGATTGGGGGGCGGTGCGGGTTGCGGCGCGGGTGCTGCGTCTGCTGCGGCAGGGCGACGATGCAATGCTGCGCGGCTTGGGCAGGATCTTCGAGGAACAGGGCATGCGGCTCGTCTCGGCCCAAGACTGTGTCGAGGGGCTTACGCTCACCGCAGAGCCTGGAATCCTTGGCCGTCACGTGCCGGACGCCCGGGCCAGGGCCGATGCGGCACGGGCCGCAGAGATCCTCAGGGCCTTGGGGCCCGTCGATGTGGGACAGGCCGCCGTGGTCGCAGGCGGGGTGTGTTTGGGTCTTGAGGCGGTCGAGGGCACCGATGCGCTGCTGGCCCGCGTGGCCGACTTGCCCGAGGGCAAGCGTGCCCATGCGCCGCCGCCGGCCGGGCTGTTGCTCAAGGCGCCGAAGCCAGGCCAGGATCGCCGTTTCGACCTGCCCGCCATCGGCCCGCGGACCCTAAAGGGCGCGGCGAAGGCCGGGCTCGCAGGGGTGGTGATCGAGGCGGACGGCGTTCAGATCCTCGATCGGGCGGCAACCTTGGCCGCGGCCGATCGAGCTGGGCTCTTCTTGTGGTCCGCGGCGCCCGGGGAACTCGACCGGTGAACGTGCCGCGGATCTATCTCATCGCCGGCGAACCCTCGGGCGACCGGCTGGGCGCTGGCCTGATTGCCGCCCTGCGCCAATTGGCTCCGGAAACCGAGATCGCCGGCATCGGCGGGCAGGAGATGCGCGGCCAGGGGCTGGAGCCGCTCTTCGGCATCGAGGATCTGGCGGTGATGGGGATTGCGGAGGTGGTGCCGCGCCTTCCGGTGATCCTGCGACGCTTGCGGGAGGCGACCCGCGATGTGCTCGACCGCCGTCCCACCGCGCTCGTCACGATCGACGCGCCCTCCTTCGGGCTGCGGGTGGCAGAGCGGGTGCGCCGGGCCGATCGTCGGATCCGGACGGTTCATTATGTTGCCCCGACGGTTTGGGCATGGCGGCCCGGGCGGGCCCGGCACATGGCGCGCTTTGTCGATCAGGTGCTGGCGCTGCTGCCCTTCGAGCCTCCCTACATGGAAGCCGCGGGGATGGCCTGCGACTTCGTCGGGCATCCTGTGGCAGAACGGGCGCAGCCGGCAGCAGCAGAGGTTTCGGCGTTCCGCTCAGGCTTGGGCGTGGCGCCGGAAACCCCGCTTGTCCTGCTCGCACCTGGGTCACGCAGCGGCGAGGTGACCCGCCATATGGCACCGATGGCGGCGGCTCTCGCCGAGCTCAAGGCGGCCGCGCCGAATTTGGCCATGGTCGTGCCCGTTGCAGAGACGGTTGCCGACCGGGTGATGCCTTGGGCGCGCGCCTTGGGCGCCCATATCGTGGGGCCGCAAGAGGGTGAGGCGGCCAAGCAGCGGGCCTTTGCAGCGGCGGATTTCGGGATCGGCGCCTCGGGAACGGTCACGCTCGAATTGGCGGCGGCGGGAACGCCGCATGTGTTGATCTACCGGACCTCTTGGTTGACGGCCGCGATCGTACGCCGCCTGGTTCGGGTCGACACGGCCCATATGGTCAATCTGGTGCTCGGGAAGAGGGTTGTCCCGGAGCGGCTTCAGGAAGCCTGTACGGCTGCTGAAATCGCCGAGGCTGCGCGGCCTCTGCTCGTACCCGGAGCGGCGCGAGACGCCCAAAGCGCAGCCTTTGACCAGGCCCTCGCTGCGTTGGGGCGGGGAGGCCCATCGGCCTCGGAACAGGCGGCGCGGGCAGTGCTGCGCGGGATCGGTCACCCGGCAGGTGGCTGACCCCGGCGGCTCACCCCGGCGCCGGCAGTCTGCTGGCCGCCCGGCCCGATGCCTCGGCACGAAGCCCAAAGGCCCCCGGGGGGGGGAGCCTCGCAGGACATTTACCGGAGGCTCAGCGGCTCCTCAAAGGTCAGCGGTCCTGCACCGGCACGTAGGCACGGTGGGCGGCGCCGGTGTAGAGCTGGCGGGGACGGCCGATGCGCTGGGTCGGGTCCTCGATCATTTCCTTCCACTGTGCGATCCAGCCAACGGTTCGCGACAGGGCGAAGATCGCCGTGAACATGGAGGTCGGGAAGCCCATCGCGTTCAGCACGATCCCCGAATAGAAGTCGACGTTCGGGTAGAGCTTTTTCTCGATGAAGTACTCGTCGGAGAGGGCGATCCGCTCAAGTTCCTGCGCCACCTGAAGCGTCGGGTCGTTCTCGACGCCGACGAGTTGGAGGACTTCCTTTGCCGTCTCTTGCATCACCTTCGCGCGGGGGTCGTAGTTCTTGTAGACCCGGTGACCGAAGCCCATGAGGCGGAATGGGTCGTCCTTGTCCTTTGCGCGGCCGACGAATTCGGGGATGCGGTCGACCGAGCCGATCTCCTGCAACATCTCCAGGCAGGCTTGGTTGGCACCGCCATGGGCCGGGCCCCAGAGCGAAGCGACGCCGGCGGCGATGCAGGCGAAGGGGTTTGCATGCGACGAGCCGGCGAGACGCACCGTCGAGGTCGAGGCATTCTGCTCGTGATCGGCGTGGAGCGTCATAATCCGGTCCATCGCGCGTGCCATGACCGGGTTGACGACAAAGTCCTCGCAGGGAACCGCGAAGCACATGTGAAGCAAGTTGGCCGCGTAGTCGAGGTCGTTACGCGGATAGACAAAAGGTTGGCCGATCGAGTATTTGTAAGCCCACGCGACGATGGTCGGAAGCTTGGCGATCATCCGGATCGAGGCGACTTCGCGCTGCCACGGGTCGGTGATGTCGGTGCTGTCGTGGTAAAAGGCCGACATCGCGCCGACAACGCCGCAGACGATTGCCATCGGATGGGCATCGCGCCGGAAGCCACGGAAAAAGTTCACCATCTGCTCGTGCAGCATGGTGTGGCGGGTGACGCGGGTCTCGAAGTCTTGCACCTGTGCCGCGGTGGGGAGCTCTCCGTAGAGCAACAGGTAGCAAACCTCGAGGAAGTGGCTTTGCTCGGCAAGCTCGTCGATCGGATAGCCGCGGTAAAGCAGTTCGCCGATATCCCCGTCGATATAGGTGATGGTCGACTCACAGCTTGCGGTCGAGGTGAAGCCTGGGTCGTAGGTGAACATACCGGTGGCGGCGTAGAGCTTGCGGATGTCGATCACGGACGGCCCGTGAATCCCGTCATAAATGGGGAATTCCACGCTCTTGCCGTCGATGGTGACCGTCGCGGTCCGATTGGTTTTCGCGTCCATCAGTCGTCCTCCCTGTGCGCCCTGGGGCGCGTTCGATCGCCTCGGCGTGGGACTGGCCGGCTCAGACGACGTCCTGGAGCCGGGCAAGCGTCTCGTCCCGCCCCAGGGTCTCCATCACCTCGAAGACACCCGGGCTTACCGCTCGGGCGGTCAGCGCCGCCCGGAGCGGCTGCGCCACCTTGCCCAGCTTGAGCGCCTCTGCCTCGGCAAAGGCACGCACCGCCGCCTCCGCGGTCTCTCTATCGAAGCTCTTCAAATCTTCTAACCGCGGTTTAAGGCGGGCGAGAAGACCGCGTCCAGCCTCGTCGAGCAACTTCGCGGCCTTCTGGTCGGGCTCGAGCGGCCGGTCGGCTAGGAGGTAATAGGCGAGATCCTCCAATTCTATCAAAGTTTTGGCCCGCTCCTTCAGCCCCGGCATCGCGGCGAGAAGCCGGGCTTGCCTCGGCGCGTCCAGCGGCGCCATGCCGCGGCGCTGCCGCAAATCCACCAACGCGGCCACGAGCCGCGCGTCCTCGGCCGACCGCATATGCTGGCCGTTCAGGTTCTCCAGCTTGGCGAAGTCGAACCGCGCGGCCCCCTTGCCAATCGCCTCGAGCCCGAACCAAGCGATGGCCTGTTCGGTGGTGAAGAACTCGTCGTCGCCATGGGACCAGCCGAGCCGGGCGAGGTAATTCCGCATCGCCTCCGGCAGATAGCCCATTTTGGCGTATTCCTCGACACCAAGCGCGCCGTGCCGCTTGGAGAGCTTTGCCCCATCGGATCCGTGGATCAGCGGGATATGTGCGAAAACCGGCGTCTCCCAGCCGAGGCCCTGGTAGATCAGTGTCTGCCGGGCGGCGTTTGTCAGGTGATCGTCGCCGCGGATGACATGGGTGACAGCCATGTCGTGGTCATCGACAACAACTGCCAGCATGTAGGTCGGCGTGCCATCGGAGCGCAGCAAGATCAGATCGTCGAGCTGATCGGCCTTCCAGGTAACCGTGCCCTGAACCGCATCGGCCACGGTGACCGCGCCCGCGCGCGGAGCTTTCAGCCGAACCACGAAAGGGGCGTCCGGCGCCGGGCCGGTGTGGTCGCGCCAGGGGCTCTCGAAAAGCGGCGGGCGCCCTTCGGCTTTGGCGGTCTCCCGGAAGGCGTCGATCTCTTCCTTCGTGGCCCAACAGCGATAGGCGGTGCCGGCGGCGATCATTGCCTCTGCAGCCGCCTGGTGCCGCGCGGCCCGGGAGAACTGCGAGACCGCGTCGCCGTCCCAGTCTAGACCCAGCCAGCGCATCCCATCGTAGATCGCCTCGGTAGCCTCGGGGGTCGAACGTGCCCGGTCGGTGTCCTCGATGCGCAACAGGAAGCGGCCCCCATGACGGCGGGCGAAAAGCCAGTTGAAGAGTGCGGTCCGAGCGCCGCCGATGTGCAAAAATCCCGTCGGCGAGGGTGCAAAACGGGTGACGACAGGACGGAGGGTCCCGTCCTGCCCGGGCTCTGGCCGACCCTCGGTGGCGGGCTGGGGGGTGTTCATGGGGCCTCCTCGCACGGCGCACGCTCCCCGAGGGCATCCGGGCTTGCGGTCCCCCCCGGCGAACGCGCACGGTTATGGGGCAGCGGCGGGGCGAGCACAAGGGGAGCGGCGTGGCGGGGATGCGGGCTTGGGCCGAGGCGCTCTATCGCCACGAGGCACCCCGGGCGGTGCTCTGGCTGCCCGTTCTCTTCGGCCTCGGCGTCTGGGCCTATTTCGCCGCGCCCAGCGAGCCGCCGGGATGGGTGGCGGCGCTCCCGCTCGGTCCGATCGCCGCGCTGTCGACAGGCTTGCCGCGGCGCGCGGGGGCTTGGGCCTATGCCTTGGCCCTGGGGCTGTTGGCCGTGACGGCGGGGGCCTCGGTGGCGCTCGTCCATGCCCGAGCGGCTGCGGCGCCGGTGCTCGCCGAGCCCTTGCACGAGACGGTTGACGGACGGGTCGTTGCGCTCAGCCAGTCCGCCGCAGGGGCGCCGCGCGTCACCCTCGATCGGGTCACGCTCTACGGCCTGCCAGTTGCCGCGACGCCGGCGCGGATCCGTGTCAGCCTCGTCGACATGGACCTTGCCACTGCCCCCCGACCCGGCGAGCGGATCAGGGTTTATGCGCGGCTGTTCCCCCCCGGCGGCCCAGTGGAACCCGGCGCCCATGATTTCGCCCGCACGGCCTGGTTCGCGCGGATCGGGGCCGTTGGGTTCGCGAAAGGACCGGTTCTGCACCTAGGGCCCGGCAGCCGTGCCGACCGCTTCCGGATCTGGCTGGCGGAGCGGCGAGCCGCGATAGCCGATGGGCTCAGGGCAGCCCTCCCAGGCGCCGAGGGCGCATTCGCCGCGGCAATTCTCGTCGGCGACCGCAGCGGAATTCAAGAGACAGACGCAACGGCGCTGCGGGCCGCCAATCTTGCGCATCTGCTGGCGATCTCGGGCCTGCATATGGGCATCCTCTGCGGGCTCGTCTTCGGCGCTGTGCGTTTCCTGGCGGCGGCAGTTCCGCAAGTCGGCCTCTTCGTCAACGGCAAGAAGCTGGCCGCGTTGGCCGCCCTGTGCGCCGGGGCGGGGTACCTCGTCCTCTCGGGCGCAACGGTACCGACCCAGCGGGCCTTCGCGATGGCGGCCGTGGCGCTCTTGGCAGTGTTGCTCGACCGCCCGGCGATCACCTTGCGCGCGCTCGGGCTCGCGGCGGTGGTCGTGCTGGCGGTTCGGCCCGTCTCTTTGCTCGATCCGGGATTTCAGATGAGCTTCGCCGCAACCGCCGCGCTCGTGGCGGTCTACGAGGCCCTGCGTGGGCTCGATCTCAAACCGCGGGGGGGCCGCGCGACGCAGGGCGTTTTCTGGCGGGTCGGTGGGTATATCGGGGCGCTGTTGCTGACCAGCTTCGTTGCCGGCCTCGCCACGGCGCCCTATGCGGCGGCGCATTTCAACAGGCTGCCGCTCTACGGCCTCCCGGCAAACCTCGTCGCCGTCCCGGTGATGGGCCTTTGGATCGCACCGATGGCGGTGATCGCCGCGGTCGCTTGGCCGTTGGGGTTGAGCGCTCTTCCCCTGGCCGCGATGGGGGTCGGTATCTCGCAGGTGCTGTCGGTCGCGCATGCCGTGGCTGCCTGGCCCGACGCGGTGCGCATGGTGGCGGCGGCCCCGTTGGCCGCGCTCTGGCTGGTTACGATCGGGGGGCTGTGGCTCGCGCTTTGGGGCTCGTGGCTGAGGGTTGCAGGGGCGCTTCCGCTGGCGCTGGGGCTCTGGCTTTGGGCAGATCCGCCGCCACGCCCGCTGGTCAGCCTTGCCCCAGGTGCGCGGCTTGTCGGTGTGGTGGGGCCCAAGGGCCGGGTTGTCGATCACCCGCGGGCACAGAGCTTTGCGGCCGAGGTCTGGCTGCGCCGCGACGGAGATCCGGCGTCGCAGGAGGTGGCCGCGGAGCGGCCGGGGCTTGCGCAAGGT
>JBHJGY010000048.1:0-15815 GCA_050331335.1 Pikeienuella sp.
CCGGCGGGAGGGCGTCGAGGTCTGTCCCCCCAATCGGCCTCCGGACGGCCCCCCCCCTCTCGCCCGCAGGGCCCGGCCGCGCTAGTTCGATAGGCATGGACGGTTCGCCGCGAGATGCCCAGAGCCCGCCTTTGCCCGAGCCCTTCGCCGGATGGTTCGCGGCCCGAGGCTGGGTGCCGTATCCGCACCAGATCGCATTGCTGCAGGGCAGGGCCTCGGCGCAGCTGCTGATCGCCCCGACCGGCGCGGGCAAGACGCTCGCGGGCTTTCTCCCCTCCCTGCTCGCTCTCGCCGAGACCGCCGGCCGCGGGCTGCACACGCTGTACATCTCGCCGCTGAAGGCACTCGCCGTCGATATTGCGCGCAACCTCAAGGGTCCCGCAGAGGAGATGGGGCTGGGGATCCGGATCGAAGAACGCACCGGAGACACCGCCTCGCACAAGAAGGCCCGTCAGCGGGGCGACCCGCCCGACATCCTCCTCACCACGCCTGAGAGTCTGGCGTTGCTGCTCTCCCAACCGGATGCGGGACGGGTCTTCGCCGGCCTCTCACGGGTGGTGGTCGACGAGGTCCATGCGCTTGCCGGCACCAAGCGGGGCGACCAGCTCTCCTTGTGTCTCGCCCGCCTTGCCCGGCTGGCGCCGGGTCATCGGCGGATCGCCCTGTCGGCAACCGTGGAAGACCCCGGCGAAATCGCGAAATGGCTCGCACCAGAGGCAGGGCCTGAGGCCGGACCGAAAAACGGGCCGAAAACCGAGATCGTCTTCGCCGATCCCGGGCCGATGGCAGAGATATCGATCCTGAAGGATGCGGGAGCGCCGCCCTGGGCCGGGATGGGGGGGCGCTACGCCGCACGGGCGGTCATGGACCTGATCCGCGCGCACCGGACCTCAATCGTCTTCATCAACACCCGCGCCCAAGCGGAGCTCTTCTTCCAAGCTCTCTGGGCGGAAAACGAGCCGGCGCTGCCCATCGGCCTGCATCACGGCTCACTCGGCCGCGAGGCCCGCGCCCGGGTCGAAGCGGCGATGGCCGCGGGCGAGCTCCGGGCGGTCTGCGCCACCTCCTCGCTCGATCTCGGGCTGGACTGGGGGGATGTGGATCTTGTCGTCCAAATCGGCGCCCCGAAGGAGGTGAAGCGCCTTGTCCAGCGGATTGGCCGGGCCAACCATCGCTACGACGCCCCCTCGAAAGCGGTTTTGGTGCCGGCCAATCGGTTCGAGGTTCTCGAATGCCATGCGGCGCTCGATGCCGTGGCCGAGGGGGCGCTCGACGGCGGACGGCTGCCGCAGGGGGGGCTCGACGTGCTCTGCCAACATTTGCTGCTCATGGCCTGTGCGGGCCCCTTCGACCCGGACGCGCTATTTGCCGAGATCCGGGAGGCCGGGGCCTATGCCGGGCTCTCCCGCGCCGCCTTCGACCGCTGTCTCGACTTCTGCGCCACCGGGGGCTACGCGCTGAAGGCTTATGACCAGTGGCAGCGGCTGCGTACCCGGCCCGACGGCCTGTGGGAGCTGCGGGACCCACGGCAGGCTGCGCGGCTGCGGATGAACGCCGGCACGATCGTCGGGCCAGAGACGGTCGGCGTGCGCATGGGCAAGCGCGGCGGACCGAAGATCGGCGAGGTGGAGGAGGCTTTCGCCGCGACGCTGGTCCCCGGCGACACCTTTCTGATCGGTGGGCGGGTGGTGCGCTACGACGCGATGCGCGAGCTGACCCTTCAGGTATCGCCCTCGGAGGGGCGCGAACCCAAGATCGCGGTGTTCTACGGCACCAAGCTCGCCACCTCCGTCAGTCTCTCGCATCGGGTGATGGACATGCTGGCCGACCCCAGGCGCTGGGGGCGCTTGCCGGTCCACACGCGCGACTGGCTGGAGTTGCAGCGTGCGCGCTCCAAGCTCCCTGCGCGCGACCGGCTCCTCGTCGAGACCTTCCCGCGCGGCGATCGGCACCACATGGTGGTTTGGGCCTTTGCCGGGCGCAACGCGAACCAGACACTGGGGCTAATCCTGTCGCGGCGGATGGAGCAGGCGGGGCTCGCGCCCTTGGGCTTTGTCGCCACGGACTATGCGGTGATGCTCTGGGGTCTTGCGGCGATCACCGATCCCGCAGCGCTGCTCTGCGCGGAGGGGCTGCAGGAAGGCTTCGACGACTGGCTCGCCGGCAATGCGGTGATGAAGCGGACGTTCCGCAGCGTCGCCGTGGTCGCGGGGCTTATTGAGCGCCAGGTGGTGGCCACCCGCAAGACCGGGCGCCAAATGAGCTTCTCGGCGGATATCCTATACGACACGCTCAGGCGCTACGATCCCGAGCACCTGCTGCTTGAGATCACGCGGGCCGAAGCGCTCCGCGGCCTCGTCGATTTCGGGCGGATCGAGGAAATGTTGGCGCGCTCGGCCGGCCGGATCGAGCATGTGGCGGCGCGGTCGGTCACGCCGGTCGCGGCGCCGTTGCTGCTCGAGATGGGACGGGTGCCGATCGAGGGCGGCACCGCGGAAGACGCGATCCTTGAGGATGCGGAGCAGTTGATGGCCGAGCTGGGGCTGTGAGCCTTAGGCCACCGGAAACTCCCAGATGCCCGACGAGGTCTCGGAGATCTCCGAAAGAAATGCGAGGTTCACCTGATTTTCCTCGCTTTCGGAGAAGAATATGAGGAAGGCCGCTCGCTTATCCACCAGCGGCGCCTCAGCGGAGATGCCGAGCGGCGCGAACCCGTCGTCATCGATCTGATCGACAATCGAGACCCAGAATGCCCGGCCTTCCGCGTCCGCCGGGCGGTCTAGGAAGGTGTCGTAGAGGAGATCGACATAGGCTCCTGGCGTCAGGGCATCGATGCCGGCATCGCCGAAGCGGGCGACGAATTCCGGCGCGCTGGTGAAGATCTTGGCGAGATCCACGTCGGAGAACCCGGCCTCGGCGGTCCGGTCGACCCAGAAATTCAGTCCGCCTTCGTCGATCTGACCGTCTCGGTCCAGCGCGCCCTCGTAGAGCCGGCCGATCGTCTCGACGCGGTCCTTGCGAGCCGCGTCATCGCCCGGGAGCAGGAAAACCCCCTGCTGGCCAAGGCTCTCGACGGCAGCGATCTGGGCGATCTCGATCTCGGTGCCGACCGGGAAGGGCCCTGTGGTGATCGGGATCTCGTCCTCATCGGTGAATGTGAGAAACTCGATGGTCTCGAATTGCCCCGCGAACACCTCGATATCGGTGCCGATGGCGGGCTCGGGGAGCGGATCGCCGGAGAGCAGAACGAAGAGCTCGCGCCCGCTGCCGAATTGGCCTTCCTCATCGTCGAAGATCAGAATATCCGTCGCAACCCCCGGCCCGGTCCCCCGGACCACTTCTGCGAAGTCGACCTCGACTTCTTCGCCCGTATCGGTGAAGCGAAGGGTGCCCTCGCCCTGAGGCTGCGCCGGTCCGTCGAGATCGCCCAGCAGAAACGACTGGACTTCCGCGACCAGCCTGACCTCGCGGGTGCCGGCGAAGACGAGGGTGTCGTCGGGCGTCTCCGTCCAGACTTGCGCCGCAAACTTATAGACGAATTCCATAGGGAACCTCCTTGAGCAGGGTGTTGCAAGCTGAGGGTCTGGGACGACCCGGTCGGAGCAATAGCCGCCCGTCGGCACTCTGTCACCTGCACACGGGCGTCAGGAAGATGACAGCCTCCCGGCTGGCGTCGCGGGGTCAGCCGGTGAGGCTCTCGCGCAAGCTCTCAAGTTCCAGCCACTCCTCCTCGGCCGCTTCGAGCTTCTCCTGGCGCAGGGTCAGCGCGGCCGTCGCCTTGTGGAATTTTGCCGGCTCACGGGCAAAAAGATCGGGGTCGGCCAACAAGCCCTCGAGCTTGGTGATCTCCGCCTCCAGTCGGGCGATCTCGTTGGGCAGGTCTTCCAGGCGCTTTTGATGCTTGTAGGAAAGCTTCTTCTGGGCGCGATCCGGCTCCTTGGCGGTTGGCTGCTGCGCGCGCGCGCGCGTCTTCGGCGCGGCGGGCTTCGGCCCAGCATCGACCGGCGCATCCCCCCGCTGAGCCCGGTAGTCCGACCAACCGCCAGCGTAAACGACGGCGCCGCCATTACCCTCCATCGCCACCGTCGTTGTCGCCACCCGGTCGAGGAAGTCACGGTCGTGGGAGACCAGCAGAACGGTGCCGTCGAACTCGGAGATCAGCTCCTGCAGCAGGTCGAGCGTCTCCACATCGAGATCGTTGGTCGGTTCGTCGAGCACGAGCAGGTTCGACGGCCGTGCCATGATCCGGGCCAGCAGCAGCCGGGCTTGCTCTCCGCCCGACAGCTGTGAAACCGGTCCGCGGGCCTGACGTTCGTCGAACAGGAACTCCTTGAGATAGGCGACCACATGGCGGGGCCGGCCGCGCACCATCACCTGGTCGTTCGAGCCCTTGAGCCCGATGAGCTTGTCCTCGGTCAGGCTCTCCCACAGCGACTTCTCCGGATCGAGCGCCTCGCGCTGCTGGTCGAAGACCGCCATTTCCACCCCGGTGCCCAGACGGACCCGTCCGGCATCCGGTTCGAGCTCGCCCGTGAGCATCTTCAGCAGCGTCGTCTTGCCAGCACCGTTGGGGCCGACGAGCGCCACCCGCTCGCCGCGTCCGATCCGCAGTGAGAAGGGGCGCAAAATGGTCCGCTCTCCGAAGCGTTTCTCGATCGCCTCCGCCTCGATCACCCGCTTACCGGTCTGGCCCGAACTCTCCAGCGCCATGGCCGCCGTGCCCTGAACCCGGATCTGCGCCCGACGTTCGTCGCGGAGTTGGGCAAGGCGGCGCAGGCGCCCTTGGTTTCGGGTGCGGCGTGCCGAAATCCCCTCGACGGCCCAACGCGCCTCCTCCTTTATCAGCCGGTCGAGCTTGTGACGCTGGGCGGCTTCTTCCTCCAGGAGCTTGTCGCGCCAGGACTCGAAGCCGCCGAACCCCTCCGGCGAGCGGCGCACGACGCCGCGGTCGACCCAAAGCGTCGCGCGGGTGAGCTTGGTCAGGAATGTCCGATCATGGGAGATCAGCACATAAGCCGTACGGGTCTGGGAGAGCCAATCTTCAAGCCATTCGATCGCCTGGATGTCGAGATGGTTGGTCGGCTCGTCGAGCAGCATCAAGTCGGGCTCCGCGGCAATCAGCCGGGCCAGAGCCGCGCGCCGACGCTCGCCGCCCGAGGCCGCGCCGGGATCCGCATCGGCGCGGACCTTAAGCCCGTCCATCGCCGCCTCGGCCCGCCAACGATCATGGGGCTCGAGTTCGGCAGCGGCATAGTCGCCAAGGGTCGCATAACCGGTCGGGTCGGGATCTTGCGGCAGATAAGCGACCGCGATGCCAGGGCGGACGAAGCGCTCTCCGCTGTCGGGCGCCACGATCCCCGCCATCACCTTGAGCAACGTCGACTTGCCCGAGCCGTTGCGGCCAACCAGCGCCAGACGCTCGGCCGGTGCCACGGCAAGCTCGACCCCCTCGAACAGCGGGCGGCCGCCGAAACCGAGGCGGATCTCTGCAAGTGTCAGATGGGGCGGCTCTGCCATGGCGGGGATGTCGCGCGCAGGCGGCCCGCAGTCAAGCCGCGTGCCGCGCCGCATGCTGCCTCGTCTGCGGCGGCAACGCCCCTACACTCTGTGGCGGAACCGATGAACTCCGGAGGGGATCATGGACGGACGGATCACGAGACGGGCCTTGCTCGCCGGCCCGGCGGGACTCATAGCCGCGCCAGCCTGGGCGCGCGACGCGGGTTGGGCCGCGCTTGCCGAACCGGGCACACACGCGATCATGCGCCACGCGCTCGCCCCGGGTGGCGGCGATCCAGAAGATTTCCGCCTGGATGATTGCAGCACCCAGCGCAATCTCGACAGCCGCGGCCGCGACCAAGCTCGCGCGACCGGCGCAGAGATCCGCGCACGCGGCATTTCCTTCGACCGGGTGCTGACAAGTCAGTGGTGCCGTTGCCGCGACACGGCGGACCTGCTTGGCCTCGGCCCCGTCGAGGAATATCCCGCGCTGAACTCGTTCTTTGCCGAACGCCGGGCCAACGGGCCCGCGCAAACGCGGGACCTGCGCGCCTTGATCGCGGCCACGGATCCGGCGGTGAAGCTGATGATGGTCACCCATTTCGTGAATATCCGTGCGCTCACAGGGGCGGGGCCAAGCTCGGGCGAGATCGTCGTGCTGCGCCTCGTCGACGGGGAGATCCGCCGAGCCGGCAGCGTTCTTATTCCCGCCTGAGCACGAACCAACCTCGCCGCTGGAGGCCCAGGGCGGGGGAACGCAGCCCGCCGGAGGATGGGTGGAAATGACGCCGCCTGCGCACCGCAGGAAAGGCGCGGGGCCGTCTCGGTCGGCGGTGACCCCGAAGGTCGCGAGCCGTGCAGCCCACGGCAAAGACCGACCAAGCGTGCCGTGCCCCGGCTGAAGCGGGGAGAAATCGGGCTCCGAGGATGGCTCCGGCCAAGGCCCGTCCCGCCCTTCGGTCGAAGCTGCCGACGGCAAGGTCGTCACCGGTCCGGTGGGTCTCGAACAAGATCGGATAAACGCGACGCCGGCGCGTTGGCGTATGATCGGCAGGCTCCGCGAGGATCACAGGGGTTGCACGCGCCGACGCTTCGCTCTTTGGTGTCGGCGCTCTGCGGTTGACGTGACAGGGACCCCCCGCGTGCTGCGGCCGGTTCGCCCCCCCCAAACGCGTCCGCCGTTCGAACCCGCCTGCGCTGGAGGCCCCAATGACGATGCCCGCGACCAACCCACTTCTCGCCGGGGTCACCGCGCCACCGGTGATGGAGGCCCGCCGCTGGCTTGAAGAGATCCCGCAGCCCGACGGCCTGCCGCTCCTCAACCTGGCCCAAGCGGCACCGGTGGATCCGCCACCCGAGCGGCTGCGCGCGGCAATGGCAGCGTCGGTGGCAGCGCCGGGTGCGGCCCATCTCTACGGGGCGGTATTGGGCGATGAGGCCCTGCGGGCGCAGATCGCTGCGGATTGGTCGCAGGCCTATCGGGCGGAGATCGGACCGGACCACGTGGCGGTGACCGCCGGTTGCAACCAGGCGTTCTGCGCAGCGATGGCCACCCTGTGCGCACCGGGCGATGCGGTGCTGATGCCGGTCCCGTGGTACTTCAACCACAAAATGTGGCTCGACATGTGCGGCGTCGCGGCCATCCCCCTGGCCTGCGGCCCGGATCTTTTGCCGAACCTGTCCACCGCTCGGGCGCAGCTCACCCCCCGGACCAGAGCGCTTGCCCTCGTCAGCCCCAACAACCCGACCGGCGTGGAATACCCCGCCGCATTCCTCGACGAAGCCTTCGAGCTCTGCCGCGACACCGGCCTCGCCCTGGTGCTCGACGAGACCTACCGCGATTTCCATTCCGCCGAGGGCCCGCCGCACGGGCTTTTTGACCGGCCGGATTGGACAGAGAGCTTCGTCCACCTCTACAGCTTCTCGAAGGTCTTCCGACTGACGGGACACCGCACCGGGGCGCTAATTGCCGGAACCGACCGGCTCGCCCAGGCGGAGAAGTTCCTCGACACCGTGACGATTTGCCCCCCGCGCACGGGCCAAGTGGCAGCGTTGGCGGGGCTGCGCGAGCTTCGGCCCTGGGTCGCAGGGGAGCGGGCGGAGATCCTCGCACGGGGTGAGGCGGTGCGGGCGGTCTTCGCGGGGTTGCCGGGGTGGCGCCTGCGCGGCGCAGGGGCCTATTTCGCCTGGGTCGAGCCGCCGGAGACGCTCTGGCCAGGAACCGATGGCACAGATCTCGCCCGTCGGCTGCTCGCCGAGCGCGCTGTGCTGACGCTGCCCGGGGCGATGTTCGGCCCTAAGGAGGGTGATTGGGGCGGCGCGCGCGCGCTTCGGATCGCCTATGCCAATGTGGATGCGGTCGGGATCGCAGAGCTCGGGCTGCGGCTTCGGGACCTGCCCGGCTGAACGCCGGCGTCTTGTGCCGATCGCTGTCGCTGGCTACCTAGCAGCGAAGCAGTCGGAGGGTTTGATGCTCGAATCCATGCGCCGCGGCGCGAAATCCTGGGTTGCCAAGGGGCTGATCCTTCTCCTCATCGCAAGCTTTGCGGTCTGGGGGATTTCCGACGTCTTCTCCACCTCGCCGTCGAGCGCGATCGCAACCGTCGGCGACCGCACGGTGACGTTCGAGACCTATTCGACCGAGCTTCAGCGGGCGCGGAACCGGATGAGCCAAGAGGCGGGCCGCGCGATTTCCTATGCAGAGATGCGTCAGACCGGGGTCGACCAGATCCTACTCGCGCAGCTGATGCGCGAACGCGCTGTGGCCACGGAATTGGAGCGGCTCGGCATAACTGCGCCGGACGAGGCAGTCGCCGAAGCGATCCGGGAGGTGCCGGCGTTTCAGACAGGCGACGGCAGCTTTTCTCCCGACAGGTACCGGTTTGTTCTCGGCCGTCAGGGTTACTCGCCGGCGGAGTTCGAGGCGCTGTCGAGGTTCGAACTCGGCCAGCGGATCCTGACAACCGCGGCGCGCGGCACGGGCCGTACACCGCCTGGGATGGCAGCCCGCATCGCGGCCCATCAGGGCGAGCAGCGGCGGATGGTCAGCGTAATCTTGTCGCCGGACCGCGCCCCCGACCCCGGCACCCCGAGCGCCTCCGATCTCGAGGCCAGATGGGCTGACAATCAAGCGGCCTATACCGAGCCGGAGCGGCGGTCCGGCGTCTATCTGCATATGTCGATCGAGGAGCTCGCGGAGGAGCTGCGTCCGACCGAGCAGGAGATCGCCGACTGGTATGCCGACAACGCCGAGACCCTGGGCACGCCCGCCACGCGGACGCTCGACCAGCTTCCTCTCCCGCGCAATCGCGCGGATGCGCTGGCGGCGCGGATCCGCGGCGGTGAAATCAGCTTCGAGGATCTTGCCCGCGAACTCGGCGAAAACCCGGCGGATCTCGATCTCGGCGCGGTCGGGCGCGACGATCTGCCGGACGCCGTGGCGGCTGCAGTCTTTGCCGCAACAGAGCCCGGGATCGTGGGACCGGTGGACGCGCCGATCGGCCCGGTCTTGATCCGCCTGCGCGCTGTAAATCTGGGCGGCACACCAAGTCTGGAGGAGGCCCGCGCCGAGATCGCCGACCGGCTCGCCCGCGACCTCGCCTATGAGCGCGCGCCTGAGATCGCCAACGACATCGACGACCTCCGTTCCGAGGGCCGAACACTGGACGAGATCGCCGAAGAAACCGGGCTCGCGCTCACCCGTTTCGAGGGGCTCGCCCGCGACGGCTCCCTGCCTCAGGGCCAGGCCGAAGGATTGATGGCGAGCGAGACCTTCCGCCAAGAGGTTTTCGCCGCGCTCGACCATGAGGAGCGCGATATCCTGGAGACCGACGCGGGGGGCTTTTTCATCGTTCTCGTCGAGCGGATCGCAGAAGCCCATGTCGTGGCGCTCGAGCAAATCCGCGACCGAGTGGCGGAGGACTGGGCCGCAGGCGAGCGTCTTGCGGCGCTCGAGGCGGAAGGACGCGAGATCGCCGAGCGCTTGACCGGCCCCGCGCAGCTTGCCGACTGGGCGCGTGAAGAGGGCTTGGAGGTTCGGGAGCAAGGGCCGTTTCGGCGCGACGCTCCCCCGTTTGGCCTGCCGTTCACCGCGACGCCGGAGCTTTTCGCGCTCGATGAGGGGGCTGCTGCCGCCATCCCGCTCAGCGGCGGCCGGGGAGTGCTGCTCGCCGAAATCGTCGAGGTGGTCCCGCTTCCGACCGACCAGTTGGCCGACCTCGCAGGGCGGGTCGAGACGGCGGTTGCCGGCCAAATCGCTTCCGATCAAGCAGAGCTTTTTCTGAGAGCGGTCGAAACCGGTGTCCCCGCCGAGATCGACATTGACGGGGTGCAGGCGGTGTTTGACCATCTGGGCGCCAGGTCCGGCGGCTGAGCCATGCGTATTTCACCCGATTTCGAGCGCTTCTCTGCGGCTTACGCAACAGGCCCTCAGGTCCTCTCGGCGCGCTTTGCCGCCGACACAGACACCGCGGTCTCGCTTACCCTGAAACTCACCGATGCGGGCCCCGACAGCTTTCTGCTCGAGTCCGTGACCGGGGGCGAGGTTCGCGGGCGCTATTCGGTCATCGGTTGGGCGCCCGACTTGATCTGGCGCTGCCGCGGCGCACAGGCCGAGATCAACCGCCAGGCGCTCACCGACCGGGACGCTTTTGTCGCGGTTGCCGAAGACAGCCTGTCCTCCCTGCGCGCCTTGATCGCCGAAAGCCGGATCGACATGCCCGACGGGCTGCCGCCGATGGCCGCGGGGCTCTACGGCTATCTCGGTTATGACATGATCCGGCTTGTCGAGCGGATGGGCCCGCCCAACCCGGACCCGATCGGCCTCGCCGACGCGCTGTTTCTACGCCCCTCCCTCGTCGCCATCCTCGACAATATCCGCGATGAGGTGACCTTGGTCGCGCCGGTCTGGCCTGGGGCGGAGCCGCGCGCGGCCTATGACCCCGCCGCGGCCCGCCTGCAAGCCGCGCTCGCCCGGATCGAGGGCGCGGCCCCGGTCACGGGCATCGCCGATGTGGCGGGCACCCAGGCCCGGGAACTCACCCCGGTATCCAACACGACGAAAGACCGCTATCTGGAGACGGTCGAGCGCGCCAAGGACTACATCCGCGCGGGTGACATCTTCCAGGTGGTGCCGTCTCAGCGCTGGTCCCTCCCGCTGGAGGTGTCGCCCTTTGCGCTCTACCGGGCGCTGCGACGCACCAACCCCTCTCCGTATATGTTTTATTTCAATCTCGGGGAGGCCCAGATCGTCGGTGCCTCGCCGGAGATCCTGGTTCGCGTGCGTGAGGGTCGGATCACCATCCGCCCGATCGCGGGGACGCGCCCCAGAGGCGACACGCCGCTCAAGGATCTGGCCCTGGAGCGCGAACTCCTGGGCGATCCCAAGGAGCGGGCGGAGCATCTGATGCTGCTCGATCTGGGGCGGAACGATGTGGGCCGGGTGGCTAAGATCGGCACCGTCCGGCCGACCGAGCAATTCACCGTCGAGCGCTACTCCCACGTGATGCACATCGTCTCGAATGTCGATGGCGAGCTCGCAGAAGGCGAAGACGCGCTGTCGGCGCTTCTTGCGGGTCTGCCGGCGGGCACGGTTTCCGGGGCGCCCAAGATCCGCGCGATGGAAATCATCGACGAACTCGAACCGGAGAAGCGCGGCGTCTATGCCGGCGGCGTGGGCTATTTCTCTGCCAGCGGGGAGATGGACACCTGCATCGCGTTGCGCACCGGCGTGGTCAAAGACGGCACGCTCTACGTCCAGGCCGGCGGCGGCGTTGTCTACGACAGCGATCCGGAGGCGGAGTACGAAGAGACGGTCAACAAGGCGCGCTCGCTCCTGCACGCCGCGGAAATCGCCCCCAGCTTCGACTGACCCGGCGCTCTCGCTCCCTTGAACCGGGGGAGCGTCAGCGGGAACCAAGCTCGCTGATCACCGCGGAGAGGGGCGCGATTTGCGCCAGCCGAGAGTTCTCGATTGCCCATTTGTTGAGCGCGCGCAGCGTGGCGAGGCTCGCTGGAGCAGAGACGATGGCCCCGCCGCTTTGCGCTGCCGCCGCCGCGACTTGGCTGAACACAGCGTAGATCTCTTCTTCGCTGGTGCCCGCCGCGATGCTGGCTGTCTGTCCCGAATAGGCGACGCCGAAGGCCAAGGCGAGCGCCCGTCCAGCCTCCAAGCTCGCCGGATCGGTGTTGATCATCGCGAAGCCGTTGCGCTCCAGGACCGGAATGATGCTGCGCATGATCCGCTCGTCCAAGGGGCCGCCTTGGGCGACCCGGCTCGCCGCACCGATCGACATCCAAAGCTCTGCCATCAGCGCTTCGACCCGGTCTGCCACCTCGACATCCGACATCTCGGGCGAAATGATCGACTCTGGCGCCGGCCCGACCGGGATCTGTACCAAGATCTCGTAATTCTCCAGCTTAGCAGCGGAGGCGAGCCTAACTTCGTCTTCGCCGCGGGGCGTGATGCCCAACGTGAGCGGCATCGGCAGCGACAGCAGCACTTCGCGCGACAGATCGCTTTGCCCGGCATCCTCTAAGATGACGGCCATGAGGGGGGCGTTCCCGCGGCGTTCGAAGCTCGCCGAGTTGAGCGACAGCGCTGGGCCCTGGAGCTGAAAAAGCGGATCCTCGACCCTGGGGACATCGTTAATCGGGGCAGGCCCTTCGAGGGTCGCCGTTGGCGGCAAGCCGGAAAACTGACCATCGCTCACGGGCGTCTCGACCGGTGGGGGGGGCGAGAAGCCGGCTTGGTCGGGCGCATCGCCCGGTATGACTGCCGCGCGCAAGGAGGGATCGATTTCGGCAGAGGGCTGAGGCACAGGGCCGGGCACCGCAGGATCTGCAGGCGCGATCTCCGGCGCGATCACGGGCACCGGCTCCGGCTCATCGGACAGCGCCGCCGCGAGTTGAGCATCGAGGGCCGCGCGGCGCTCTCCGGTCACCGGATTGCTCAGCGAGAGCGCGACGAGCCCGCCGCCCACCACACCGATCCCGAGAATAAGCCCTCCGAGGAAACGCACAAACCGCGCTCCCACTCCTGGACTGTTTGCCATCACGCCCTCCCAGGCCACTGACCCCGGCTCGCCGGCTCGCTTCGCACCAATCACCGGAAGTCTTGCGAAGCCAAGCGCTTGACGCCATTCCATCCGATGCGGAATCTATATCTGCGAAATTCGGACGGCGCCACCCGTCCGAGCGGAAAACGGCAGACCGAGCGCGCGATGATCCTTCTAATCGACAATTACGACAGCTTTACCTACAACCTTGCGCATTTCCTCGGGGAGCTCGGGGCCGATGTGGCGGTGCACCGCAACGATGCGCTCACGGTTCAGGAGGCGCTTGAGATGGCGCCAGCCGGGATCGTGCTGAGCCCCGGCCCTTGCACGCCGGTGGAGGCTGGCGTTTGCGTCGAGCTCGTGCGGGCAGCGCCCGTCGGCCTGCCGATCCTCGGGGTTTGCCTGGGCCACCAGGCGATTGCCGCCGCCTTCGGCTCGATTGTCGAGCGCTGTACCGAAGTGCTGCACGGCAAACTCTCCGTGTTAACGCACGACGGCACTGGCCTCTTCGCCGGGCTGCCGCAAGGGTTTTCGGCCACGCGCTACCATTCGCTTGCGGTCGCGCCGGAGAGCTTGGGCGCCGCGTTGCGGGTGACCGCGCGATCGCAATCCGGCGTGATCATGGGGCTGACCCATCGCGAACGGCCGATCCACGGCGTCCAGTTCCACCCGGAATCGATCGCCTCGGAGCATGGGCATGCGCTGTTGCGCAACTTCCTGGCCGAGACAAACATGGCGGTGCCGGCATGAGTGCCGCGTTAAAACGGTTGATCGGGATCGCTTCAGACCGTGATCTGAGCGCCGAGGAAGCGGCAGAAGCCTTCAGTGACATTATGGACGGCGCGGCCAGCCCGGCCCAGATCGCCGGGTTTCTGATCGCGCTGCGCACACGTGGCGAGACGGTGACCGAGATCACCGCCGCCGCCCAGGCGATGCGGGCGCGGGCGGCACGGGTTACCGCTCCCCCCGGCGCCATCGACATCGTGGGGACCGGGGGCGATGGCAAGGGCACGCTCAACATCTCCACCGCCGCGGCGCTGGTGGTCGCGGGCGCCGGGGTGCCGGTGGCCAAGCATGGCAACAAAGCGCTCTCCTCGCGCGCCGGCGCCGCCGATGCGCTCGAGGCCCTCGGGGTGCGGGTGATGGTGCCGGCCGAGATTGCCGAACGCGCCCTGGCCGAAACGGGCCTTTGCTTCATGATGGCGCCGATGCACCACGCGGCGATGCGCCATGTCCAACCAGTGCGTGGCGAGCTGGGCACCCGCACGGTGTTCAACATCCTTGGGCCGCTGACCAACCCCGCGGGCGTCACCCGGCAACTGACCGGCGCATTCTCCGAAGTCTGGCTCAGGCCGATGGCGGAGACCTTGGCCCGTCTCGGCTCCGAGGCCGCCTGGCTCGTGCATGGCTCGGACGGAACCGACGAGATCTCCATTGCAGGGCCCTCCCGCGTGGTCACGCTCGAGGCCGGCCAAATCGGCGCGCGCGAGGTCCATCCCGAAGAGGCGGGGCTGCCGGTCCACCCCTTCGACGCGATCCTCGGCGGCACGCCGGAAGCGAACGCGGCAGCCCTCAAGGAGCTGCTGGACGGCGGGCAAGGCGCGTATCGTGACGCGGTGGTCCTGAATGCGGCCGCAGCCCTCGTTGTCGCTGGCCGCGCAGGAGATCTGCAAACGGGCGCCGAGATCGCTGCAGAGAGCATCGACAGCCGGGCCGCCCGCGCCAAGCTCTCCGCCCTCGCCGCCGCCACCGACTGATCGGCCCGCCTCATGACCAATGAATCGCCCATCCCGGACCAGTCTAGCGAGGGGATGATCTTCGGGATCCGCGGGCGTCATCTCGCCCCTCTCGGCGACAATGAGATTGCACCTTTCGCAGAAGAGATGCTGCCACTGGTGCGGGAGGCGCTCCAACCGTTGTGCAACGCTGGGGCTGGCTGGGCTAACCAAAACCCCGAACTGGTCTCAAAGGCGAGCCGCCTGCAGCGGATCCTCGGCGGAGAAGGCGACGCAATCGCCGCCGCCGCGCCTGTCCTTTGGTTTCTTTCCGTCGAGCTCGGTCTGCGTATCCAGGCCGACGACCGCGCCGTGGCCGACCCCAAGGGCATGACCGAGCCGCTCCCTCCCGAAGCCCGCACAGCGCTCGAGCTGTTGATGCACATCCTGCCCGCCTTTGTCCGCGCCTTTCCCAAAGCCCGCGCTCTGGACACAGCTCGCACCACCTTCTTCCCCGAGGCGCAGGAGACTGTCACCGCCCGCAGCCTTGCGCAGGCGGCCGTGAGGGGCGATGTGATCGCTTTTAACACCGCTGAGCTGATCGAGCTTGGCTTCGCCTTGGGCGAGGCCGATCTCCCGCTCGCGGAGAAGGGCAAGCGGGCCAGCATGTGGTCGGTCCGCAACCTCGCCATCGCCGGGATGGCCGCACTGGCCGGGGCGTTCGGGTCAGAGATGTTGGGCGGCGTGGTCGATGCCACCGGCTTGCGCCCCAGGGTCGCCGAGTTCGTGCGCCGCAATGGCGAGGATATCATGGCGAGCTTTGCGTCGGCGCCCGCGGATCTCAAGCTTGCCATCGAACAGAACGTGGCCTTCTATCGGGGATCTGACAGCGGCGTGATCCCGCCGACGCCCATGCCGCCGCCGCTGGAGCGCAATGCGGTGGGCACGCTCGTCGTCGATCAGCGCGGGGCGGGGGATTTTCGCACCATCGGCGAGGCGATTAAGGCCGCGGCGGCGGGGTCGCGCATCGTCGTGCGGCCCGGGCGCTATGCGGAAAATCTGCGGGTGAGGAAGCCGCTGGAGATCGTCGGCGACGGGCCCCGCGAGGAGATCGTGGTCGCGCCTGCCTCGGGGACCGCGCTTCGTCTCGACGCGGAGACCGCGCGGATCTAGCGGCTGACGCTCCACTCGCCTGATGGGTTTGCGCTGGCCGTGATGGCAGGACGCGCGGAGATCGTCGATTGCGCAATCTCCCGGCCTAAAGGCAGGAGCGCGGCGGTGGGCGTCTGGCGCCCTTACAACGCCCGCGGCCCAGCGCCTGCCCCGACATTTCTGCGCTGCCGGTTTGCGGGAGCTGAAATCGGCATCAATGTTTCGGACGGCGCGACGGCGACGCTGGAGGCATGCGAGCTCCTGGATAACGAGGTTGGGCTATGCGTACTGGACGGGGCGCAGGTTCGGGTGCTGCGCTGCCGCTTTTCCGGCAACCGACGATACGTGATCGGCATCTACGATGCCGAGAGCGGCGGCGAGTTCATCGGGAACGATC
>JBHJGY010000049.1:0-6312 GCA_050331335.1 Pikeienuella sp.
GCGGCCGAGCTCATGCTCCTCCTGGCGCCGTTGCGGCGCCCGGCTGTCGCCGGGGGCGGCTTTCAAGGCCAGGGGGGGCGACGCGGTGGGTCATCATCGGTCCTTTCCGGCGCGCGGGCGATACTGGCGGCGCCGTCGGGGACAGAAGGCTATGGGCCGCGTGCCTATGGCGCCTCATCTTTCCGGAATTGGGAGCAACTGCTCCCGCGATTTGGTCAGAGTGACGACAAATCGTAAAAATTCTGTTGAAGCGCCCCTAGATCCGGGAGAAGCGTAGCCCATCGATGTTCCGGCCCGTCGGTTACTCTGGGGTATTGCAGAGCAGGTGCGGCCGCCTGGGCCGAAGGCATCGGGCACACCGCTTCAGCCCAGGCCCTTCGTCGGTGCCCAGCAATAGCCCTCCGGGTCGAGCAAGAACGCCTCGCGCACCCCATGCGGCTTGTCGGCGGCCCGGGCGAGCACCGTGCCCCCGAAGCGCTCCGCCGCAGCCTCTGCCCGATCGGGATCCGCGCCGTAGAGCCTGAGTTCGGCGCCGGCGCCGCGCACCGCTTCCCCGGCAACCGCCGTCCCGAGCGGGTGCTTCGCGTAAGTCCGATCGTGGTGCAGCATCCAGACCGCGTCTTGGGCTTGCAGCAGCGCAAAGTCGCGATCCCAGTAGATCACCCGGGCGCCGAGCACGCGGGCTTGCCAACGGGCGGCGGCTTCGACGTCTCGGACCAAGAGATTGATCCCCAGCCCTGGCGGGATCGATCGCCCGAAAGCCGCCGGATCAGGGCGACCCTCCCCCTGTGGCGGCAACAACTCGGCATCGATTTCCATCGTGGCCTCCATTTAGGTCAGCATCTTTGACCAGCCTGCCCAAGGTCAATCGGTGGTCAAGTCCCATTGCGCAAGATTTCAACGCGTTCTAGAAGGCAACCGCAAGATCTCGTCCCAGTGAGACCCCAGATGCAGACCACACGCCCCCGCCGCTCCGTCCTCTACATGCCGGGCTCCCGCGCCAGGGCGCTGGAAAAGGCCCGCAGTCTCCCAGCCGACGGCCTGATCCTCGACCTCGAAGATGCGGTCGCGATCTCCGAGAAGGAGGCGGCCCGGGACCTCGTGGCCGATGCGGTGCGGAAAAAGGGCTATGGCAGGCGCGAGGTGATCGTGCGGATCAACGGGCTCGACACCCAATGGGGTGAGCCGGATCTCGAAATGGCGGGTCGCGTCGGGCCCGATGCGATCCTCATCCCCAAGGTCGAGGATCCCGATACGGTCCTCTATGTGGCGCGTCGCCTCGCGAGCCTCGGCGCGCCCGAGCACGTGGCGATCTGGGCGATGATGGAGACACCGCTGGGGATGCTCCGGGTGGCGGATATCGCCGCAGCGCATGCCCGCCTCGGATGCTTGGTGATGGGCACCAACGATCTCGTCAAGGAACTCCAAGCCGAGCATACGGAGACGCGATTCCCGGTCCTGACCGCGCTCGGGCTCTGTCTGCTTGCGGCGCGAGCCTACAAGCTTGGGATCCTCGACGGTGTTTACAACGCGATCCAAGACGAGGAAGCGCTGGCGGCGTCCTGCCGTCAGGGCCGCGAATTCGGCTTTGACGGCAAAACTTTGATCCATCCAGCTCAGATTGCTGTGACCAACCGGATTTTCGCCCCCTCAGACGAAGAGCTCGACCGTGCCCGGCGCTATGTGGCGGCCTTCGAGGAGGCGGAGGCCCAGGGGCGCGGGGTTGCGGTTGTCGATGGCCGGCTTGTCGAGAACCTCCATGTGGAGAACGCCAAGCGCCTGCTCGCCCAGGCGGAGATGATCGGCGTCCTTGAGGCCGATCTCGCCGCCACCTCAACCCTCGCCTGAACGCCGCGGATATGGCATGAGTTCGGGCGACGTCGCAGCCGCTCGCAAGGACCCGCACCCATGACCCTCCTGATCCTCGGCCTTCTCCTTTGGACCCTTGCGCACGGGGTGAAGATCCACGCGCCCGGGCTTCGCACGCGGCTCGTCGCGGCCTCGAGCGAGGGGGCGGTGAAGATCGGCTTCACCCTAGCGCTCATCGCGTCGGTGGCCTTGATGGTCTACGGCTACCAGCAGGCGGATTATGTGGCGCTCTGGACCCCGCCAGGTTGGACGGTGCATCTTAACAACCTGCTTATGGTCTTCGCGATCCTCATCTACAGCGCGGGGG
The DNA here is from genome assembly GCA_050331335.1 of Pikeienuella sp. Classification (GTDB taxonomy): domain Bacteria; phylum Pseudomonadota; class Alphaproteobacteria; order Rhodobacterales; family Rhodobacteraceae; genus Thermohalobaculum. The sequence goes on from JBHJGY010000049.1 coordinate 2,177, forward strand.
CCTTCAAGGGCCATGTCCGCGCCTGGATCCGACATCCGCAGCTCGCCGGCACCAAGACCTGGGCGATCGCGCATCTGTTGGCCAACGGGCACCTTGCCGCCGTGCTCCTATTTGGCTGGATCCTGCTTTGGGCGGTCGCAGCGATGGTTGGGCTCAACAAGCGCGACGGCAAAGGACCGAAACCCGCGGCGGGACCTTGGTGGATGGACGCTGTGCATGTCGTTGTCGCGCTCGTCCTCGTGGTGGCGATCGGCTGGGTTCACAACTACCTCGGCGTTTGGCCGTTTGCGGGCGACCCGCCGGCCTAACCTCGGCCGCTCCGCGCCTCCCTGCCCTTTCTCGTAGATCCGGGTGCTTGTCGCTGCACTTGCGAAGGCACCACCCGTCTGTCATCACCGTTTCGCAAAACTTAGCGCAGGGCGGAGAGGGATATGACCGATACGAGCACAACCGTGGACCCCACGGCGAAGACCGATGCGGGCCGTTTCTTCGAAGATTACTCGGTGGGCCAGGTCATCGCCCATGCCGCGCCGCGCACGCTGACAAATGGCGAAACCGCGCTTTACACCGCGCTCTACCCGACCCGCTTCGCTCTTTACGCCTCGGAGTATTTCGCCCATGCCTGCGGCCTTCAGGCGCGGCCGGTCGAGGAGCTGATCGTCTTTCACACCGTCTTCGGTAAGACAGTCCCGGACATCTCGCTCAATGCGGTCGCAAATCTTGGCTATGCGGAAGGCCGGTTCCTGGCGCCCGTCTACCCGGGCGAGACGCTTTCGGCGAGCTCTGAGGTTATTGGGCTTCGGGAGACCTCGAAGGGGGATGCGGGGGTCGTCTATGTCCGCACCACCGGGCTCAACCATCGCGGCCGCGCGGTGCTGCGATATGTGCGCTGGGTGCTGCTTAACAAACGCGATGCCGCATCGCCGGCGCCCGAGCCCACGGTCCCCGAATTGGCCCCGGCGGTCGCAGCGGAGGATCTCGTCGTCCCCTATGGCCTGCATTTCCGCGGCTACGATAAGCGCGCCGGTGGCAGCCCTCATGTTTGGCAAGATTACGAGATCGGCGAGCGAATCGATCACATCGACGGGGTGGTGATCGAAGAGGCGGAACACATGATGGCCACGCGCCTTTGGCAGAACACGGCGAAGGTCCATTTCGACCCCGCCGCCAGAGGAGGTCAGCCGCGGCTGGTTTATGGCGGACATATCATCAGCATGGCGCGCGCGCTCAGCTACAACGGCCTGGCCAACGCCCAAGCGATCGCTGCGATTAATGCCGGGAGCCATACCGCGCCCTGTTTCGCCGGCGACACGGTCTATGCGTGGTCCGAGGTCCTGGATAAGGCCACAACCGCTGAGCCGTCCGTCGGCGCGCTGCGCCTTCGCACGGTCGCTGTGAAGAACCGACCGGCGGCCGACTTCCCGTTGCGCGACGGCTCGGGATATGCCGATGGCGTGCTGCTCGACCTCGATTATTGGGCACTGATGCCCCGCTAACCTCTGCCTTTGGCTTTGCGGCCGTCGCCGCTACCGGGCGGAGGCAGGATCGAGCCCACCGGACGCGGCGGCCCCGAAACTCGAGGGGCGGTGCGCCTCGATCTTGAGATGGCGCAGGTAACGCCGCTCGATCAGCCGAAAAACCAGCACGATCGCAAAGGTTACGCACATATAAAGCAGTGCCGCGGTCACCAAGCCCTCATAGGCAAGATAATACTTTGCGTTGAGCGTCCGCCCTGCGCCGAGGATGTCCTGCAGCGTGATCACGGAAGCCACCACGCTGCCATGGAGCATGAAGACCACCTCGTTCCCGTATTGCGGCAAGGCCCGGCGCATCGCCGACGGCATCCAGACGAGCCGTGTCACCTGAGGCTGGGACAGCCCCAGCGCCCGGGCGCCCTCTATCTCGCCCGCCGGTGTGGTGGCCAAGGCGCCGCGGAGGATCTCGGTCTGATAGGCGCCGGAATTGAGCGAGAACGCGATCACCGCACACCACCAGGCTGATTTGAGGGAGGGCCAGAACGGCTCGAGCCAGCCACCTGCCACCCAGCCGGGGGCATCCCAAAACACACTGTCGCGCACCGTGTCGAACTGCGACAAACCATAGTAGATGAGATAAGTTTGGACGATCAGGGGCGTGCCGCGAAAGACATAGACATAGGCCCGAACGATCGGCGCCAATCGGCTGCCTCGAACCTGGGCGAGCGCGCACGGGACGGAGATCGCGAAGCCGATCAGCAGCGCCAGCGCCGTGAGATGCAGCGTAACCCAAACGCCCTCGGCGAAGAGCTCCCAGTGCTGGAGCGGCAGCGTCAGATCCATGCGCCCCGGGCCTCTTGTCCTCGGTTTACGCGGCTACCGAGCCGGCCAAGCGCCCAGCCCGATGCCGCCGTGATGCTAAGATAGACAGCGATCACCGCCAGGAAGAACAGGAACGGCTCGCGGGTCGCCTTGCCGGCCTTGTCGGCGAGGCCCACGAGATCTTGCAGTCCTATGACGGAGACAACCGCGGTCGATTTCACGAGCACCAGCCAGACATTGCCATAGCCCGGCAGCGCGAGACGCACCACCTGCGGCGTCATCACGGTCCAAAGGGTCGCCAGTCGCGAGAGCCCCAACGCTTCCGCGGCCTCGGACTGGCCGCGCGGGACCGACAGATAGGCCCCGCGGAAGGTCTCCGTGAGATAGGCGCCGTACATGAAACCGATGGCCGCAACCCCTGCCCAAAACTTAGAGATCTCGAGATAGGGCAGGTCAAGCGCGCTGCCGATCTGATTGATCAAGCGCTGGCCGCCGAAATAGATGAGCAAGATCAGAACGAGGTCTGGCACCCCGCGCACCACGCTCGTGTAGGCGCTCGCTAACCAGTTCCAAATCAGCCAACGGGAGAGCTTGGCCCATGCGCCAAGAATGCCGAGGGCGGTCGCGAGGGCGAGCGACAGGAGCGCCAGCGAGATCGTCACCAGCGCGCCTTGGCCAAGCAGCGGCGCATAGTCGAGGAGCGTGGCCATCGTTCAGGCCCGCCCCCCGTGTTTGGCGTGATCAGCTGCCATAGATGTCGAAGTCGAAATACTTCGACCGGATCTCGTCGTAGACACCGCTGGCCCGGATTGCGTCGATCGCCGCGTTGAACGCGCCCTTCAGGTCGTCGGAGCCTTTGCGGATGCCGATGCCGGCACCGTCACCGTGAAACTCAGGGATCGAGTAGTCCTCTCCGAAGAAGGCAAACCCCTGGCCGTTCTCGGTTTGCAGGAAACCGTCGTTCATCGCGACCGAGTCGGCCATCAGGGCATCTACGCGGCCGGCCTGGAGGTCGAGATAGGCGTCGTGCTGCGTGCGATAGAGGTTCAGTTCGACATCCGGGTAGACGCTTTCCATGAAGTGCTGGTGGATGGTGCCGCGCTGCACGCCCACGGTTTTGCCGGCCATGGCCTCGGGGGTGTCGGTAAGTCCCGCATCGGCAGCGGCAACGAATTTGGCCGGGGTCTGGTAGTACTTGTTGGTGAAGTCAATCACCTTCATGCGGTCCTCGGTAATCGACATCGAGGCCAGGATCGCATCGCATTTGCGCTCGAGCAATGCTGGGATGATCCCGTCCCACTCGGTCTGAACGAGTTCGCAGTCCTTGCCCATCTCGGTGCAGAGCGCGCCGGCGATGTCGATGTCGAAGCCGGCCAACTCACCCTCTGGCGTCACTTCCGAGAACGGCGGGTATGCGCCTTCGACGCAGATCCGCAAATCCGCCGCTGCTGCATGGCCGGCGACGGCGAAAAGCGCGACGGCGGCCGCGAGATGTTTGAGCATGGAGGTGACCCTTCCCTTTGATTGTCCCTTCCCCCAGTTTGCAGAGCGTCAAAAAACCGTCAATCGTAGAAATGTGCTCAAAGCTTCGCCAGGGGGGCCTGCGGCGCGGCACGGGACTTTACATTCGGCCCGGCACCTGCCACCCGGAACACGAATTCAGCGCGGGGGATCCAATGAGCGACAAACCCGAGGCAAATGCCGAAACCTCAGAGGCCGGGGCCGTGGGACCGGCGCCGGCCCCCACAACGGAACCCCCGCAGACCGAGTCGGATGACTGGACGCCGGACGAGTCGGCCGAGCCACCCGCGACCCCTTCCACACCGGGAGAAAAGATCC
>JBHJGY010000050.1:0-84910 GCA_050331335.1 Pikeienuella sp.
CGCCGCCACCGAGGTCGGCGGGGCCGCGCGATGACCGGGCGGATGCCGCTCGACGCGGCCGAAGCGTTGGTGGCGCGCGCCTTTCTCGCCAGCAAGACCGGTCCGGCGCAGGCCCGAGCCGTCGCCCGCGCCCTCGTCGCGGCGGAGGCTGACGGGCAGCCCGGTCATGGGCTCATCCGCGTCGCCTCCTATGCGGCGGCGGCCCGATCCGGCAAAGTCGACGGCTTCGCCGAGCCCCGTTTGGCGCGCCCGCGGCCCGGTTTCCTTCAAGTCGATGCCGCGCATGGCTTCGCTTATCCGGCGCTCGATCTGGCCCGCGACACCCTCGTTGCCGCCGCGCGGGCCCAGGGGATCGCGCTGGCTGCGATCACGCGCTCGAGCCATTGCGGCGTCCTCGGCCACCAGGTCGAAGCGCTCGCCGAAGCGGGACTGGTCGCGTTGATGGTGGCCAATACGCCGGCTTCGATGGCAGCCTGGGGCGGGCGGCGCGCGCTATTCGGCACCAACCCGATCGCGTTCGCCGCGCCCCGCCCCGAGGCCCCGCCGCTGGTGATCGACCTCTCGCTCACCGTCACCGCGCGGGGCAAGATCATGGCGGCGGCGAAGGAGGGGCGTTCGATCCCGCAGGACTGGGCGGTCGATCCCGAGGGCAGGCCGACGACCGACCCGAATGCGGCGCTGGCCGGAACGATGTTGCCGGCGGGCGGGGCCAAGGGGTCCGCGCTTGCGCTGATGGTCGAGCTGCTGGCCGGCGGGATTGCGGGACCGAATTTCTCGTTTGAGGCGACGAGCTTCTTTTCTGCCGACGGGGCGCCACCGGCGGTCGGTCAACTGGTGATCGCCATCGACCCCGGCGCCGGCCCCGGCGCGAGCGAGCGGATGGAGCGGTTCCTGACCGAGATGGCGGCGGAAGAGGGGGTGCGTGTCCCAGGCTCGCGGCGGCTCCACGCGCGCGCCCAGGCAGCGGTGGAGGGCATCGCCGTCTTGCCCGAGCGGTTGGCGGAGATCGAGGCGATCGCGGCTGGCCAGGCCACGCTCCCCTGAAACTGGATGACGCAGGCCCTCGGGCAGGGCGTTTCGCTTGACCCGCCACAGATGCGCGGAGGGTCAGGTGCCACACCGGGCTGACCGACCAGGCACGGACCGTCCTCGCGCCACCGCTTCCGCAACACCCGGGGGGCGGCTGCGCGGGCCGACCACCGCCGGGCAATCGAGGGCGGTTTCTGGCGGTTTCTCCGTTATGGGACTTCCCCAGGGCAGGACCGGCCGCGGAGCGCGCTCTACGACAGCTTCGTGCGATGGCAGGCGGCAAGTGTCTAACCGGTGTCTTTGATGGTCTTGTTGATATGATCTCAGAGGTTTGCGCGATTGATCTCATGACGATCGACAGCTGTTGTCTCAGTGTCTGCGCGATCGGTGCGGCGGCATTGGGGGCATAATGACAAGGCCGGTGCCGGCCGCTCCTGCGATGGGCCGGCAACCAAGATCCACGCCCGCATTGGTGCCGAAGGCCGTTCCGGCCGTCGCCGCCCGGTGCCTGGGCAAGCATCCCGCTGCGGGTTATCCGCCAGGAGGGCTTCGCCGTCCCCGGCCGATTTATCGTCGGCGGAACCCGGTCGCGGACTTCATCAGCGGTATTTTGCCTGTCCCCGTCCCCGTCCCCCTTCCCGACCCGCTCCTCGCTCCGAGCTACGGGCCGCAGCGACATCAGGGCAGCGACATCAACATCGTCGCGAGCCGTCTCCGGCTCGCCGACTAACGCGCCCGCACACCCGTGCGCCGGGTTCGCTGGGGCCCTCGATCAGGCCGGGCGCAGGCCGAGCAGCGCCCGGGCCTGCTTTGGGGTGGCGACGTTGCGACCGGCTGCCCGACAGAGCTCAACGGCCCGCGCCACCAGGGCCGCGTTGGAGGGGGCGAGTGTCTCCCGGTCGAGGCGGACATTGTCTTCGAGCCCTGTCCGCACATGACCGCCCGCCTCGATGCACCAACGGTTCAGCTCAATCTGGTGGCGTCCGATCCCGGCACCGCACCACTCGGCGTCGGGCGCCAGACGGCGCAGCGTCGCCACGTAGAAGTCGAACACCGCCCGATCCGCCGGCATCGCGTTCTTCACGCCCATGACGAACTGCACATAAAGGGGGGTCGGCAGGCGCCCGTCGGCGGCCATCTTCACGGCCTGGAAAATGTGAGAGAGGTCGAAGGCCTCGATCTCGGGTTTGATCTCGTAGCTGCGCATCTCGTCGGCAAGCCAGTCGACGAGATCCGGCGGGTTCTCGTAGACGCGGGTGGGGAAGTTGTTGGACCCCACCGTGAGCGAGGCCATGTCGGGCCGCAGCGGGAGCATGCCGCCGCGCGCCCGACCAGAGCCCGCGCGCCCGCCCGTGGAGAACTGCACGTTCATGCCGGGGCAACTGGCCTTGATCCCCTCTTTGAGACGGGCGAATTTCTCAGGGTCCGACGAGGGGGTGCCATCGTCGTTGCGCACATGCAGATGCGCGATGGCAGCGCCGAGCTCATAGGCCTCGCGGGTCGAGGCGATCTGCTCCGCCACGGTGATCGGTACCGCAGGATTGTCGGCCTTGGTCGGCACGGAGCCGGTGATGGCCACACAGATGATGCACGGACGGGCGCGCGCGTCGGTCTCGGCGGTCATGGGAGCCTCCTGGATTTACGCAACCCCACCAGCTTCTGCTGCTTCGCGCAACCCCGACCCGAGGTCCAGCGCTCCCTTGCCGTGAAGCTGCTGCCCCGGCTGCGGTTACACCCGTCGCCAACCGCACACGCGCCAAGCGGTCGGGTAGATCGACTGCACCCCTGCGCGACAGGACGCCGCTCGACCGGCCGACGTCTTAGGGCGGGGTGGATTGTCAATCCGACAGGCGGCCTTGACGCGGGTCAAAGCGGGGCGACCGCATCCGCGCTTCACTCGGGCCATGGATAAAGCCCTTGCGAAATACGCGGAAACCCGCGCGCCCCGCTACACGAGCTACCCCACGGCCGCTCAGTTCGGTCCAGGGGTCGGAGCAACCGAGGCCCGCACTTGGCTCGGGGCGCTCGCGCCTTCGCAGCCGGTGTCGGTCTATCTGCATGTGCCCTTCTGCAAGGAGATTTGCTGGTACTGCGCCTGCAATATGAAACTCGGGCGCCGGCCTGAGTTGCTGCGCGCCTACGAAGCCGATCTCGTCGCCGAGCTCGAGCTGATCGCTGCCGCAGCGCCGGAGGGCCTGCAGGTGGCGCGCATTCATTGGGGCGGCGGGACGCCGACGTCGTTGCCGCTAGACGCCCTCACCCGTGTGACGGCCGAGCTCAACACCCTGTTCAATGTAACGCGCGACTGCGAGACCGCCTTCGAAATCGATCCTCGCACCTTCGAGCCCGGCATGGCCGAGGGGTTGGCCGCGCTCGGCACCGGCCGCGCGTCGCTTGGCGTGCAGGAATTCGATCCCAGGGTTCAGGCCGCGGTAAACCGGATCCAGCCGGTGGAGATGGTGGCCCAGGTGGTCGCAGAATTGCGGGCTGCGGGGATTGGGGCGATTAACTTCGACCTGATCTACGGTCTGCCGCATCAGAGCGTCGAGACCATCACGCGGACGATCGATGAGACCGTCAAGCTGGGCCCATCGCGGATTGCGCTGTTCGGCTATGCCCATGTCCCTTGGATGTCGAAACGCCAGCGGATGCTGCCGGAGGCGGCATTGCCTAGCGCCGCCGAGCGCTTCGCTCAGGCCGAGACGGCGGCTGAGCGGCTCGTTGCGGCCGGGTATGTCCGGGTGGGGCTCGACCATTTCGCCCTTCCCGACGATGGACTGGCGCGGGCCCTGCGCGATCGCCGGCTGCTGCGTAACTTCCAGGGCTATACCGACGACCCTGTGGAGACTGTGATTGGGGCCGGTGCGACTGCGATCTCGGCCGTTCCGGGCGGCTACTACCAGAATATCGGCGAGACCGGCGCTTGGGCACGGGAGGTGCGGGCGGGCTGCCTGCCCGTCCATCGCGGGGTCGCGGTGACCCCGGACGACCGGTTGCGCCGCGCGGTGATCTCGGAGCTGATGTGCTACCTTGATGTCGATCTCGGCCGGTTCTGCCGCGCGCACGACCTGCCCGAAGGCGCCCTCGACGCCGATCTCCAGACGGTACAGGACTTCGTCGATGACGGGCTGGCCGAGATCGTCGGGCGCCGCTTGCGCATCACCGACCGCGGCAGGCCCGCGATGCGGGTGATCGCGGCCGCGTTCGACACCCATCTGCGGGCGGCGAGCGAGACCCGGCGCCATGCGGTGGCGGTCTGAGTCGCAGCCGGGGGTGGCTGGCCGGAGGGTCCGGCCGCCCCCCGGCCACGCTCCCCGGGGGACCAGAGAGGATCGAGCGTTAGCCGCGCCCGCTGAGCCAGATCTCGAAGCGGCAGGCCCCTGCGTTTCGGGCACAACAGTCGGTTTCGACCACCACAGTTGCCGGTGAGACCAGAACCCGGAAGAGCCGCTCGAACACCGCGGCATGCCAGGGGCACCCCGGGACCGCCAGCGGGTTGTCGACGATCTCGATCACCGAGGGGTTTCCCGAGCATGCGCGGAAGCGCCCGGAGCCGGCGAAGGTCCAAGCGCTGCGCCGGATCGCGAGCAGCAGGAGTTGCGCGGCCCATCGCGGCGGCAGGGCTTTCAGCAAACGTTGAGCCGGACCGGGGATCCGGTGTGCGAGCAGGTAGTCCGCCGTCCGCCGCCCGGCCGAGCGTGCGATGCAACTGGCCCGCTCCGGCGCCATCTCGGCGATCACGGTGCGGTGCAGCCGGGCGGCGATATCCTCGGCCACCATTGATTTGGGCGGGGCCGCGAGCAGATCCGCCAATCCCGCCCGATCGAAGATGCGGGCCGCGAAATCCGGCCCGCCTTCCGCGGCGAGTGCGGCGGCCATCTGAAGCACCGCATTTGGTCCGACGCGCGCCGGTGTGGCGACCCCGGCGACCCCGGCGACCCCGCCGGTCATTCGGCGGGCACCTTCGTCTCGCCGCGGCTCGGACAGCTCAGCGGGATCTTATGGTCACCGGTGAGGTTGGGCACTGCAATATCCGGGTTGCGGTGGACCGCCTGATCGGCCGCGTCGAGGGCCTCCTGGGAGATCTGGTCCTCACCGCCCCCGCAAGCCGCCGCGCGCTTGGCCTCTTTGGCAGCTTTGACTTGCGCTTTCAGGGCGTCCTTGCGCTCTTGCGCCTTTCTCTTGCGGTCGGCCATCGCCTCCCAGTCGGCCATTTGCGCAGGCGCGATCTCGCGGCTGTCGTCGAAATGGAAGTCGACCTTTTCTTTGGATTGCGGACCCCAATAGCCGACCTTGCCGAGATCATAGAAGGTACGGGCGAACCCGGCCTTGAGGAACGCTTTGAGACAGCCGAGCAGGTACCGCCGGCGGAAGCCCGTGCCGCGCCAGGGATAATGGAAGAACGCCTTGTTCATGTAGAACCGGCGATAGTTGTGCATCACTCGGTCGAGCAGGGTCGCACGGTCCATCGCTTCCGGTTTCATGATAGGGGTGACGAAGTTGTATTTCTCGAAGTCGAATACTTCGACTTTGTCACCCAATTCCTGAAACAGCGGCGAAAACGGCCAAGGTGTGTACATCGACCAATTGGCCAGATCCGGGTTCCATTCGCGGGCAAAACGATAGGTCTCTTCGAGGGTCTCTGGCGTTTCGTTTTCGAGCCCAACGATAAATTGCGCCTCGGTGAAGATGTCCGCATCTCGCAGCAACTTGATGGCGAGGCGGTTGTTTTCGACCTTGGTCTCTTTGTTGAAGCGGTCGAGCTTCATCTGCGCCGCCGCTTCGGTGCCCAGCGAGACATGGACCAGGCCGGCCCGGCGCCAAAGCGGTAGAAGATCCTTGTCGCGCATGATGTCGGTGACGCGCGTGTTGATGCCCCATTTGACCTTGTCCGGCAGCCCGCGCGCGATCAGCTCCTCGCAGAATTCGGTAAATTTCTTTCGATTAATGGTCGGTTCCTCGTCTGCAAGGATAAAAAAGCCGACCTGATGGTCTTCGACCAGCTTTTCGATCTCGTTGACAACCGACTTGGGGTCCCGCACGCGATAGTCGCGCCAGAACTTCCACTGCGAACAGAAGGAGCAGGTGAAGGGGCAGCCGCGGGCCATATTGGGAATCGCGACGCGGGTGCCGAGCGGGATATAAATATACTTCTGCCATTCGAGCAGTGACCAGTCCGGCTCGAGCCCGTCGAGATCCTTAACGGTCGGGGCGGCTTGAGTGGCCACGATCTCGCCGGTCGCCTCGTCTCGGAAGGCGAGACCCTTGATGCGGCGCCGATCCTGTGGCCAACGACCCTCGGCGACGGCCCGGACGAATTCGACGAAGATCTCCTCGCCCTCACCCCGGACGATCGCGTCGATCCAGGGCGCTTCGGAGAGCACTTGCTTGTACATGAAGGTCGCGTGCACGCCGCCGAGAACGGTAACCGCATCAGGGGCGACCTCCCGGGCGATCTCCAGCGCGCGCTCGGCCTTGTAGATAGACGGTGTTATCGAGGTGGCGCCGACGATGTCCGGCTGCGCCGCGGCGATCTGGCGACCGATCTCCTCGTCCGTCAGATCGTTGGTCATCGCGTCGATGAAGGTGATGTCGGTGTAGCCTGCGGCCTTGAGCGGCCCGGCGAGATACGCGACCCAGGCGGGTGGCCAGTTCCCGGCGATCTCCGCGCCGCCGGAATGGTAATTCGGGTGTATCAGCACAATCCGCATTGTTCGCCTCCCTTGTGTTGGGTAAGCGGAGCATGTGGAGTGACAACTTGCCTTGACACATATCAAGGGTCGCCGTCAGAGCAGGCCCAGGGCGCGGAAGCTCGCATCGCGGGCCTTGCCGATCACCACATGGTCGTGGATCACGATGCCAACGCTTTTCGCCGCCGCCTCGATCCGGCGGGTCATCTCGACATCGGCCTGGCTCGGCGTGGGGTCGCCCGAGGGGTGGTTGTGAACGAGAATCAACGCGGAGGCGTTGAGCTCGAGCCCGCGCTTGACCACTTCGCGTGGATAAACCGGCACGTGGTCGACGGTGCCAGTACCCTGCGCCTCGTCGGCGACGAGAACGTTCTTGCGGTCGAGGAACAACACGCGGACTTGCTCGGTGTCGCGATGTGCCATGGCGGTCTTGCAGTAGTCCATGAGCGCCGACCATGACGACAGCACCGGACGGTTGAGCACGCGCGCGCGAGCCAGGCGGTGCGCGGCCGCCTCGACGATTTTCAACTCGCAGATAACCGCATCGCCGATGCCCTGGATCTCGGCAAGCCGCGGCACCGGAGCGGAAATCACGCCGTTAAAGTCCCCGAACTGGGCCAATAGGCGCTTGGCGAGGGGCTTGACGTCGCGCCGGGGGATCGCGCGAAACAGGACCAGCTCCAGCATCTCGTAATCGGCCAGCGCCTGGGACCCGGCCTCGAGGAAGCGCGACCGCAGCCGGGCGCGGTGATTGTGGAAGTGCGGCGCCGCTGCGGCTTGCCCTGACGCCGCCCCAATTTTTCCCGCCGTCTCGAACAGTCCCGGCGCCGCGTCCGCCAAGCCATTCTGCGCCTGATCATCGCCCGACAACATCGTGCACTCCCATCCAACGGGCCCAGCTTTCAGACAAAATGGTGACGATGAGGTTAACGGACGGTGCGGTCCTTTCCGATGTCCATTAAGGCTTCGGAAACCTGGGCGTGCTCTTTTTGTTCGCGACTGCAGAAGCAGGAGCTGACATGACAGGCCAGGAGGTGCCGGGTCCTTCGCCCGCGCAAACAGAGAGTGTTTTCGGAAGCGACGATCGACTTGCGGTCGGCGACACGACCGCATTCCCGTGGGCGGCGATCGGCCGGGTCGCGGTGTCCACGGCGAACGGTATGTTTTTCGGGACCGGCTTTCTCATCGGTCCTCAGCATATGCTCACCGCTGGGCATGTGGTGGAATCGGATCTCTACGGGGGTGACGGCCGGGCACAAGCGATCACCGTCGCTTTCGGGCAGGCCGGGAGCCTGAAGCCCTTCGCGGAGGTCGAGGCGCTCGATTTTCGGACGCCTGAAGGCTGGAGCGCCGGCCAAGATTCAGCGCAGGACTGGGCGCTCGTCACGCTCGACCGCAGCATAGGGGCGGCAATCGGGTCCTTCGATCTCGCAGCCCCGTCGGCGCCCGTCGGCGAGACCGTGACGCTTGCCGGATATCCGGGTGATCTCGGTGGCACCGATCTCTATGCCGCGGCTGGTGAGATCGCGGCGGCGGATGCCGAGCGGCTGTATTACGCTGGCACGCTGGATACCGAGGGGGGCATGAGCGGGGCTCCGATCTGGCGCAGCTTCCCGTCCTCGGGACGGCGGGAAGCCGTCGGCGTGCATGCGGCAGGGGCGGTCGATCCCGAGGCCCCGGGCGCGCAGAATTCGGGAACGCGGCTGACGCCGGAGCGGCTCACGCAGATCGACGAGTGGATCGGTCAGGATGCGTTCCTCGCCCCGCCCACAGATCTGCCGGATCTCGTGGATGCGGATGCCGCCTTCGGCACCGTGACCGCTGCCGTCTCCGCTGTGACCGCCGCCGCTGGGGAGCGGCTCGCGCTTTCCCTCACGATCGCCAATCTCGGCACGGCAACCGCCGCAGCGCCCGAGATCACCGCCTATCTGTCGCAAAACGATGTGCTCACCGAGTTCGACCTGGCCATCGGTGCCGCCACCCTCGCCCCGCTCGCCCCGTTCGAGAGCCGGCGCATCACCCTGGACATCGACCTGCCTGCCAATGTGCCGAGCGGCTTCTGGCGCGTCGGTTGGCGTCTGACGGAGGGCGGCGGGCTGCCGGAGTTCGACGCGGACAACAATGACGGCCTCCTGCCGCGCAGCCTGGAGGTCACCGCAAGGCCCGATGCGGTCGCCGAGGCGCTTGAACTGGCGGGCGCCGTGCTCGCGCCGGGTGAGGCGCTGACCGGGAGCTGGACCTTGCGCAATCTGGGCGGGGCGGCGGCGCCCATCGGCTCTTCGCTCGTGCTCTCCGACGATGCCGAGTTCGGGCCCGGCGATCTGGTGCTCGCTTCCTTACCGGCGGTCCTGCTCGGCGCCGGCCAGGCCACCACCGTCACGCTTCCCGGTGGCATTGCGCTGCCCGCCGATCTCGCCAGCGGCACCTATTACCTCGCAGCCTTTGCGGATTTTGGCGATGTGGTCGCGGAGGCGGTGGAGAGCAACAATGCCAGCAGCGCCCGCGCGGTGACGGTGGGCGCCCCCGGCCTCGATCTGCCCGGCAGCGATGCGCCGGAGACGCTGATCGGCTCTGACGGCGACGACACCGTCCGCGCCTTCAACGGCGATGATGTGGTCGATGCCGGGCCGGGCCGGGACGTCATCGATGCCGGCGGCGACAACGACCTGGTCTTTGCGCGCGCGGGTGACGACAGCATCCTGGGCGGCCCCGGCTTCGACACCCTTCTCGGCGAGCGGGGCGACGATCTGATCGAGGGCGATCTGGGCGACGGCGTAAAAGGACAGGGGGACGAACTCAACGGCGGCCCGGGCGACGACACGCTGCGCGGCGAGGGCGGACCGGACACCCTCTTCGGCTCGGACGGGGATGATTTGCTCGACGGCGGCCCGGGCTTCGACCGGCTCGGCGGCAATGCGGGGGCAGATACCCTGATCGGCGGCGATCTGCGCGACACGCTCGATGGCGGGGCCGATGCCGACAGCATTCTCGGCGGCGACGGCAATGATGAGATTTACGGCGGCACCGGGGCCGATACCGTGGAGGCGGGTCCGGGGCCGGATTTCGTCGATGGCGGCGACGGGAACGACGACATCTCGACGGGCACGGAAGATGACATCGTGATCGCCGGCGCGGGGGACGATACGGTTCGCGGGGGCGACGGGGTGGATCGTCTGCAGGGCAATGACGGGGCTGATTTGCTCCTGGGTGAGGCCGGCGGCGACCGGCTGTTCGGTGGCCCCGGGGCGGACACGGCGGAGGGCGGCGCCGGCGCCGATCTGATATTCGGCAATGATGGTGACGACCGGCTGCTTGGCGGCGAAGGGGCGGATACGCTTCGGGGAGAGGCCGGGGACGATTTCTTGGAGGGCGGCGATGGGGCGGATGCCCTTGGCGGGGCCGCAGGCGCCGATACCTTGATCGGAGGGGCGGGCGATGATCGGCTCGACGGGGTCGATGGCGATGATCTGCTCGAGGGTGGCGACGGCATCGATGCGGTGCTCGGCAGTGCCGGTCGCGACAGTCTGTTTGGCGGACCAGGGGCCGACAGCGTGTTCGGCGGTGCGGATGACGACACCGTGTCGGGCGGGCTCGGGGCAGATCTGCTGGCCGGCGGCGATGGGGCCGATCGCTTCGAGTTCGCGGTGGGAGACGGCAGCGACTTGGTCTTCGATTTCACGCCCGGGACGGATGTGCTCGTGCTGTCCGGTGGCGTGACCCGCTTCGGCGATCTCGTCCAGGGCATCGATGCCGCCGGGTGGCTGACGATCGGCTATGGCGATCCGTCCGACGTGATCGCGCTGCAGGGGGTTAAGCCTGGCGACCTGAATGATGACGGGTCGCTCGTCTTCTTATAGGGCTCCGATGATCGGGGACACGCCCGATCTCCAGCCGCTCCCCATTGTCGCCCCCACCCCAAGCCGATCGGGTCGCCGGCCGAGATCCGATTGGCACGAGACTTGCTCCTCCCTCGACGACCGAGCCCCGCACCTGGCGGCGGGCCGGCCGTTGGAGGGAGGTGCGGGATGCTCGACGAGTGGCATGAGACCGCTGATTTGGCGGGCCTGGAGAACTGGGTGCTCGCGGATGGTGCGGAGCTCGGGGCACTGACCGACGTCCCTCGCGACATCCCTCGGCCCGAAGGGATCGATGCCCGTGGCGCCGCGGTCGATGTCCTGCTCGCTGGGACTGAGGCGACGGAGACCGTTTTGGCCTGGGATGACGCCGCTCATGCCGACCGCGCGGTGGTGGGCCTGGCGGCGTTGACAGCGGACGGTGCCCTGCCGCTGCCTTCCGCGACGCGCGCGTTCGGGGCCGAGGACGACGTGGCAACGCTTCGGTCCCGGCTCGATCCGGAGCTTGTGGTGGAGGTGATCGCTGGGGGCGAGGATCCCGGCGAGAGCCTGGCCGATTGGGCCGAGCTCGGCGCTGCCACGGCGGATGCGCACCTCTCCTGGGTCGACGGCGACGGTCCGGTCGAGCGTTGGTCCGACCCCGACAGCTGGGGCGGCGCGCTTCCCGGTGACGGCGATGTCGTTGTGATCGAAGCCGGGCGCACGGTCCTCCTCGATCGCGATGCCGCGATCGGCGGGCTTATGGTGCACGGGACCTTGCTGGTCGAGGACGCCCGCGACATCCGGTTGGAGACCGGCTGGTTGATCGCGATGAACGGCGGCGATGTCCTGATCGGCCGGCCGGACGCCCCGCATGCGCATCGCTTTGATCTCGTTCTAACTGGCGATCCTGGGGATGTGACGGATTGGGGCGCCCTGCAACCCGAGGCCTGCCCGGAAACAGGGGGCCTGTGCCGATGCGGGATGCGCGCGATGGCAGAAGATGAAACGGCGTTCCTCATGGCGATGGGAGATGGCTCGACCGTTGAAATCTGGGGGGCAGATGCCGCTAAGGCCGATTGGGTCCGCCTGGCCGAGACCGCAGAGGCCGGCAGCCGTATGCTGGTGCTCGACGCCGATGCGGGCTGGGAGGTGGGCGACCGCATCGTCGTGGCCTCGACCGATTTCGACGCGGATCAGGCCGAAACGGCGACCATCGTGCAGGTCAGCGCAGACGGTCGGCGGGTGACGCTCGATCGGACGCTGGAGGTCATGCATTTTGGGGCGCTCCAGGCCTATGACGGCGGCCGGATCCTCGACACACGCGCCGAAGTGGGCCTGCTGAGCCGCAATATCGTAATCCAGGGCGACGAAGACGCCCATATCGACCGGTTCGGCGGACACCTGATGGCGATGGACGGCGCGGAGTTTCGCATCTCCGGCGTGGAGTTCTTCCGGATGGGGCAGGAGGGCCGGCTCGGCCGCTATCCCATCCACTGGCATCAGATCGGCGATGGCAGCGGCCAATGGGTCACCGACAGCGCCTTTCACGAGAGCTACAACCGCGCGGTCACGATCCACGGCACCGACAACGTCCTCGTCCAGAACACCGTGGCCTACGACACGGTCGGACACGCCTATTTCCTCGAGGACGGCAGCGAGACCGGGAACCAGTTGCACGACAATCTCGGGCTGCTGACCCGCGCCGCAGCGCCGGAGACTGCCACAATTCCGACCGATGCGACCCATGTGTCGACCTTTTGGCTCACCAATCCGATGAACGATCTCACCGGTAATGTCGCTGCGGGGTCGGCACATTCGGGGTTTTGGTTCGCGGTCGCCCCGGAACAGGCGACCCTTCCGCTCGGCCGTTTTGAGGGCAATGTCGCCCACTCCAACGCCTTCTCCAATCTTGCGATCGACGGCCATGCCGACCCGCTGACCGGCGCCTTTGTCGAGAGCGAGTACCATCCCGAGAGCCCGGCAGTGATCCGCGACTTCACCTCCTATAAATCCGCCGACCGCGCGATTTGGATCCGCGCCAGCGATATCGAGTTCCAGGGTCTCGCCTCCGCCGACAATGCCCGCGCCACGTTCTTTTCCTACAACCAAACCCTTGTCGACGGGTTAATCGTGGGACGTTCGGCCAATATCGGGACGCCCGAAACGGCACAGGAAATCGCGCAGGGCCGCGCGCTGCCGGAGCCGTATAACGGGCGCTATTTCCGCGGCCACTCGATTTATGACGGGCCTTCAGCGGTCTTCGACACGCATTTCGCCGGTTTTACAGATCTCGATGCGGCTTTTCAGACCAACGGCGCAGCGCAGAAATCCCCAGTCCACCAGACCCGCGGGCTCAGCTTCGAGGATGTGACCGCGCGCGGCCGCGTCGACTTCGCACCGGAGACCTGGCAGGGGCATATGTGGTCCTCCGGCATCTTGGATCTCGACGGCAGCCTAACCGGGACAGCCGGCGCGCGCCTGATGCCGATCCTGGTCGAGGCAGATGGGAGCGAGAGCCGGTTCAACATCCCCGACGGCGCCGAGCGGCGCGCGCATTGGGGCGCTTGGGTGTTGCCAGACGCCGATATCGGCCTTCTGCGCGCCGACACCGACAACGCCCCCGGCAATGCGCCAACGGTCCTCTGGAGCCGCTCGGACGGCGCCAAAGCCCATGATGGGGGCACCTTCCACAGCTATCACCAAAGCGCCGTCGTGCTGAACTCCAGCCTGGTCCATCGGCTGACCTATCCTGAGTTACCCGGTCAGATCACGCTTTCGCTGCGCTTCGCCGAGGCGGGGGATGAGGTAATCGTTGAACTGCCCAACATCCCTTCGGACGCGATGCTCACCGGGGCGCGCGAGGTCGAGAGCCGCGCCGCTCTGCGTGCGGCCGACAGTTCGGCTTATCTGCGCGAAGGCACGCTTCTGACGGTCAAGCTGGTGGCCGAGACCGAAGAGCTCGATCCTCGTTTCCGCCCCCAGGCCGGCTCCGGTGCCGAGGCGCATCGCTACGTTGCGGGCATGACCGTTGCGATCGGTGCGGCGCAACGCCCGGTGGTTGCCGATTTCGAGGCGCCGGATCCCCGGCTCAGTGCCAGCGGGCAAGGGGTGGAGGTTTCGGTGCCCGAGCCGGCCTGGGAAGCGGCGCAGGACAGCATCGTCTTCTGGGATCTCACTTCCGACGGCACCGCGGGCGGGTCTGGTGAACTCCGGCTCGCGCTCGGCGGGCAGGACTGGTCGGCGCAGGAGGGCTTGGAGGTCCGGGCGGTGACCGAGGCCCTCGGCGGTGGGACCGCCGCGGGATATCGGCTTTGGCTGGCGGATGCCGAGGCCGGGCGCGTCGATCTTGGCTGGCACCCTGGCCACGCGCAGGTCGATCTCTCTGTGCTGGCGCCCGAGCTGCGCGACAATGTCGACGCGCTCATCTTCGAGGTCGCCGAAGCGGCAGTGGCGCCGGAGAGCCGCGCGGGCGACGGCCAGCGGATCCTCGTCTTCGATGCCACGCTGACCCCTGCGGCCATGGCGCGCCCCGTCGTGTTGCCGGGCAGCGTGGCTCCGGGTGAGACCTATGGCATCGTGGGGGCGGCGATCCTGGGCGCCCAGCGGGCCGAAACGGTGGCTGTGATCGGGGCGAGCGACGCGATCGGCGGAACCGTTCGCATGGGCGCAGGCGAACAGGCGGGCAATGTCTTCTTCGAGGCCTCACCCGGCTTCATCGGGACAGCGGGGTTTACCGCCCAGGTCCGGGACGCGGATGGGGGGGTGCTCGAGGTCCCGGTCCGCCTTTCGGTTGGGTGAGCCGCCGTCGAACGCAACGCTCCGTTGTTCCGGGCGTAAGGGGATTTTATGGCATGCGCACGGAGGGGGCAGGGCCGCCACACCCCCGCATCCAAGCTTCAGGAATGCTGCGGTGTCCGAGGCAGCCCTCAAGGTCCCGCGCTCGTTGCACGCGCGTGTCATCACCCGCGACGCCGGGTCCACGGTCATGCGCACAGCTTTCAGCCGCTTGGCGGCGGTGATCCGCAACGCACTGATGACCGAGGGCGCCGTGCCCGATCGTGGTCTTGCGGGCGCGGCCTGCGCCATGAGCTGACCGCAGCCTTCAGTGGGGCAAATGCGGCGCTGCCGCAATCTGTACCTTGTGCAACGCAACGACCTCGGCTACGCAACATCTAAAGCTTAGAGGGAGCGATCCATGCGGGAGCCGGTTTTCGGGACGTTTCGCCGTGACCTGATTTTCACCTTTGATGGGTCCGAAGACCAGCCGCCCAACGTCATCTTTGGGCTGACCGGGCGAGACCAGATCACTTTCTCGAGCCCTGGGAACGATCTCAGCTTCGGCGGTCAGGGGCGGGACTCGTTCCGCGATGTGGTGCCGGGCACCGGGACCGGGGACGATATCGCCTTCGGTGGCTTGGGGCAGGACTTCTACACCTATAACGATGGCGACGACATCTTCGTCGGCGGCGTGGGCTTCGACAGCTTCAATTCGCCGAACACGCGCTTTGTCGATCTCGATGAGGGCCTGTTCCGCGACGTTCTGACCTCGGAGGACGGCGACGAGGTGGTGCTCTGGGGCGTCGAGACCATCAGCGTTCTCTTCGTCGACGATTTCTGATCCGACACGCCCGGCGGCGATTTATCTGCCGCTGGCGTCGCCTCGGCGCAGCGGACGTGGTATGCGAGCGGAAACTCACCGCAGCTTCCGGATACGCTTTCGCATGCTCCTGCGCGACATCGGCGCGAGTCTCGCCCCGGCCTTGTTCGCCGCCATCTTCGGCCTGGCGGCGCATTGGGTCTGGGGCGCGCCGATCGCCACGGTCGTCGCTGCGTCGGCCGGGGCCTTGGTCGCCGGTATCGTGTTACCGGCACGCGGCCCCCGAAACGCGCCGAACGCCGCACGGCGGGCAGCGGAGCCCGAGCGGCGCGAGCGCGAGGCGGCGGAGCCTGTGGCGGCACTTCCCGCCGGCAGCGGCCGCCTTCTTCTGGAGCGGTTGCCATTGGCGGTGCTCACGGTCGATGGCGAAGGCCGTGTGCAGTTTGCCAATCCGATCACGGGAGATCTCTTCGGCAGGCTGCCGCCGCGGCCCTTCCCGGTTGCAGCATTGCGGGCGCCGAAGCTCTTGGCCGCAATAGAGGTTGCCCGCAGCGCTGCGCAGCCGGTTACCGTTACCTTTACACTGATGCGTGGCAGCGAGCTGCACCTGCGCGCGCATCTGCGGCAGCTCGGCACCGCGGGCGCCCGCGGTGGCCTGCGCGATGCGGTGCTTCTCTTGATCGAGGACGTCACCCAAACGCGGCGGGCGCAAGAACTCTATCGAGACTTTGTCGCCAATGCGAGCCACGAGCTTAAAACCCCGCTTGCGTCGATCTCGGGCATCATCGAGACGCTCCAGGGCCATGCGAAGGACGACCCCGAAGCTGCCGAGCGGTTCCTCGGGATCATGGCCGTCCAGGCGGACCGCATGCGGCGGCTCATCAACGACATGCTCTCGCTGAACCGGATCGAGCAGAACGAACGGGTCCCGCCCCGCGATCCGCAGCCCCTTGATGAGATCGTGGCGGAGATCGCGGATGCGATGGCTCCCTTGGCCGAAGCTGCCGAGATTTCGCTGGATGTGGCGCTTCCGGCACCGGAGATCGAGGTTTTGGGCAGTCGTGAGGAGCTGGGGCAGGTGTTTCAGAACCTGATCGACAACGCGATCAAATATGCCAGGGCAGGCGACCGGGTTTGGGTCGAGATCCTGCCGCCGGGAGAGCCCAAGCCGGGGATGATCGGGATCTGTGTCGCGGATACGGGGCCCGGCATCGCGCGCACCCATTTGCCGCGCCTCACGGAGCGGTTTTTCCGTGTTTCAGCCCCCCGTTCGCGGGCCAAAGGTGGCACCGGGCTGGGGCTTGCGATCGTCAAACATGTGCTCTCGCGCCACCGTGGGGCGCTCGAGATCGAAAGCGAGGTCGGCAAGGGGTCGCGCTTCACTGTGTGGCTACCGGTCGTCCAGACGGGTCCGCAGGCCGTCGACAGCGGGCCCGTTTAATCTGCGACATTCCGGCGTTCTCCCGTAGGGCATTGATTTCTCGACGCTATTCTTGTCGTAAAATCGTAACATTTTCGTAGTTTCGGTGTCGCTCGGGCGCACTACCGTTCGCGTCATTACCACGATGGGCACGGTCCACGTGGTTTTACGTCAACGAACAGATCCGAAGAACTGGAGACACCCCATGAACAAGTTCAGCCTCGCCGTGGCTGCCGCTGCCATCGCTGTGGCCGGCACCGCCGCTGCTCGCGATCAGATCAAGATCGTCGGCTCGTCGACCGTTTTCCCTTTCTCGACCGCCGTTGCCGAGGCGTTCGGTAAGGCGTCGGCTTTCCCGACCCCGGTTGTCGAATCGACCGGTTCGGGCGGTGGCCTCAAGCTGTTCTGCGCCGGCGTCGGCACCGAGCACCCGGACATCACCAACGCCTCGCGCCGCATGAAGGCGTCCGAGTTCGAGCGCTGCCAGAGCAACGGCGTTACCGAGGTTGTCGAGTCGGTTGCCGGCTATGACGGCATCGTCGTCGCCAACTCGATCGACGCGCCGGTCTATAACCTGACCCGCGAGCAGCTCTGCATGGCCCTCGTCGCTGGCGCCATGGACCCGGCTCCGGCCAACTGGAACGACGTCGACCCGTCGCTCCCGGCCACCAAAATCGAAGTGCTCGGCCCCCCGCCGACCTCGGGCACCCGTGACGCGTTCGAAGAACTCGCTCTCGAGGAAGGCTGCGAAGAAGCCGGTCTCGACATCGAGATCGAAATGCGTGACGACGGCGCTTACGTCGACGCTGGCGAGAACGACAACCTGATCGTTCAGAAGCTCGTGTCGAACCCGGACGCCATCGGCGTGTTCGGCTACTCCTTCCTCGAGGAGAACGCCGACAAGATCCACGGTTCGACCATCAACGGCGTCGTCCCGACCTTCGACAACATCCTCTCGGGCGACTACCCGCTGGCCCGCTCGCTCTACTTCTACATCAAGAGCGCGCATGTTGGCGTTGTTCCGGGCATCATGGAGTACGCGGCTGAGTTCGTTTCCGAAGATGCTTCGGGCGAGTTCGGCTACCTCGTCGAGAAGGGCCTGATCCCGCTGCCGGCGAGCGCTCACCAGGACAACGCCGAGCGCGTTATGTCCCGGACCCCGCTCACCGCGGCTGACTTCTGATTTCGTCGACCGAACTTCGGGGAGCGGGCGTCCGTCCGCTCCCCTTCCTTCCAAAAAAGACTGGACCGGCCTGAGCTTCCGAGCTGCGCCGTCCGACATCAGCGAAGGACAGAGCTGTGCAACGCGGACTTGACATCCTGATCGGCCTGGTCGCTTTGGCGATCCTCGTATTCGGTGGCCGGGAAATCTATTTGGCGAGCACGCAGTCGAGCGATTTTCTGAGCTCTGCTGTGGTGCCCACGACGCTTCTCTTGATCCTGCTCCTGTCGCTGATCGCTTTCGTGGTCGCGCGGTCCAAGGCCGTTGCGAGCGCTGGCGGTACGCTTGCCAATCTCCACTCGCGCCCGAGCTATCATGGCCTGTATAGCCTGCTCTGGGTCGCCATCGCGGGGTTCGGCGCCTTTATCGTGGTGGACGCGATCGGGCTGTCGCTCGTGTCGGGCATGCTGCGCGATCACCTTGACGAGATGCTGATCTCGCAGGGCCGCGAGATGCTCGACATCGAAAAGGATCTGGTGATCAACGATGCGCGCAAGATTGCGACCGGCCGCGTGGCCTCTTCGGTCGATCCGATGCGCGAAGAACTTGCCGCGATGTTCACAAGCATCGATGGCACGCGGATCATCGTTCTTTGCGTCGCGAGCCTCGCCCTCGCCATTGCCGCGTTCGTGATCACCTACAACAAGGTCGGCGTTGCCTTCCGCGCGCGGAACTCCGCCGAGCGGATCCTGCGGTCGATCCTGCTGGTCGCTGCGGCCATCGCGATCATCACCACGATCGGCATCTTGCTCTCGTTGATCGGCGAGACGCTGAACTTCTTCTCCTCGCTCGGCTGGCGGGTCGATCAGTTCCTCTTTGGCCTCACTTGGTCGCCGCTTTCGGGCGTGCATGAGGGCTCGCTCTCGGCCGACAAAGTCGGCGCGGTGCCGCTCTTCGTCGGCACATTCATGATCACGTTGATCGCGATGCTCGTCGCGGTGCCGATCGGCTTGTTCGCCGCGATCTACCTGGCCGACTTCGCCCCGAAAAGCGTGCGTGCTTGGGCCAAGCCGATGCTGGAGATCTTGGCGGGCGTCCCGACGGTGGTCTACGGCTTTTTCGCGGCGATCACGGTGGCGCCGGCGATCCGCGACGCGGGCGCCTTCATCGGGCTGCCGATCGACGCGCAGTCGGCGCTGGCCGCGGGCGTGGTGATGGGGATCATGATCATTCCCTTCATCTCGTCGCTCTCGGACGACGTGATCAATGCGGTGCCGCAATCTCTGCGGGACGGCTCTTACGGCTTAGGTGCCACCAAAGCGGAGACGGTCCGCCAGGTGGTCTTGCCGGCGGCGCTGCCGGGCATCGTTTCGGCGGTGCTTCTGGGCATCTCCCGCGCCGTGGGCGAGACGATGATCGTGGTCATGGCCGCGGGGCAGGGTGCGAACCTGACGCTCAACCCACTTGATACGGTGACCACGGTGACCGTGCAAATCGTTATGCTGATCACCGGCGATACCGACGCCGGGACCGCTGCCGGCCCCGCTTACACGCTCGGGTTCACGCTCTTCATCGTGACCCTCGCGCTCAACATGGTGGCGCTGCGGATCGTCCGTAAATACCGCGAAGCTTACGATTGAGGGGACCGAGAGCATGACCTCCACCATAGATATGACGGCGATCTCGGCACGGCACACCTCGCAGGAGGCGCGCACCCGGGTCAACCGGCGGCACTGGGCCGAATGGCGCCTGCAGGCCTACGGAATCCTCGCGATCGCCCTCGCGGGCGCGGCGCTGGTGATCCTCGTAAGCACAATCGTGAGCAACGCGTCCCGTGTTCTCTACGAGCACTATGTCGAGATCGACACGATCATCGAGGTCTCGGACCGCGACATGGAGCGGCTTCGGGACGAAAACCCGCGGGTCCGGGCGGCCCTCAACGCTCCCTGGCGTGACGGGATGCTCGGCATGGTGCCGGAAGGCGCTGACCTCAGCCGAAGCATGAAAGGTCAGCTGTTCGCCTTGGTCTCGCGCGACGCCGGTCTCGAGCTTGGCGACGCGGTCAAGTCCGACCTGACGTTGATCGGCGAGAACTACCAGTTCGAGGCGTTGCTCGACGACCAGGTTCAGATGTGGTTCCAGGGCGCGTTCGGTGATGTGGTCGATGCGGGCTCCGAAGGAACTGTGCGCATTGAGCCGGTCGAAGGCGACGAAGGTCGTGTGGCTTTGCGGTTTGCGCCCCAGGCGATGACCGCGGCCCGGCTTGCATTGCGCGACGCGCGCGCCGAGCAGGGGCGTCGCGAGCGGGCCGAGGCGCGCCGTCAGCAGGCGGCGGTCGAAGCCATGCGCGACCGTCTCGAGGCCGCCGAGACCGCCGAGGAGCGCGAACGCGTGCAGGCGCAGCTCGAGCGGTTCGAGAGCGCGGCTGCTGAGGCGAATGCCCGGGCCGATGCGCTCATGCGGCTGGTCGATCCCCGTGCCGAGTTCACGTTGACCGAGCGTGATCCGTCGGTCTTGATCCGCTTGAATGGCGGATGGGTGAAGCTCGACAGCCTCTCGGTCGAGCGTGGCAGCGGTGTCATCATGGAGCCCCTGCTGAGCTTCGACGATGCCGAAGAGGGCACATGGCGCGCCGATCTCGTTGAGCGTCCCGAAAACGCGCGGAACATCTCCGACATGCAGGCGATCTGGCTGGCGGATTTCGAGCGGCAGGGCAAGCTGGTGGAGCGTTTCAACTGGCGCTTGCTCACCTCGTCGGACAGCTCGAACGCCGAGCTTGCCGGCATCTGGGGTGCCGTTGTCGGCTCGTTCTGGACGATGATCGTCACCTTCGCCCTGGCCTTCCCGATCGGTGTGATGGCGTCGATCTATCTTGAGGAGTTTGCCCCGAAGAACCGGGTGACGGACTTCATCGAGATCAACATCAACAACCTCGCCGCCGTGCCTTCGATCGTGTTCGGTTTGTTGGGGATCACGGTGTTGATCTCGGGGGTTCAGCTCTTCGGGGTCGAACTCTTCGATGGCCTGTTGCGCACGATCACCGACGATCCGCGCTCGACGCCGCTTGCCGGTGGCGTGGTGCTCGCTCTGATGTCGCTGCCGACCATCATCATTGCAGCGCGGGCCTCGATCAAAGCTGTGCCACCGTCGATCCGCGACGCGGCGCTGGGGATCGGCGCCTCGAAGCTGCAGACGGCGACACACCATGTGCTGCCGCTCGCCATGCCGGGGATCCTCACGGGGTCGATCATCGCGATGGCGCAGGCCCTCGGCGAGACTGCGCCGCTGATCATCATCGGCATGAACAGCTTTATCCAGGAGCCGCCGGGCTCTCCGCTGGACAAGGGCAACGTGCTGCCCTCGCTCATCTATCTCTGGAACAACAATTCCGAACGTTTGTTCGACGGTAAGACCGCCATGGCGATCGTCGTGCTGCTGATGTTCCTCATCGCGATGAACGCCCTCGCGGTGCTCCTCCGCAAACAGTTCGAACGGCGCTGGTGAGCCCGAGAAAAGGACCTGACCGATGGAAAATACCCACGATATCAAGATGCATTGCAAGGACGTCCACGTCTTCTACGGGGACAACGAGGCGATCAAGGGCGTGACGATGGACATCGAGGACCGGACGGTCACGGCGTTCATCGGCCCCTCGGGCTGCGGCAAGTCGACCTTTCTGCGTTGCCTCAACCGGATGAACGACACCATCGATGTCTGCCGCGTTACCGGCGAGATCAAGCTGGACGATCAGGACATCTACGCGCGCGACATCGATCCGGTGCAGCTGCGTGCCCGGGTCGGCATGGTGTTCCAAAAAGCCAACCCGTTCCCGAAAGCGATTTACGAGAACGTCGCTTACGGGCCGAAGATCCATGGTCTTGCCGACAACAAAGCCGATCTGGACGCCATCGTGGAGCAGTCACTGCGCCGTGCTGCGCTTTGGGATGAGGTGAAGGACCGGCTCGACGCTCCCGGCACCGGGTTGTCGGGCGGCCAGCAGCAGCGCCTTTGCATCGCGCGGGCCATCGCCACGGCGCCTGAGGTCCTGCTGATGGACGAGCCTTGTTCGGCGCTCGACCCGATCGCGACTTCGCAAGTGGAGGAGCTGATCCACGAGCTTCGCGAGAACTATGCCGTGGTGATCGTGACCCACTCGATGCAGCAGGCCGCCCGCGTCTCGCAGAAGACTGCGTTCTTCCATCTTGGCCTGGTGCTCGAATACGATGAAACGGGCAAGATCTTCACCAATCCCGATAACGAAAAAACCCAACAATACATCACCGGGCGGTTCGGCTGAGGATGGGACGGGGGCGCCGTCCAGCGCCCTCGATTGAGGATCCGCGGCGATGAGCAAACACATCGTAACTGCCTTCGACGCGGAGCTTCAGACGATTTCCACACGCATCTCGGAGATGGGGGGGCTCGCAGAGGAGCAGCTCTCCCAGGCTCTCGAGGCGATCCGGGACCGAGACAGCGAGCTGGCGGCAGAAGTCGTCGCTGCGGACGCACGTCTAGATCGGCTGGAAGTGAAGTTCGAGGAGCTGGCCATCCAGACCCTGGCGCTGCGTCAGCCAATGGCGAAGGATCTTCGCGAGGTCGTCGCCGCCATAAAAATCGCCTCGACGCTCGAGCGGATCGGCGATCTGGCCAAGAACATCGCGCGCCGGGCAACTTACCTGAACGAGAACCAGCCGATTAAGGTCTCCTCGTCGATCGTTCGTATGGGGACCCAGACCCGGCTCCTGGTCTCGGAGGTGCTCGATGCCTATGCCGCGCGCGACACCGCCTTGGCCGTCTCGGTTTGGTCGCGAGATGTGGATATTGATGAGACGTACAACTCGATCTTCCGTGAGTTAATCACCTATATGATGGAAGATCCCCATCTCATCGGACTGTGTTCGCAACTGTTGTTCGTTGCCAAGAATTTGGAGCGTATTGGTGATCACGCCACCTTCATCGCGGAGATGATCTACTTTGTGGTGGAGGGGAAACCGCTGACCGACAGTCGGCCGAAGGGCGAGCCACTTGGCGAGTTACCCCTGCCGCGCCATGGGCGATGAGGTGGGCTATTGATCGGTGAAGGAGGGAACTGACGATGCCGGCCCGGGTTCTGGTGGTGGAAGACGAGGATGCGCTCTCCGCGCTGCTGGAATACAATCTCGAGAAGGAGGGCTTCGAGGTCCGCGTGAGCGCCGATGGCGAGGACGCGCTTCTCGTGATCGAAGAGGACAAGCCGGATCTCGTGCTGCTCGACTGGATGCTGCCGGGGCTCTCCGGCATCGAGATCTGCCGCCGCATCCGTGCGCGCCCGGATACCCGAGATGTGCCCGTGATCATGCTGACCGCCCGCTCCGATGAGGATGACCGCATCCGCGGGCTCGACACGGGCGCCGACGACTACCTGACCAAGCCGTTCTCGATCCCGGAGCTGACGGCGCGGGTGCGCGCGCTGTTGCGCCGCTCGCGGCCGACGCTCTCCGCTGAGGTCGCGACCTTTGGTGACCTTACGCTCGACCGCGAAACCCGCCGCGTGCGCCGGGCCGATCGCGAAGTGCATCTCGGGCCGACAGAGTTCCGCCTGCTCGACTGCCTGATGCAGCGCCCTGGGCGGGTGTTTTCCCGCGAGCAGTTGCTCGATTTGGTCTGGGGACGCGACGTTTATGTCGAGGCGCGCACCGTCGATGTGCATGTCGGACGGCTGCGCAAGGCGCTGAATCGGCGGGGCGAGCGCGACCCGATCCGCACCGTGCGCGCGGCCGGCTACGCGCTCGACGAGACGTATCAGAGCGCGAACCTCCGATCCTGAAGCGCGCCTGAGGCCAGGGTCAGAGACTGGGGCAGCAGCGGCTTAGCGGCTGGCGCGGGATCGGTCGCGCCGGGCCGACATCGGCTGAAACGCCACCGCCACATGGTGCTTGCAGTAGGGTTTGCCAGGCACCGCCGGCAGGCCGCAGAAGTGGAAGCCATCCTCGGCGGGGTCACCGATCGGCCATTTGCAGGTCCGCTCGGTCAGCTCCAAAAGGTCGAGCTTTTTCGCCATTTTTTCGATCTCCGCTAAGGTGACGCGGGCCGCTTCCTCTTCCGGGGTCGGCTGCCCGGGAGCTCGCGGCAGGCTCGGATCCCGGGGGGCGGGCACGGTGGTGCGCGGCGCCTCCTCCGCAGTGCTCTCCGCGGGAGGCGGCGCGTCTGGCTCGGCCGCTGGCTCTGGCGCTTCGCTGGCCGCGGCGGGCTCTGGCGCTGCCGTCTCTTGCGCCGCTCCATCCTCGGGGCCACGGGTGGCCTCCCCGCTCGAGCGATGCGAGAGGCCGAGCCGGTGGACCTTGCCGATGACCGCGTTTCGCGTCACGCCGCCGAGCTGCTTGGCGATTTGGCTCGCGCTCATGCCCTCGGCCCAAAACTCCTTGAGCTTCTCCACCCGCTCGTCCGTCCAGGTCATATCCAACTCCCCTCGTCTGCGGCGTCGGGCACGCCCTCGCCCCCCGGCATCCGCGTCGATATAGTATTGGCGCGGGTACGGCAAACAATGGAGGCCGCTGATGTCGGGACGGGTGGCGATGGGGCGTCGGCGCTTCGGGCGGGTCAATTGGCTCGGCCTCGCAACATTGGCGGAGCGCGAGGTGCGCAGGTTTATGGCGGTTTCGACCCAAACATTGCTCGCCCCGGTGGTGACGGCGATCTTGTTCCTGATGGTCTTCACGCTGGCCTTCGGCGAGGGGCGTACCGGGATGGCTGGGCTGTCTTTCGAGGTCTTCATTGCGCCCGGCATCCTGATGATGACGGTGATCCAAAACGCCTTCGCGAACACCTCGTCCTCGCTGCTGATCGCCAAAGTCCAGGGCAACATCGTCGACACCCTGATGCCGCCGCTCTCGCCCGGGGAGATTTTGGCTGGCTATCTGCTGGGCGGTCTCGCACGGGGTTTGGTCTGTGCCGCCGCCGTTGCGGTGCTCGTGTTCCCAGCGGTCGGGGTGGGGTTCGCGCATCCGCTCTGGGCGTTGAGCTTCGCCGTCGTCGGCAGCCTGTTGATGGCGATCGTCGGGCTGCTTACTGCGATCTACGCCGAGAAATTCGATCAGATGGCGGCGATCACCAATTTTATCGTGACGCCTTTGTCTTTCCTGTCCGGCACCTTCTACTCCATCGATCGGTTGCCGGAGCCGTTCTACACGCTCTCGCATCTCAATCCGATTTTCTATCTGATCGATGGCTTCCGGTACGGGGCCCTCGGCGTGTCCGACAGCAATCCCTGGCTGGGGATGGCCGTTTCGCTCGGCGCCAGCTGTTTGCTCATCTGGGTCGGGCTGCGGTGGCTCGCCCAGGGTTACCGGCTCAAGAGCTGAGGACCGTGCCGCCATCAGCGTCGCAGGCGCCGATCAGCGCGGCATGGAGCGCATCGATGAAACGCAAACGGACGCTGTCGGGGCGCACCAGGGTCCCGATGGCCCGTTTGGCCGGGGGCTCGCCGAGGGTCAGCATCCGCAGGCCCGCAGGCAGGGGGCGGTCGCGAAACGGCTCCGGCACGACCGAAACCCCGAGACCGTGAAGCACCATGGAGAGTACGCCCTCGAGGGTGTCGATCTCCATACAAGTCACGGGGTTCACGCCGATCTGTGCCATGCTCGTCTCCACCAGTGCCGCGACCCGTGCTTCCCGGTTGAAACGCACATAGGGGTTTGCGGCCAGCAGCGCGGCGGCATCGTCGCCCGTGGCGCTTTCTGGCGCGATGAGGACCAAGCGTTGGGTGCAAAACTGGCGAAACAACAAGTCTGTCCCAACGCTCTCGGGCTCTGTGCAGACGGCGACATCGATCCTGCCATGGCGGACGGCGGTCTCCAGCTCATGGGTCAGCGCTGTGGTCAGATGGACGGTGAGATCCGGGCGACCTTTTCTCAGCGCCACGAGGGCGCGCGGTAGGATGCCCGCCACGAGGGTGTGCACGCAGCCCACGCGCAAAAGCCCCGCGTCTTCGGGTCGGCGCAGGCTGTCGGACAGCCGCTCCCAGGCGGCGATGACGTCCCGCGCCCGATCCACGACCCCACGCCCGTCGGGGGTCAGGGCGGGCGGCCTGCGGCTGCGGTCGAACAGGGTGAGCCCGGTCTCCTCTTCGAGGCCGCGCATTTGAAGCGACACGCCAGAGATCGACAGGCCGAGCGCACGCGCGGCGCCTGCGAAGCTGCCATGATCGGCGATAGCGAGCAATGTGTAGAGTGTGCGGATATCCATATGCAATTCCTTACTGGCCCGTTAGATCACGTTTAGTCCACGCAGGCTGAAATTGGCGCCGAGGCAAAAGAGGCCGACGAGAACGGCCCGCCGGAAGGCCTCCGCCGCGAGGCGGCGGGCGAGCCGTGTCCCGAGCCACATCCCCAACAGCGCGGACGGAACGCAGAGCAACGCAAGGAGCGTTCGGCCCCAGTCGAGGAAGCCGACCGAAGCGAAGCCGCCCGCCACCAACGCGCCCGAGACGACGAAGAGA
Organism: Pikeienuella sp.; assembly: GCA_050331335.1. Taxonomy (GTDB): domain Bacteria; phylum Pseudomonadota; class Alphaproteobacteria; order Rhodobacterales; family Rhodobacteraceae; genus Thermohalobaculum. The sequence continues at coordinate 26,211 of JBHJGY010000050.1, forward strand.
AACCCCAGGGTTGCGCGGAAGAGCGCTTGGTCCAGCTTGAGGGCCATCAGGTAGATGACGAAGACGGGCCCGTTGGCAGCGGTAAGCGCGCCCACGATCCCTGCAGCAAAGCCGGTTCCGATCCCGGCTGCGCGCTCTTGGGTGGGTTTGATCGGAAGCACCCATCCCGAGACCGACAGCGTGCAGAACACCATGATGAAGATGCCTAGGACCAGCGTCAGGGTGTCGGGCGGGATCGATTTGACGAGGAGCGCGCCGAGCGCCACGCCGACGGCGAGCGGCGGGAGCATGGGCCAGAATCGTGCGACCGCCTCGCGCCCGCGGCCCGAGCCCCAGAGCTGGCCCAAATTGGTGATGGGCTGAACGATGGTGTTGATCGCGAGCGCCATATCGACCGGGATGACCAGTGGAAGGAGCGAGATCGTCGCCAGCGGGAGCCCGAAGCCGAGTCCGCCCTTGATAAAGCCGCCGAAGACGAAGATCGCCAGCACAGGCACGAAGGCGTGCGCATCGAGGCCCGCGGGCAACGCCATGCGGTTAGCGCCCGCCGCGGCGCAGGCCCGTCAAAACGAAGACGAGGCTGAGCGCCGTGAGCGACCAGAACACCCAGGTGATCGGGCTCCGGAAAAACACCCAAAAATCATCCGCCGGGTCGAGGATGGCGAGGCGGAAATTCGTCTCGAGCAGCGGGCCGAGGATGAAGGCGATCAGAAACGGCGCCGCCGGCACCCGAAGCAGCAAGAACGCATAGCCGACAAGGCCCATCAGGAACATCACGCCAATGTCGAAGGTGTTGTTGTTGACCGCATAGACGCCGAACACCGACAGCACCAGCACCGAGGGCATGACGATGGCCTTGGGGATCTCTGCGATCAGCCGGAAGCCGCGGGTCGCAATGAAGCCGATCACAAGGAGCAGTGCTGAGGAGAGCATGAGCCCGAGGAAGATCGCATAAACGAGCGCGCCGTTGGTTTGGAACAAGAGCGGGCCGGGCTGAAGATTATGGATCTGGAAGGCGCCGATGATGATCGCCGTGATCACGTCGCCCGGCACCCCGAGTGCAAGGAGCGGGATCAGCGTGGCGCCAGCGACCCCGTTATTTCCGGCCTCCGCAGCCGCCACGCCTTCGATCTCGCCCTTGCCGAAATGGGCCTTACGCGGCGAGGTTCGCCGGGCTTCGGAATAGGCGAGGAAGGCCGCCGGCGCTGCGCCGATGCCCGGGATCGAGCCCATCACCACCCCGATGCCGGAGCCGCGCAGGATCGAGGGCAGGCAACGCCGCAGATCGGCCCATGACGCTGTGCTGCCGCCCACGGCGCGCACGCGGCCCGCGCGCTCACTGGGTCGGTAGAGATAGGCAAAGACTTCCGGCAGCGCGAAGAGACCCACGAGGACGGCGATGAAGTTGAGCCCGCCCTGGAGATTGGCGTCGCCATAGGAGAAGCGGTCGGTGCCGACGATCTGGTCCAGCCCCACGGTCGCGAGCAGGAGCCCCAGGAGGCCGGAGACCACTCCCTTGAGCAGGCTGTCGCCGGAGACGCCCGCGATGATCGTGAGGGAAAAGAGGATGAGGGTGAAAATCTCCGGCGGACCGAAGCCCAGCGCGAGCGAGGCGAGCCAACCGGCGGCGAGGATCAGCGCCAAGTTGGAGACGAAGTCGGCGATGCAGGAGGCGTAAAGCGCCATGGTGAGCGCCCGCCCGGCTTCACCCCTCTCCGCCATCGGATAGCCGTCCAGCGTGGTGGCAGAGGAGGCCGGGGTCCCTGGTGTCTTGATCAGGATTGCCGGGATCGAGCCGCCGAAGATCCCGCCCTTGTAGACGCCCAGAAGCAGCAGGATGCCGGTGATGGGCGCCAGCGCGAAGGTGAAGGGAAGCGTGATCGCCACGGCCATCGTGGCCGACATGCCCGGGATCGCCCCGCCGATGACGCCCGCGACAAGGCCGATGGCGAGCGCCGCGATGCTCTCCCACTGGGCGATCAGCTCGAAGGATTGGGCGAGGGTGTCAAAACTCATCTGGCGCGCTGGCTCCGGGTCATGGCAGGCGGATGAAGATCCCCTGAGGGATCGGGACGCCGGCAAAATGCGAGAAGAAGCCGTAGAGCAGCAGGGGCAGCAGCGCACCGACGAGGAGCGCCACCCAGAGCGGTCGGGCCCGGATCAGCAGGGCGATCGCCCAAAAGCCGAGCAGTGAAGTCCAGACCATGCCGAAGGTGCCGACACCGAAGGCCAAGCCCAGCAGAACCGCGCCCAGCCCCACTAGTCGCATGAGGCCGGGTGCGGAGGCGGCTTGCGTGGCATCGTCGCCGGGCTCGGGGGCGGGGTCGGCCAGGTAGGTCGCAAGCCCAAGGCCTGCCCCAGCCGCGAGAAGGCAACTGGCGATCACAGTCGGCCACAGATCACCGCGCAAGATCCAGGGCAGGCCAGGGCCGACCACCACGCCTTCGGGGATCACAACGCTCAACAGCGCGAGCGCAAGCGCCACCGTGCCCAAGGCCAAGAGGCGGGTTCGCGCGCGGGCGGTCATTTGGCTGTCGGCTCTTGCCGCGGTGGGGCTGCGCGCATGGCGCGGTCTCCGGGTCGATATGGGAATGTTCTTGGGCTTCCCAGAGCGGGAAGCCCCCTGGGAGGGCAGGCCGCGGACGGGGTGCCAGCGGCCTCGGGCATCGGCTCAGGGAATGCGCATCCCAAGTTCATCGACGAGGCCCCGGAAGACCTCGTATTGACCTTGGATGAAGCTCTGGCTCTCAGCGGGGTCCATCAAGCGGATCACCGAGCCGCGGGCTTCCATCGCCGAGACGAAGCCCTCATCGGCGGTCACCTCGGCGAGCCAGCCGCGCCAGCTCTCGCCCACCTCGGCCGGGATCCCCGCCGGCCCGGCGATCCCAGTCCAGCCGACGAGCTGTTCGAGCTCCGGATGGCCGAGCGAGGCCGCGGTCGGCGCATCAAAGCCCTCGACCGGTTCGGCGGTGGTGACCATGAGCGGGACGAGCTGCTCGTTGGCGATGAAGCTCGCGAGCGCCGAGGAGTTGGTGCAGATGAAGGTGGCGGTGCCGGAGAGCACCGCAGTCGCCGCAGCACCGCCGCCCTGCATCGGGATGTGGATGGCGGCGGTCAACGGGTCCTCGATGCCGAAGCTCTTGAGCACCATTGCGCCCGCGATGTGCAGCAGGGAGCCAACGCCCGAGGAGGAGTAGGTCACGGTGCCCGGGGCGGATTTCACCCGCTCGATGAGAGCCGCCATGCTGTCGATCCCGCTATCCGGGCGCACGGCGCAGGCCACCGGGTTGATCTCGTAGACCCCGACAAACTCGAAATCCTCGAGCGTGTAGGGCAGCGACGCCTTCATCGCGGGGTTCACCGTGTGGGAGCCGACGCGGGCGAAGAGCATGGTGTAGCCGTCCGCATCGGCGTTCTTGACCGAGACCGAGCCGGTCGCGCCGCCGGCGCCCGTGCGGTTGATCATGACGACGGGCTCTGGAACCAGCGCAGAGAGCGGCTCAGACATGGTGCGCGCCGAGATATCCGTCGCGCCGCCCGCGCCGTAGGGGATCACCATGGTGATCGTGCGCTCAGGGTACTCTGCCGCTGCGGCTGTGGCGACCAAGACGGCCGCGACGCCGGTCAGGATGCTCTTCATGGAGGGTCCTCCCTATGGACTGATGCTGGCCCGGTGGTCCGGGTCCGATGTTTACCGTGGCGATCCTGCCCAAAACCTCGCCACTGTCAAAGGTCGATTGTCGGGCGCAGGCCCGTGGACATTTCCAGCACTCGAGCGGTACGAGGCGCAGCGCGCGCGCGTCCGGTCCGACATCCGCCGGGTGCTCGCGGAGGTTGAGATGGGGGCGGGTAACATCTTGCGGCTGATGCGCCGGGTCCGGGAGGCTTGCTCTGACGCGGGCCGAGCGGGGGCCGATGAGCGGTCACGCCTCGGGGGCCCTCGGGGTCCGCTGGGGGCCGACCGTGGCTGGCGCCCGTTGCCCAGAGCTCTTGGCCCGGACCCTCAGCCCTGCATGACCGGCCCAGATCGAGGCGATCGCCGCCGCCCGAAACTCGCTGGCGGCTCACATCACCTCGGTCTTGCGGTCGTCGGTCTCGCCATAGCGGTGGAGCGCCGGCGGCTTCAGCCCGTCATAGAGCGACGCGATCCGCTGGTTCACGATTTCTCCCTGCTGGGCGAAGAGCGAGGCGCCCGTCAGGTCGCTGTCGCAGATGAAGGGGCCGAAATTCTCCACCCGGAACATCCACATCGCCTGTGCGAGGCCCAGCTCGTCGAGCCAATGCACCGCCTCGACCGCCTTGACCCCGCGCCCGAGGAGCGCGCCCGTGCCGTAGCCGACGGTGGTGAGATAGACCGCGCCCCGGGGAGCGAGGATCTGCTCATAGTCCTCGCGCGGCATGCCGCCTTTGCCGATGACGATCTTGGTGCCGGTCTTGTCGAGCCAGTCGGCCATCCATTTGGAGAAGCGGAAGGAGGCGGTGGCGGTAACCCCGCCGATGCGGAACTCTCCGCTCGCGTCGCGGGCGGCGGCCGGCGAGCAGTGGAAATTCACGTTGGAGACGGCGGCCATGTCCGGCAGCGGCAGCGCGGCGCCCTCCTCGATGACCTTCTGATAGACCTTCTCGCGCGCCGTGTAGACGATCCCGTCCAGGAACACGACGTTGCCAGGCGCGAGCTTCGCGATGTCCTCCGGGCTCGCGGGCAGAGAAATCCGGTGTTGTTTCAGGCTGCTCATCTGTCGGTCTCCTGATCGAGAAGCTCCACCCAGTCGGCTGGGCGTTTGAGGCAGTCCCCCTCGGTGACGAAGAGTGTCAGCCCGTCACCCTTGGAGAACGGCGCGCGCGGCTCGATCCTGACCGCGACACCGGCGAACGGCCCCGTGCCCGGCGCACTGCGCTGCGGGGTCGTCTCGTCGAAGGCGATCGTCGCGAAGCCCGCGCGCTCCGCCGCTCGCGCCACCGTCTGCGCCGTCGGGCAACTCTCGGCGAAATAGGCGTTGTGGAAGGCCAACTGGCCGCGCAGCGCTTTGAGCACGCCCTCGGCATCTGCCGCCCGGAGCGTGGTCGAGAGCAGCGCGATGCCGGCCATCAGGAGCGCGAGAAACAGAACGACGATCAGGATCCATTTGACCACGGCGGGGATCTCACTCGGCGGCGAGCGCGGACGGGTCGAAGGCAACCCCCTCGCGGCGCATATAGGGGGTGAACCAGCGCGGGTCGGTGCGGTACTCGACGCGGCCATCGGCGTGGATGCGGGCGGTGGCGCGGCGGGAGGAGAGGCAGAAGGTGTGCACCGAGATCGGCATGCCGCCCGTATGGGTGTAGCCGCATTCGATGTGCAGATCGACGACCATCGACTTGCCGACAAAGCCCATGGCGCCCATGCCGATGTCGTTGCCGAGCGCCATCAGTTCGAGCTCCAGCGCGGCCACCTTCGGGTCGGGGTTGCGGTCGCCCACCGTGCGCAGGCACGCCGCCTGCTTGCCGAGGACCATGCAGATGTCCTTCGAGCCGCCGATGCCGACGCCGACGATCGCCGGCTGGCAGGCGAGCCCGCGCTTGCCGAAGGCGATGAGCGTGTCGAGCAGGAACCGCTTGATCCCGTCGATCCCGTCGCCGGGGAAGAGCATCCGGTAGTCGGTGCCGAAGAGGCCGCCCTTATGGACGGTGGTGATGTCGATCCAGTCGGCGTCGGGCTCGAAGGACCACTCCACCTCCGGCGCATTCAACCCGACATTGTTGTTGTGGTCGGTGCGCCAGAGCGGGTGCACGCGGTTGGGGCGCAGCGGCACCTCGTGGGTCGCCCGGGCGGTCGCCTGACGCAGCGCGCGTTCGAGTGCAATGGGCCCACCCTCGATGCGCGCCTCGTTGCCCATCTTGACATAATAACGTGGCAGGCCGGTATCGGCGCACATCGGCCGGCGGTCCTCTGTCGCGGCCTCGTAGTTGTCGACCATCGCCTTGAGCACGAAGGAGGAGAGATCGCCGGTTTCCAAGTCGATCATCCCCTTGATGCCGGTGAGATAATCCTCGGGGATGTCGATGGCGGCCTTGGCCATGATGTCGAAGGCGGCGGCCTCCAGGGTGGTCTCGTCGATCATGGGGATCACTCCGCGGCGATGGGGGGCTTGGCGGTGCCGTCCAGCAGCGAGGTGCCGGGGCGGACGATGGAGAAGTCGACGGGGACCATGTCGAGCGCGAGCCCGTCGCCAGCTGCGCGTAGCCGGGTGAAGCGGGTTTCGGCAAGGTCGCCGGTCTCTGGAAAGTCCTCGCGGAAATGGGCGCCACGGCTGTCCTCGCGGGCGAGCGCCGCCCGGGCAACGGCCTCCGAGACGGCGACCAGGCTCTCGAGATTGAGCGCATCCCCCCAGGTGAGGTTGAACGCGCGGTTGCGGTCGGCGACCCCTGTCTCGGCGAGCTCGGCCCGGATCTCCGACAGCCGGTCGAGCCCGCGACGCAAGCCCGCCTCGGTGCGCAAGACGCCGACATCCTCCCACATCGCCTCGGACAGCCGCTCCCGCAGGCCGTGGAGATCGCCGGCCGGCCGGGAAAACGGCATCTCGGCGCGCGCGATCCCGGCGTCGATCGCCCCAGGGTCCTCCGGGCGCAGGCCAGCGCCCGCAGCGATCGCCGCCGCCATCCGGTCGCCCGCAATCCCGCCGAAGACCGTCGAGTTCGCGACCCCGTTGCCGCCCAGCCGGTTGGCGCCATGCACGCCGCCTGCATCCTCCCCGGCTACGAAGAGGCCCGGGAGCGCGGTTGCGGTGTCGATCTCCATCTCGACACCCCCCATCATGTAATGCGCCGTCGGGACCACCTCGACGAGCCCGCCCGCAAGATCGAACCCGCAATCGGCGCAGCGCTTGACCATGCCGGGAAACTTGGCCGCCACCTGGTCCGGCCCGAGATGGCCCATGGAGATGTAGACCCCGCCCATCGGCGTCGTGCGGCCGCTACGCATCTCCGCATAGATCCCGCGCGAGACGACGTCGCGGGTGGCGCGCTCGGCGCGAGGGTCGTAGTCCTCCATGAAGCGGTGCTTGTCGCCGTTGAGGAGATGGCCGCCGGCGCCCCTCAGACCTTCCTCCAGCACGGTGCCGGTCATGCGCGTGTCCGGGCCTCCGAGGAGCCCCGTGGGGTGGAACTGGACCATTTCCATGTCTCGCAGCGCGAGGCCCGCGCGCATCGCCATAGCCAGACCGTCCGAAGATTTATCCCCCGACGGCGTGTGGTAGAGATACATCGACGGGCCGGCGCCGGTGGCGAGCAGCACCGACTTCGCGGCGATATAGCGATAGCTCCCGCGGCGGATGTCGAGCATCAGAACGCCGGCGATCCCAGAGCCGTCGGCGGCCGGGATCAGCTCCAGCGCCCGGTGTTCCTCCAGCGGTCGGACAGCATGGGCGCGGGCCTGCTCCATCAGCCGGTTCATGATCTCGATGCCGGTGAGGTCGGCCTTGTGTGCCGTGCGGTCGAAGGTCTGCCCGGCGAAGGCCTTCTGGTGGAGCGTGCCGTCGGGATTGCGGTCGAAGAAGCAGCCGTATTCGTTCTCGAGCTCACGGATGCGGGTCACGGCGCCGGTGACCAAGGCCCAGGCGAGATCCTGACGCGGCAGCCACTTGCCACCCTCGATGGTGTCCTGGAAATGCCGTTCGACGCTGTCGCCGGGGGAGAGCGCCACGTTGTAGCCGCCCTGGACCATCCGCGTGCACCCCGATTTTCCGAGCAGCCCTTTGACCGCCACCACGACCTCGAGATCCGGGCTGGCCTGTTTTGCGTGGAGCGCCGCCATGAGCCCCGCGCCGCCCGCGCCAAGGATCAGGATATCGGTTTCGTGCCGGTCGATCTCCATCGCCGCCTCCTGTCAGATCACACCGAGGATAAAAACCCCGCCCGCAAGCGCGGAAAGCCCCACACCGGCATAGACCAAGCCCGGGCGTAGAGACGGGATTGCCCCCCAGGGCAGCATCTCGAGGACAAGAAGCCGACACCCAAGGGTGAGGTGCAGCCCGAGCAGCACGACGAGCCCCCATTCTGCCACCTTGACCGACCAATGCTCGGTCCAGACGAGCATGCCGTCGAGTGCCGTTGCGCCTTCGAGGGCGAGCCCAAGTGCCAGGAAATGCACCGGCAGGAACAGCGCGAGGCCGATGCCGGAGAGCCGGTGCAGCAGGGCCGCCCAACGCGATAGCGCGGAAGAGGTGTCGTCCGTCTTCATGCCACCCCCCCCGGCGCATAGACTGCCCAGACTGCCCGGAGTCCCAATGCCAGGAGCAGGGCAGCCAACACCCCCATCGCCGGGGTCGCGAGCCGCCGCGGCAGGCCGGCCCACTCGACGAGGATGTTGCGCAAGCCGATCGGCCCGTGGACCGCGGTGGCCAGAACGAACAGCCCGTAGAACAGCGCCCAGCCTTCAGATCCTGCCGTGCGCCCCAAGATCTCCTCGGCCGAAAGCCCGCCACGCACCGCATAGAGGATCAACCCCAGATGCACGAGGACGAGCGGTGCGAGAACGAGCGCCGTCAGCCGCTGGAGGACGAAGAGCCGAGCCTCCATCAGGCGCCTCCGAAGAGATCGAGCAGCGAGCGCCGCTTGATCCCGGCGATCGAGCGGGTCGGCGAAAGCCCGACAGGGCAGGCCGCCATGCAGGCGCCATGGGTGTGGCACGAGCCGCAGCCGCCGGTGCCCAGGGCTGTCGCCTTTACCTTTGATCGGTTGGCGGCGCGGGGGTCGTTGAGCAGGGTCCAGGCGCGGTTGAGCGCCGCGGGGCCGAGATAGTCGGTGTCCCAAGAGACGACGTCGCAGGCCGCGTAGCAGACGGCGCAGTTGATGCACTGGATTGCCGCATCGGCCTCCCGCCGCTCCCGGCCAGAGGGATCGACGGCGGCCGGCGCGTCGTCGCGGGTCGCAGTCCCCTCGAAGCCGCCAACCTTTCCCCATTTGTCGAAGAAGGGGTCCATATCGACCACGAGATCGCGGATGCGAGGCAGGTTGCGCAGCGGCTCCACAGTGATCTCGCCGGCCTGGGCGACCTTCTGCACATGGGTTCTGCAGGTCCAGCGCGGGCGCCCGTTGACGGTCATCGCGCAGGAGCCGCAGACGCCGACCCGGCAGGCGAAGCGATAGGCCAGATCGGGAGCGTGCCGCCGCTGCACCTCCGTGACGGCGTCCAGCACGGTCTGGTTCTCCCGGGCTGGAACCTCATAGGTCTCATGAGCTCCCGCCGTGCCGTCAGGCCCGCCGCGCCAAATGCGCAAACTCAGCGTCTGTGCGTGCGCCTCGTCCATGCCCCTGCGCCTCCCCAACTGCGCCCTGTGATCGCGCTCACAGGCGGACCGTTTCGTTAGCCGGCAGCATATCGCAGTTGAATTCTTTCTCAACAAGAAAAAGAGATATTGAGCTGACCTCAAGTTGAGTTAATATCAGGGATCAGCATCCAACGCGTCGATGATCAGCTTGACGAGGCGCAGCCCGTGTTGGGGGCTGTCGAAAAGGGCGGCCGCCGGGGTTTCGCCGGTGTACAACGTGAGCTGCGTGGTGTCGGGCGCGAACATATGCTGCTCGACCGCGACCTTCATCGCGTCGTCATCGTCGCACACCACGAAGATCACGCGCTGGGTGATGCGGCCGACCGGCCCCGATACCCGCTCGGGTCCGACCAAAATCAGCACATCGAGATTGCCCACCAAACCGGTGAGAACCGCCTCGGCCGCGGCCTCGGCGCCGCGACCGATCCCGAGCACCGAAACCGCCCGGGCTCCGGCACCGCGCAGATGTGCCACGCCCCCGGCCACCATGCGGGAGATCGTTTCAACCGAGCGCTCCAGCGCAGCGCCTGCTTCGGTGCCCATGGGCTCCGGGCGCGGCTCGAGAACGGTCAGCCCATGGCCGATAAGCTGCGCAAGCTTCGACCGCCAGGGTCGCATCGGCAGGCCGGACATCCCGTCCACCAGCAGGAGCCCATGCCTTCCGCCGCGCCAAAGCGCGGAGGTCACCGGGCGAGCGTCGTCCTCGGTCTTGAAGCTCAGGATCTCGGTCGGCGGGGGTGTCTGCATGGCCTCGGCAGGGCGGCTCACGGGTGTGTCGGTGTTTGGGGATCCGCCAAGCGCCGGACAAGCGCGTCGGCTCAGCTCTCGAACTGGCGCAACAGCGCGGCGGCCTTGTTGGCCAAGTGGCGGCGCAGCAGCCCGGACAGGCGGGCGCCGTCGCGGGCAGCGAGGGCGGCGTGGATCTGGGCGTGTTCCTCCACCGCTTCGGCCCAGCGTTGCGGCGCCAGATTGGCAAGACGTCGCGCACGGCGCAACTTGACGTCGAGGCCCGCAATGCTGAGGGCCAGGGTCGCGTTCCCCGCCGCTTGCCGCAAAAGGGCGTGGATCTCCGCATTGGTCTGGGCGTAACCGGCGAGATCGCCCGAGCGGTGCTGGTCGGCGAGCCGCTCTTGCAGTTGCGCCGATTGGTCGATCTCGGCGGCCGTCGCCCGCGCCGCGGCAAGCTCGCCGGCAAGCGCTTCGAGCGCGCCGATGACCGGAAACGTCTCCTCCAGCTCGGTCAGGGTCAGCGGGCTGACCACGGCGCCACGCCCAGGGCGCTGGAGCACGAGCCCCTCCGCCGCGAGCATGTTGAGCGCTTCTCTGAGCGGGGTTCGAGAGACCCCGAAGCGGTCGCAAAGCGCCTGCTCCGAAAGCTTCGTCCCGGGCGCCAGCGTACCGTCCACGATCTGCGTGCGGAGCCGTTCGGCAAGCTCTTGGGCCAGTGGGCGCCGAGCGATCCTCTGATCGGGGCTCTGGAGCTGCGGGGTGAAAAGGGCTGAGTTCATCCGGGGGATCCTCAGCGGTCCCAGGGCGCGCGGACCCCGCCTGCGCCGAGGCTTTCGGCAAGAAGCGTCGCCACATGGCGGGCTTCACGCGCGGCGCCGTGCGCGATCTGGTGGCGGCAGGACGTTCCGTCGGCCAGGATCACCGTTTCGGCATCCGCCGTGCGGATCCGGGGCAGGAGCGAGAGCTCGGCCATAGCGCGCGAGGTCGCGGCGGTTTCGGCCTGGTATTGGAAGGCCCCCGCACCGCCGCAGCAGGATGACGGGATGAGCTCGACCTTAAGATCCGGGATCTGGGCCAGCAGCCGCTGCACGGGGCCCATTTGGTTGAAGGCCTTCTGATGGCAGTGTCCGTGAAGCAAGGCGCGACGGGCCTTGACCGGGCCGAGCGGCAGATCGCGGCCCTGGGCGGGTAAACCCGCGAGATACTCCTCGAAGAGCATGATTTGTTGGCCGAACGCCTCCGGCCAGTCGTCGAGGAGCTGGGGCGCCTCGTCTCGGAACGTCAGCACGCAGGACGGCTCCAGGCCGACGACCACCCCGCCGGCGGCAAGATGTGCGCGCAGCGCTTGGGCGGTGCGGGCGATCTCGCGTCGGGCTTGGGGCGCGAGCCCGGCGGCCAGGAAGGTTCGCCCGCAGCAAAGCGGCCGCCTGCCGCGCCCGGGCGGCGTCGCGTGGCCCACCCTGAGCCCCAGGCGACGCAGCACCGCTTCCGCCGCGCGCAGGTTCCAAGGCTCGAAATAGCGGTTGAAGCTGTCGGCGAAGAGAAGGACGTCCACCGGCTCCGAGCCCGCCTCCGAGGTCGGGCGCCAGGCGTCCCAGGGCCAGCGGGGCAGGGGCCGGTCGGCCGCGAGCCCTAAAAGCCGTTCCATGGCCCCGGGCGCGCCCGGCATCCAGTGTTGCGCGTTCATCAAGGGCGGCAGAAAGCGCGCATAGGGCGCGTAGCGCGGCAACCAGGCGACCAAGCGCTCGCGCAGGCCGATGCCATGGGCCTTGGCCTGGGCCGCTTGCACCTCGATCTTCATCTTGGCCATGTCGACGCCCGTGGGGCATTCGCGCCGGCACGCCTTGCAGGAGACGCAGAGCTTCATCGTGTCGGCCATCTGGGGCGAGGTCAGCGCGTCCTCCCCGAGCTGGCCCGACATCGCCAGCCGCAGCGAATTTGCCCGGCCGCGGACAAGATCGCGCTCGTCGCGGGTGACTCTGTAGGACGGGCACATGACGCCGTCGCCGATTTTCCGACAAGCGCCGTTGTTGTTGCACATCTCCACGGCGCCCTGCAGCCCGCGCCCCGCCCCCTCGAAGCCGGGCCAATCGAAGACGGTGTCGATGTCGTCCCAGCGGTAGTCGGGCCGGTATCGCAACAGGCTGCGGTCGTCCATCCTCGGCGGGTCGACGACGCGGCCCGGATTGAGCAGGCCGTCGGGGTCCATCCGTGCCTTGACCCGGCGCCAAAGGCCGACGAGCCGCGGCCCGAACATCTCCTCGTGGAACTCCGAGCGCACGATCCCGTCGCCATGCTCGCCGGAATGCGTGCCCTTGTAGGCGCGCACCATCTCGAAGGTCTCCTCGGCGATCGCGCGCAGGGCCCGGACCCCGGCCTCTTGCTTGAGGTTGAGCACCGGGCGGACGTGAAGGGTGCCCACCGAGGCATGGGCATAGAAGGTGCCGGAGACCCCGTGGCGGTCGAAGATCCCTTGCAGCCGGTCCGTGTAGGCGGCGAGATCCGGCAATGCCACGCAGCAATCTTCGATGAAGGAGACGGGTTTGCCCTCGGACTTCATCGACATCATGATGTTGAGGCCTTGCTTGCGGACCTCGATGATCTCTTTTTGAAAGGCTGGATCCACCGCCTCGACAACGCCGCCGACACCCTTGCGGCCGCCGTCCCAAGCGAAGCCGAGCTCAGCCATCAGATCCCCGAGCCCCGAGAGCCGATGGAGGTTCTCTGCCTCGTCCGCTTCGGCGAATTCGACGATGAGGAGCGCGTCCGGGGTGCCCCGGGTGAAGCGATCGACGGCGCTGCGAAAGAGCGGGATCTCCCTGGCAAGCTCCAGGATCGTCCGGTCGAAGAGTTCAACTGCGGTCGGACCGAGCGTCACGATATGCTGCACGGCGTCCATCGCAGCGTAGAAGGAGGGGAAGTGACAGACACCCAGAACCTTCTCCGTGGGCAGCTTGGAGAGCTTGAGGGTGATGCGCTCGGAGAAGGCGAGGGTTCCCTCGGAGCCCACGAGCAGCGTCGCCAGATTGGGGCGGGCGGCCAAAAGGGCGTCGGTGTTGTAGCCGCCGACATTGCGCGGGACAGTCGGCCAGCGGGCGCGGATCTCGTCGCTCTCTGCGCGGGCGAGCGCCAGCAGATCGCGAAACAGCGCATCGGCGGGGGTGTTGCCGAGGGTGTCCGGGTCGGTTTCGGCAAAGCGTGCGCGGCTGCCATCGGCGAGGAGTGCGTCGATCGCCAGCACGTTGTCGCGGCTCATGCCATATCGGATCGACCGCGCGCCGCACGAGTTGTTGGCCGTCATGCCTCCGAGCGTGGCGCGCGAGGAGGTGGAGACGTCGACCGGGTACCACAGCCCGTACGGCTTCAACGCAGCATTGAGCTGATCGAGCACCACGCCGGGCTCGACGGTGGCGGTTTGCGCCTCGGGGTCGATCTCTAGGATGCGGTTCATCCGTTTGGAAAGGTCCAGGACCACGGCGTCATTCACCGTCTGTCCGCATTGCGATGTGCCGCCGCCGCGGGGCAGGAGCGGCACGCGTTCGTCGCGGGCGATCTCGAGGGCGGCCGCCACATCGTCGCCGCTCTGAGGCACAACAACCGCGCGGGGGGCGATTTGGTAAATGGATGCGTCCGTTGCATAGCGCCCGAGATCGAAGGGCGAGGCGAGGACCGGGCCGCGGACCGCGCGGGCGAGCCGCTTGGTCAGCTGATCGTCCCGCCTGTCTCGAATAGCCATGTTTGCCGACATTGACACGCGTCTCCCGCTCGTATTCTGTATACGAAATACAGCATGGGCGGCATCGGGACACAAGACCCGGGGCGGCCGGGCAAGCATTGAAAACAGGCGGGAGGCGAGGGATGGCCGAGAAGCGCTACAAGGCGGGGCGGCACATGCTGCAAATCCCCGGGCCGAGCAACACGCCGGACCGGATCTTGCGGGCCATGGACAACGCTGTGATGGACCATCGCGGCCCCGATTTCGCCGATCTCGGCCACCGCGCGCTCGAGGGCATGCAATCGATTTTCCGCACCGAGCACCCCGTGGTCATCTTTCCTGCCTCGGGCACCGGTGCGTGGGAGGCGGCGCTCGTCAACACGCTTTCCGCCGGCGACAAGGTGCTGATGTACGAAACCGGCCATTTCGCCGCGCTTTGGGCAAAGCTCGCGCGGCGCATCGGTCTGGAGCCAGAGGTTATCGAGGGCGACTGGCGATCGGGCGCCGATGCCGAGGCCATCGGGGCGCGTCTCGCGCAGGACACGGGTCACGAGATCAAGGCGGTCTGCGTCGTGCACAACGAGACCTCTACGGGCTCTGTCTCGCCGATCGAGGACGTGCGACAGGCGATCGACGCGACGGGTCATCCGGCGCTGTTCATGGTCGACACGATCTCGGGGCTCGCCTCGATCCCCTATGAGCACGACGGCTGGGGTGTGGATGTGACCGTCTCGGGCAGTCAAAAGGGGCTGATGCTGCCGCCAGGGCTGTCTTTCAACGCGCTCTCGCCCAAGGCAATCGCCGCAAGTGAAGCTTCCACTCTGCCGAAGTCTTACTGGGCATGGGATGAGATGCTGGGGCCCAACGCCAAGGGTTACTTCCCTTACACGCCGGCGACCAACATGCTGTACGGCCTCGTCGAGGCGATCGACATGCTCCACGAGGAAGGGCTGGAGAATGTGTTCGCGCGCCATGCCCGCCACGCCGCGGCCACCCGCGCTGCGGTTCGTGCTTGGGGGCTCGAGGTTCTCTGTGCGCGGCAGGGCCACGAATCGGGCGTGTTGACGGCCGTCCTGCTGCCAGAGGGCCAGTCGGCGGACGGCTTCCGCGCCGTGACGCTCGAGCACTTCGATCTTTCGTTGGGCAACGGGCTGTCGAAAGTCGCCGACAAGGTCTTCCGCATCGGCCATCTCGGCGACTTCAACGATCTGATGCTGATGGCAACCCTCTCAGGCGTCGAGATGGGTCTCGCCAAAGCCGGGGTCCCGCACAGCCAGGGCGGGGTGATGGCCGCCATGGAGCACCTGAATTCCACGCCTGCGCCGCACGCTGCGTGAGCCTGCCGGTTTGTGGCGAAATGCCGCGCTTTGCGCTCGCAATCGGACGGAAAGGACGCTAAACGCAAGGCGGGTCGCAAGAAACCCGCGCAGACGCATAAAAATGCGGGCCGCGGGCGCGGCCGCCAGAACGACAACAAGGGAGAAGACCATGATCCGAACCACCGCTCTCGCCGCCATTGCCGCCATCGTGGCGGGCACCGCCGCGACCGCTGCCGACCTCACCCTGCGCTTCGGCCATGTCGGCCAACCGGGCTCGCTTTTCGAGGCCTCTGCCGATGCGTTCGCCCAGTGTGCGAATGACGAACTGGCCGGTTCAGCCGAGGTCCAGACCTTTGGCGCCTCCCAACTCGGCAAGGACCGTGAGCTGCTGCAGAAGCTCAAGCTCGGTCAGGTCCACTTCGCGCTGCCCTCTTCGGTGATGTCTTCGGTCGACGACACCTTCGGCATCTTCGAGATGCCCTACATCATCAAAGACCGTGAGCACATGAAGCGGGTGATCGATGCGCTCGGCGATACGTTCCAAGAGGCGGCGCAGCGCAACGGCTACCGTATCATCGGCTATTTCGAGAACGGCTTCCGGAACATCACCAACAACACCCGTCCGATCACCAAGCCGGAGGATCTCGCCGGCATCAAGCTGCGCACCCCGCGCGGCGCTTGGCGGGTCAAGATGTTTGAGCTCTACGGCGCGAACCCCACGCCGATGGCCTTCTCCGAAGTGTTCACCGCGCTCAAAACCGGCGTGATCGACGGCCAGGAGAACCCCTACGCCCAAATCGCCTCGGCACGCTTCCAGGAAGTGCAGGAATACCTGTCGATCACGGGCCACGTATATACGCCGGCTTATGTCCTGGTGTCCGAACGCCACTTCTCGGCGCTGCCCGAGGAGGTGCAGGTGGCACTCGAGACCTGTGGCAGCCAGACCCAGGACTTCGTTTACGAAACCGCCGCCCAGCTCGAGATCGATCTCCTTAAAGTGATCGAAGAGGCCGGCGTGCAGATCAACGAGGCCGACAAGGAGGCCTTCATTGCGGCCTCCCAGCCGATCTATGCGGAGTTCGCCGCCGAAGTCGACGGCGCCCAGGAGATGATCGACACTGTGATGTCGCTCGCCTCGGGCTCCTGATCCAACGCTGATCCCCGCTCCCTCGGGCGCTGTCCCGGGGGCGCGCCGGCTTAGGTTTCCGCCATGCTCAAGCTCGCCCATCGCGGCCTCGAGGCGCTCCTCGAATGGGTCGTGATCTTGCTGATGGTCACGCTCACCGTCATCGTGATGGTGGCGGTCCTATTTCGCTTCGCCGGCGACAGCCTCACCTGGTACGATGAGGTGGCGGCGATCCTGTTGTCGTGGATCACCTATTACGGGTCGGCGCTGGCGGCGCTGAAACGGCGGCATATCGGCTTCGACACCGTTCTTCTCGGCATCCCGATGCCCTACCGGATGGGGGCGCTGATCCTCGCGGAGATCGCGGTCATCTGGTTCTTCTACATTCTGTGCGTCACCGGCATGGAGGTTCTGGCGGTGCTCGAGGGCATGAGCCTCGACAGCCTCACCTGGGTACCTGTGCAGTTCACCCAATCGGTGATCCCTATTGGCGCCGCGCTCTTTATCCTCTGCGAACTGGTGTCGTTGCCTGAGTATTGGCGTCAGACCGCCGCGGGGGTCTCGCTCGAGCATGCCGAGATCGAGGAAGAGGTCGAGCACGAACTCGAGGCTGCGCGCACCCACCGCCCCGACGCTTTCGACCGGAGCCCGCGCCCATGAAAGTCGTGCTCGTCATCCTCGGGGCGATAGCCTGCCTCACCGCCGGCTACCTAACTGCCGTCGCCCTCGACCCTTCGCTCTATTCCGAGGCCGCGCTGATCCCGGTGATCTTTGCCACGCTGGTGGTGCTGATCTGCCTCAACATCCCGATCGCCGTGGCGCTCGCCATCTCGGCGATCCTCGGCCTGGTGCTGACCGAGGGGACCTCGAGCATCGTCACCGTCGCCCTCGACATGTATGACGGGTCGACGAAGTTCTCGCTGATCGCCATTCCGATGTTCGTCCTTGCCGGCGCGATCATGAACGCAGGCGGTGTCACCGATCGGCTGATCAATTTCGTCGCCGCGCTGATCGGGTTCGTTCGCGGCGGGCTTGCGATGGTGAATATCGGCGTTTCCTTGTTTTTCGCCGAGATTTCCGGCAGCGCCGTGGCCGATGTCGCCGCGATGGGCTCGATCCTGATCCCGCAGATGAAGAAGCGCGGCTACAAGGCGCCCTTCGCAGCGGCGGTCACGTCGTCCTCGGCATCGCTGGCGATCATCATCCCGCCGTCGATCCCGATGATCCTCTATGCCACCTCGGCTCAGGACACGTCGGTAGAGGAGCTTTTCGTGGCCGGCATCGTCCCGGGGGTTCTCGGGGCGGCTGGGCTGATGTTCGTCGCTTGGCTCTTCGCGCGCAAATACAATCTCCCAACCGAGGAGGCCTTCAACCTCCGTCGCCTGCGCGAGACCTTCCTCGAGGCGCTGCCGGCCTTCTCGCTGCCGGTCATCATTCTTGGTGGCATCTTCGGCGGCTTCGTCACGGCGACCGAGGCGGCGGGCCTGGCGGTGCTGGCGGCACTGCTCGTCAGCGGCTGGCATTCGGCGGAGGACGATGTGAAGGCCCGGCTTGCCGCGGCCCGGGCGGACGGCGCCTCCCTCGGGCGCCGCGTCGGCGTGGTGCTTTACGGCGCGCGGCGGATCCTGACCGGCGGCTTTGCCGAGCGCGAGAACCGGCGCCATCTGCGCAAGGCTATGCTCGACGGCGGCATGCAGACGGCGGTGGTCATGCTTCTCGTCGCCGCCTCTGTTCTGATGGGGGGCTTTCTCACCCGCGCTCAGGTGCCCCAGGACCTCGCCGCCTGGCTTCTCGGCATCACCCAGAACAAATGGGTGATCCTGCTCATTCTGAACTTCTTCTTCCTGGTGATCGGCTGCTTCCTGCACTCGGCGGCGGCGATCATCTTGGTGGTTCCGATCGTCATGCCGCTGATCATCGCGGCGGATATCGACCCGGTCCATTTCGGCTTGGTGGTGACGCTGAACCTCGCCATCGGCCAGCAGACACCGCCCGTCGCTTCCGTGTTGATCACCGCCTGTGCCGTGGCGCGTGCCAATATCTGGGATGTGACGAAGGTAAATATCTACTTCATCGCGGTGCTAATGACGGTGCTTTTGCTGTGCACCTATGTGCCGTCGGTCCCGCTCTTCCTCGTCGAGTATTTCTACAGGTGACCGGTATGGACGCTGAATTGCTGCATGAGACGGCGGACGGGATTGCCACCGTCACCCTCAATCGGCCCGAGGCCCGCAACGCGATGACCTTCGCGATGTATGAGGGGCTTGCTTCGGCCTGCCGCTCGGTGCCGACCGACGGTTCGATCAAGGCGGTGATCATCCGCGGCGGGGGCGACCGGGCCTTCGCTGCCGGAACCGATATGACCCAGTTCCGCAGCTTCGAGACCGAGGCCGACGCCCTTGGCTATGAGCGCAAGATGGACGGGGTGCTGACCGATATCGAGCGCTGCCCGGTGCCGACCATCGCCGCCATCGCCGGCGCCTGCACCGGCGGGGGCGCGGCCATCGCAGCGGCCTGTGACCTCCGGATCAGCGACGCCCGGCTCAAATTCGGCTTTCCCATCGCGCGCACCCTCGGAAACTGCCTCTCCATCGGCAATCTCGATCGGCTGGCGGCGCTGATCGGCCAGGGACGGCTGCGCGAGATCCTTTTCACCGCGCGGCTGATCGAGGCGGAGGAAGCACGCGTTATCGGCCTGGTCGCCGAGGTGCTGCCGGATGCCGACGCCGTTTTCGCCCGGGCTCGCGCGCTCGCGCAGCAGCTGGCCACCCATGCACCGCTCACGCTGCGCGCCACCAAGGAAGGGTTGCGGCGGCTGCGTCTCGAGGGCGCCCAGGCCGACGGGTCGGACCTCATTCTCTCCACCTATCTCTCGGCTGATTTCAAGGAGGGTCTCGAGGCCTTTCTCGCCAAGCGCCAGCCGATCTGGCGGGGCGAATGACGGGGGCCGGGCCGGGGAAGGGACCGCTGGCGGGCCTCAAGGTCGTCGAGCTCGCCCATATCATGGCCGGCCCCGTCTGCGGGCTGATGCTCGCCGATATGGGCGCCGATGTGGTGAAGGTGGAGAAGCCCGCCGGCGATGACACACGGCGCATGGTGCCGCCCATGATCGCGGGTGAGAGCGCGGCCTATATGATGATGAACCGGGGCAAGCGGGGGATCGCGTTCGATCTCAAGCAGGCGCGGGCGCGGGAGGCGTTGGGGCGGCTGCTCGACCGGGCGGATATCGTCGTCGAGAACTACCGGCTCGGGACGATGGCAAAGCTCGGGCTCTCCTGGGAGGTGTTGTCGGCGCGCAATCCGGGGCTTATCCAGGTGGAAATCTCGGGCTTCGGGCGGACCGGGCCTTATGCCGATCGCGGCGGGTTCGATCTCATCGCTCAAGGCATGTCGGGGCTGATGGCAATCACCGGCGAGGCACCGGGCCGGCCGCCGGTGAAGGTGGGGGCGCCGGTCTCCGACATCACCGCGGGGATCCTCGGGGCAATGGGGGCCTGCGCGGCGCTCGAGCATCGGCGGCAAACCGGGCGGGGCCAGCGCGTCGACACCTCGCTCTTCGAAGCCGCGATCACCCACACCTATTGGCAGTCGGCCATCGCCTTCGCCACGGGCCACAGCCCGGGGGCGATGGGCTCGGCACATCCGCTCAACGCGCCCTATCAGGCCTTCGAGACAGCAGACGGGTGGATCTGTGTCGGCGCCGCCAATCAGGCGAATTGGGAGCGGCTCATCGCCCTCATCGGGGCCGAGGCGTTGGGGGCCGACCCACGCTTTGCTACCAATGCCGACCGGATGGCCCATCGGGGCGCGCTCGAGACGGCGCTCAACGCAATCTTCCGGGAGCGCAGCACGGCCGATTGGCTGGCCCTGCTTGCCGACGGCGGCATGCCCGCGGGTCCTGTGAACGCGATCGACGAGATGCATGCGGACCCGCAGACGCGGGCGCGCGAGATGGTGGTCGCCGTGGACCACCCCGTTGCCGGGCAAGTCGAAACCCTGGGGCTGCCGGTTAAGTTCTCCGATAGCCCCGGGGCCGTTGCGGGACCGGCGCCGGTGCTGGGTCAGCACACCCGACAGGTGCTCGCTGAGTTGGGATATACGTCTGCCCAGATCGAGACGCTTGTCGCGGAGGGAGCCGCGATTGCCGCGACCCCCACTGGCTGCTGAGCCTCAATACTCGTCGTCGTCCTCGTCGTCGTCGGGTCGGCCGCCAAGCAGGCGGTCGAGCGAGATGGCTCCGGCACCACGCAGGAAGAGGTAGAACAGCACGAAGGCCCAATAGGCGCGCTGATCGACGATTTCGCTGTCGGGCTTGCCGTCGAACCAGGTGCCAATGGTCTCAGCGCTCACCCCGCCATAGGGGCTCTCCGGGTTGGTTTCCACCGACGCCGCCACAGGCGCGGTCACAGGCGCAGTCTCGGCCGGCGAAGCGGTCGCATCCGCGGTTGCGCCGGCCTCGGCGGCCGGGGCCGGCGTTGCCGGGGCGGCCGCGGGCGCTTCGTAGCCGGGGACCATCAGGCTGGGCGGCAAGACCTCCCCGGTGATGTCCTTGTAGGTCATCACGCCGATGAAGATCAGCATGCCAAGCGAGGCGATCCGGGTCATGAAGCCGAGGATGATCAGCACCGGGAGCACGATCTCGGCATAGGTCCCCAGATAGACGATGAAGCCCCAAGGCCAGAAGGCAAGCGAGCTGAAGTCGTACTGCACCGCTTCGAAGACTTTGTCGCCGTAGATCTGGATGAAGGCGCTGTCCCGCACGGTGAAGTAGTCGCCATTGGCGGCATCCACCTTGGTGAGAAACGAGTTGTAGAAGTAAACGAAAAGAGTTCCGGCAAAGACAGCGCGGGCGGCGAGACCGAGCAGCCAGTTTTCCAGGATGCGCTGGAAAAAGCCGAACACGGCGTTGTGGAGCGTGATCATCCGTATCCCCCTTGGTGTGTGTTTGGATCGCTCGCCGCCCCTATAGAGGTTACTGCGCCGATCTCAAACAGTGCAGACAGGCTAGCTGCCAGATCGAACCCGTCCTGCTGCTGCGCGGCATCGGTTGCGGCAGCGCCAAGCGGGCGGCCATCGGCCAGCGCTGCGATAAACGCGAAAGGCCCCGGAGCGAGGTCGTGCACATCGACGGCAAGCTGCGGGCGCAGAACGCAGGCCCGTTCGGGTCGTGCGAGATCGACGGCGCTGCTGGGACCGCGGTCTGTGCTGGCCGCCCAAAGCGAGACCACAGGAAAGCGCGACGCCAGAAGGCCAAGCGACGGGGGCAGCCTCAGCTGGCTGTCGGCAAGCGCCGAGGGCGCGATTTGGCCGAGTGCGGCCACGGTCAGGGGGGCCGAATCGGCGGCGTGATAGGCTTGCAGCCAGAGCCATTCGAGGCGCGCCACATCGCTCAGATAGGGCACGCTGGCGGCCGGCGGGAAGGCGTCGATAAAGCCTGCAAAGCCGCCCCCGTAACGAAACAGCAGCGGCGAGCGCGGCGGGTGCTTGGCCAGATAGGCCCGCGCGAGCCCCGCGAAGAACGCCTCCCCGACCAACCTTTCGACGGCCGGGAAGCTCGCCCGGAGCGCCTCGATCATCGTGTGCACGGTGTTGTTTCGGTGAATGTCGAAACGGCGCGTCTGGACGGCGGCGATGTTCGGCGGCGGCGGGGCCGACGGCTCGGCGAGCGCGGCGACGAAGCCCCGATGCGCGTCCCGGGCCCCGTCAGACATCGGCCGTCTGCGGGGCCGCGGTTTGGGCCATGACGCGCTCTGCCCGGCGGGCCTCGGCTTCGAGCACCGTCCAATCGGGCAGGTCGCTGTCCCATTCGATCAGCGTCGGAACCGGGCCGATCGCGCGGATCACCCGGGCGTACAAGTCCCAGACCGGGTCGGCGACCGGCCGGTCATGGGCATCGATGAGGAGCGGTGCGCCGTCCGCATCGGCATCGCGTGCATGGCCTGCGAGGTGGATCTCGCCAACCGCTTCGAGCGGAAAGCCGTCGAGATAGGCTTCTGCCGAGGTGCCGTGATTGGTTGCCGAGACGAAGACGTTGTTGACATCGAGCAGCAGGCCGCAGCCGGTGCGGCGCGTGATCTCGCGCAGGAACGCCAATTCCGACATCGTCGCGGTCTCGAAGGCGACATAGGTCGAGGGGTTCTCCAGCAGCATCTGCCTGCCCATCGCCTCTTGCACTTGGTCAATATGGGCGCAAACCCGCGCCAGCACCGGCTCTGTATAGGGCAGCGGGAGCAGGTCAGCGAAATACACCCCGTCATGGGTTGACCAGGCGAGGTGCTCGGAGAAGAGCCCCGGGGCATAGCGATCCGCAACGGCGCGCAGGCGGGCCAGATGATCGCGATCGAGCGGATCCTCGGCGCCGATCGAGAGCCCCACGCCATGGAGCGACACCGGGTAGGCCTCGCGGATCTGCCGGAGATAGTGATGCGGCGGGCCGCCGTCGCCCATGTAGTTCTCGGCATGGATCTCGAACCAGCCGATATCGGGGCGACCGCTGAGGATCGCCTCGTAATGCTCTGGCTTAAGCCCGACGCCGGCGCGGGCCGGAATGCTAAGGGGTCGTGTCATCGCGGCCTCGTCGTCCGGCATCGGGTCACAGGCTTAGGCGATCACGCCTCGGGATTGTCCCGGTCGAGTTCCTCAAGCGAGCCTTTGCGGTCGCCCGGAAGCGCGAATTCTTCGCCCTGGGACGCGTCGCCGTATTTCAGGCAGTCGCCCTTCGGGACGAGGGTCCAGGCATTGCCCTGATAGTCGATGGTCGAGGTGCCGGCGCAGGTGGTGCCGGGGCCGGCGGCGCAATCGTTTTGGCCGGCGAGCGAGATCCCGAAGCATTTTTCCTTGGCCTGGGCGGTTGCCGTGGTGGCGGTGCCGGCAGCCATGGCGGCGGCGACGGCGCTGGCGAGCAGGGCGCCGGTGATCTGGGTGGTTTTGCTCATTGTAAACTCCTGTCGGTTTGCGTGGTCGGAACTTGGGGGTCTCAGTTGGTCAGCGGGCCCAGCACCTCGTAGGTGCCGTTGTTCTTCTGGATCGAGGTCCACAGACGCTCGGAAGCAGGTTTGTCTTCCAGACCGCTCCACTTGCTCTGGGCCGCCACGATTTGGCCGGGGATGTCCGCTTCCCAGAAGCCGACCACCGGCGGGTTGATGTTCAGGTAGAGCACGCCGTCGACGATGCGCCACAGATTCGGGTTGGCAGGAACCTTCCCGCCCTGGGCGACACCATACGCGCAATGGCCGTCATAGGCAGGGGCGTATTTCGCCGGGTCTGCCAAGAAGGTGTCGCGGTTCTCGGCGGTCGCAAAGGCCCATTTCGCGCCATTCCACTCGGCGGTGAAGTCGACACGGCCCGGAACGGCCTTGGGCTGCGGTTGGCCGACGGGAGCCTGCTCGAGGCTGTGATATGCGACGACGTCGTAGCCCGAGACGGCGTAACCGGTCTCGTCGACATACTGAGGCCCGGCGAGGGCCGCGGCGGAGAGGCCGGCGGCGAGCGCGAGGCCGAGGGTGATGCTCTTGAACATGGGCGTGTCCTTTCCGGTCTGTCCGAACGGGCGGCGCTGACCCGCCCGCGTTGGAATATCGAGTGTATGATCCCTGGGCGCAAATCACGAGGGAGCCACGCGCCATCACGGCTTGCGGAGAGACTTGTCACAATTTGGCTGGCGCAGGCAGAGAAGCTGCGGCAGAACGGGGCGTCCGGGGGGACGATGGCTGCGACGCCGCTCGGGGGAGGGCGAGAGAATGCAAGCTCCGATGATCCATGGCCGCCTTTGGTCTGTCGTCTTGTCGGTGTGCCTGGCGATTTGGCTTGGGCTGTTCGTCGCATTGGGCGCAGCCGCGCAGTCCGTGCCAGGTGTGCCGGACACCGGCAGCGCCGGGCAACCCGAGGAAGCCGGGGCGTCGGCAGCTCCGACCGAGGCTGACTTCTCCAGCCCCGAGGCCGTCCGCGCCTTGATGGCGCGACTTTCGGATGCCGAGGTCCGGGCGCTCCTTCTCGAGCGCCTCGATGCCGTCGCGAGCGAGGCTGCCAAGCCCGAGGACATCGAGACGGGCCTCGACAACATTGCCTTGGAAGGGCTCCGGGGTTTTACTTCGTCGCTTTCTTGGGCGATGTCGGTGGCGCCAAATCTCGCAAGCGGTGTGGGCGATGCGCTCTCGCGCTTCTACGAACCGCGGGGGGCGGACGGCGCGCTCTGGGTGGTCTTCGCCTTCATCATCGGGCTTGCGGCCGGTATCGGCGCGGTGTTGCTGTTCCGGTGGCCGACCGCACCGTTGCGTCGGATCGTCCTCCCGGCCGATGTCGAGCCCACCCTTGCCAAGCAGATCAGCCTTCTCGCGCTGCGCTTGGCCTTCGAAGTGGCGGAGGTGGTCATCGTCTTGTGGGTCGCTTGGCAGGTGATCTCGCTGCTGACCCTCCCAGCGGTCGAGGGAATTGCACCCTCCGACAACCTCGTGCTGTGGTTTTTCCTGAAGGAACCGGTGTTCAACGCGCTCGTCGTGGCGGCCGTCTCCCGGTTTCTCCTCGCCCCCCGGGTACCGGCGTTGCGGCTGGTTCATATGGACGATCAGCAGGCCCGTGTCCTCTATTTCGGCCTGATCGGGTTCGCGCTCTTGGCCGGGATCAGGAGCTTTCTGCTCAGCTTTCTCGGCGGCCATGGCGTTAACCTCGCCGATGTCCGGCTGGGGTTTTGGCTGACGCTGCTGATGTATGGCTGGATGTTCGTCCTTGTCTGGCGGGCGCGCCGCGGGCTGACCCAGTCGCTGATCGGCGTGGTCGGCGAGGTGACCCCGGGCGAGCGCCGCTTTGCCGAGCTGTATCCCTATCTGGCGATGGGCCTGATCGCGGCGGTCTGGGCGCTGTCCGAGACCTTCGTGGGCCTAGAGCTTTGGGGATTGCTCGACGGACGGCTGCCGCTCACGCTGTTGATCCTCGTCTTCGCGCCTGGGGCCGACCGGATCGTGCGCGCGCTGGTCTATCGGGTGCAGCCACCTGCTGAGGGCACCGGCGAGATGGCGGAGCGCGCCTTCGCCAAGACGCGGCGGGGGTACATCCGAATCGGCCGGGTGCTTCTCGTCTTCGTGCTCATGATGATCGTCCAGGAGATTTGGAACTTCTCGCTGCGCGATCTTGCAGGGGCAGGTGTCGGCGCGCAATTCGCCGGCCGGTTGATCGAGGCGGGGCTCACTTTGGGCGTCGGCTACATCCTCGTGGAGGCGGTGGCGATCTGGATCAACGGGATGCTCGCCCGGGAGACCGCGGCACCGGAGCCGGATGCGGAAGAACCCGGTGGCGGCGAGGGCGGTGGTGTGGGCGAGTCGCGGCTCGCGACCGTATTGCCGCTCATCAGCTTCGCCGCCCAGGCCGCGATCATGGTGATCACGGCCTTGACTGCGCTGTCCACGCTCGGCATCGACACAACGCCGTTGCTCGCCGGTGCCGGTATTGTGGGCATCGCGATCGGCTTCGGTGCGCAGACATTGGTTTCGGACATCGTGTCCGGGGTTTTCTTCCTCATCGACGATGCCTTCAGGACCGGGGAATATGTCGAGGTCGAAGGCACGGTCGGCACCGTCGAGAAGATCTCCGTGCGCTCGCTCAGACTCCGCCATCACGAGGGGCGGGTGCACACCATCCCGTTCGGCCAAATCCCCAAACTCACGAATTATTCCCGCGACTGGGTGATCATGAAGCTGCGCTTCACCGTGCCTTTCGACACTGACCTTGAGAAAGTCCGCAAGCTCTTCAAAAAGATCGGTCAGGAGATGGTCGCCGACGACCGGTTCAAGGACGACTTTTTGCAGCCGTTTAAATCGCAAGGCGTGTTCGAGGTCGACGATGTCGGCATCGTGATCCGAGGTAAGTTCATGGCCAAGCCCGGACGGCAGTGGAGCCTGCGCAAGGAAATCTATGCCCGTGTGCAGCGCGCCTTCGAGGAGAACGATCTGCACTTCGCCCGTAAGGAGGTTCGGGTGAAGATCGATACCGATCCGGGCACCCTCACGCCCGAGCAACGGCAGGCCGTCGCCGGTGCCGCTGCTGAGGCGGCCCAGGCCGCGCCCTTGGCGGGGCGGCCTGAGCCCGCCGGCGAGCCGCGCTGACGCGGCATACCCCGCCGCCTGCGGGGCGGGCGATCGGGCCGCGCCGACCGGCCGCCGCCCGACCGGGCGGCAGCCGCGCCGCCCTCAGCGTCAGCCGTTGAGGACCCAAACGCCGGCTTCGAGATCCGGTTCCGTCCGGGCGATGTTTTCGTCGCTGTTGGCAAACACCTCGAGCAGGTCGCCCCGCGGCACCCCCGCTTCGAAAGCGTCGACCCAGAATTCAAGGCCGTCCTGATCCGGCGCGCGGCCCAGAACATTGTCGTAGAGCTGGGTCACGTACTCGGTGCTTGAGAGGTCGGTCCCGTATTTCTCGATGAACTCCGGGCTGTTGACGAAGATGTCGGCAACCTCGCCGAAGTCCGCCCCGGCATCGAGTTCGCCAATCCAGAAGACGAGGCCGCCCGCATCCGGGGTGCGCACGAAGGCGGCGGCGTAGAGGCGATAGGCGGCGGCGAGATTGGCGCTCTCGATGCCGAAGAGGAGGTCGCCGTCGAGCAGATCGACCCGTTCGATGCCGGTCAGGCTGTCGGTGGCGCCGCTTGCATCGGTCACGGACAGCGTGCCGTCGGGCGCGGCTGTGACATCGGCCTCTGCGCGGGTCACCCGATAAACGGCTGTGTCGGAGCCGGCGCCGCCGTCGATGACGTCGACCCCGCCAAGGCCCTCGATCACGTCATCGCCGCCCAAACCGGAGATTTGGTCTTCCTCTTCGGTGCCGACGAGGTTGTTGGCCGCTTCCGTGCCCGTGACCGTGGCGCCGGGGACGTCGAGCACGCTGATCTCGACCGGCAGGGTGTCTACCAGCCCGCCCCCGGCATCGAATACGTCCACATTCAGGCTCATGAGCGCCGCGGCTTCGTGGTCGAGCTGTGCTCCTTCGGCGACGACGATCACACCGCCCTCGAGCCCGAACATCTGCGCGCCGGTCGTGTCGCCTGCTGTGAGCTGGTAGGTGAAGCCTTCGATCTCAGGCAGGCGCAGGACCTGGGTGCCTGGCGCCGTGTTCTCGCCGACCGTGGCCGCGATGCTGTCGGGCAGGATGGGCTCTGGCTCCGGCTCTGGCTCCGGCTCGGGTGTCGGGTCCTGATCCGGCTCGGGGGTCGGTCCGCCGCCGCCGTTGAGCTGAAGCGCTTCGGCGAAGCTCAAGGTCCCATCGGAAAAGGCCAGGATCTCGACGTCATCGGCGATGAAATCCGTGCCGGTCGCCGCACCGCTGATCAGCAGGCCGCCGCTGGTCGCCACCGCGCTGTAGTTTGCCGCGGGCTCCGGGAAGACCGCCCGGTCGGTGCCAGAGCCGCCATAGATTTCATCGTCGCCACTGCCGCCATCGAGTGTGTCGTCGCCAGCACCGCCCTCGAGCGTGTCTTGTCCGTTGATGCCGATGAACTCGTCGTTGCCAGCGCCGCCGGTCATCCGGTTGTCGGACGCGTCGCCCACGGAGTTGCCGCCATAGAGCCCCATATGCACGACATTCGAGATGCCGCCCAGGAGCAGCACCTCGCCCGTGGTCACGATCGTGTCGCCATTGACGAGGTCGATCTTCACATTTTCCTGCGCCACGCGCACCAGCAGACCTTGGGTGCCGCCGCCGAACACAACCTCCTGGATCCCCGTGCCGACATCCAGGCTGTAGCCGCCGCTGTCCCAGGTCTCGGCCTGGATGCCCGCCGCGATCGGCACGCCACCGGCCCCCTCGCCAGGCGAATAGAAGCCGTCACCGTCGGTGTCCGTATAAACCACGCCGGTGAGGTAGGGCCCGGTATCGTTGTAAGCGAAGTTCTCGGTCAGCATCGAGGCGTTGTAGGGCACGCCGCCGAGGGAGAATTCGCCGACGGCCTCGCCGAGGCCGATGCTCTCGAATGTGCCGTTCATGAGATTGGTGCGGTGGCTGGGGCTCACGAAGAGATTGTCGTGCAACTGGGCCGCATTGATCTCGCGCTGGCTGTCGGTCACGCCAGCTGTCGAACCGACCCAAGCGAGGTTCTCACCCCAACCCCAGGAGCCGGTGAAACCGTAGCCCGCGACATCCATCCGCTCGCCGCCGGAAGAGCCGCCCGCGCCGGTGTGGGAGAAGCTGTCGGTCGCGAGCATCCAGGCCGTGTGCTCGCGTGAGCTGTCGATGAGGGCCGGGTCGATCGCCAGGGGCTGCTTGGGGGTGCCGTCGATGGTGCCGGGCAGAAGGTTCTCGTTGAGGTCGATGCCCAACCGCGCCGCCTCCGCCTCGGGATCGGCCCGCGCGGTGTTGATCAGTTCGAGGATGTATTGTTCGAGATCGCTCGGCGCCGCCATGAGCCGCTCCTTCATATATCCAATGCACGAGGCCACCCACTGCGCTGCCTCGCCTTTGAGTTGAGTGATGCGCGAGAATCGTCGTCTGGTAAAGTCTTGCAATCGTTAACGGGCAGGGCTTTGGCGGATTTGTACGGCGGTGTTGATCCGGTCTTGCTGCGGCACCGGTGTGCGTCGGGTGCGCGCACCCTTTGATTTCCCATATCTCGAATGTATATTATAGCACGTGGATCAATCTAACGAGGCACGCATGACCCAGCTTGAGCCGACCCAGGCCCGTCCAGAGGTGACGGCGTTCTTCGACGAGGCGACGAACACGGTTTCCTACATCGTCGCCGACCCCCAATCCTCCGCGTGCGCCGTCATCGATAGCGTGCTGGATTTTGACCAGGCGGCCGGACGCATCACCACCGCCTCGGCCGACCGGCTCGCGGACCACATCCGCGACCGCGGCCTGGAGACGGCCTGGATCCTGGAGACCCATGTCCATGCCGACCACCTGTCGGCGGCGCCTTATCTCCAGGAGCTGCTGGGGGGAAAGATCGGCATCGGTGCCGAGATCGTCGCGGTTCAGGAGACCTTCGGCAAGATCTTCAACGCGGGCACCGAGTTCGCCCGTGACGGCAGCCAGTTCGACGCGCTTTTCCGCGAGCAGGACCGCTTCACGGTCGGGGGCTTGCAGGCCCAGGTGCTGCACACGCCGGGACACACGCCCGCTTGCCTGACCTATGTGATCGGCGATGCGGCTTTCGTGGGGGACACGCTGTTCATGCCGGATTTCGGGACGGCCCGTTGCGACTTCCCGGGCGGTTCCGCGGAAATGCTGTGGGCCTCGATCCAGAAGATCCTCAGCCTGCCCGATGAGACGCGGATATTTGTCGGGCACGACTACAAGGCCGCCGGGCGCGATGTTTATGCCTGGGAGAGCACCGTGGGCGAGCAGAAGGCGCGCAACGTCCATGTCGGGGCGGGCGCCGATCAGGAGACGTTCGTTGCCGCGCGCACCGAGCGGGACAAAACATTGGGCATGCCGAAGCTGATCGTGCCGTCGATCCAGGTCAATATGCGGGCAGGTCGGATGCCGCCGGCGGAGGACAACGGCACGACCTATCTAAAAGTCCCGATCAACCGCCTTTAACGCGGCGGCGCGACCGGTGCCCGGGGCTTGCCTAGCCTGCCGGGTCTGCCGGCGCGGCAACCGCCGGCTCCAGCCGGTCCAACAGGCTTGTCCGGTTCGCTGAGATATCGGCCACGGTGATGCCATCGAGGACGGCCAGAAAAGCTGCTGTGGCCTGGTGAAGCGCCTCTGAGAGCCGGCAGATCCCGATAAGCGGGCAAGTGTTGGTCGCGGGGTCGAAGCACTCGACCAGGTGCATCGAGCCCTCGGTCACGCGGACCACGTCGCCGACCCGGATTTCCTCGGCGGGCCGGGCCAGGCGAAAGCCGCCGCGCCGGCCGCGCTGGGTTTCGATGAAGCCGGCCTTACCCAATTCGTGCACGATCTTCGTCACATGGGCGTGGCTCAAACGGTGGGCCCGAACCACATCGTCCACCCGGCTTAGGTGTGGGGCTCGCAACGCCGCCAACTGCAAGGCTCGTAAGGCGAAATTCGAGTAACTGGTCAATTTCATCGAATGTCTCTCCCGGAAATTAAACTTCGAAAGAGCCTACCGGTTTTTTCGGCGATGAAAAGCCCATCAATTGACCTTTGCGTCGACCGGACGCCTGACGGCGCCCGATCTCGATTCTTTCGCGGCGCGGATCAGCCGAACCACCACCGCTCCACATACCGGCCGCCATCGAGGGCCCAGTTGGACGCCACGTCCGGGCCGTGCTGCACCCGGTCCTGCATGCCGTAGACATAGTTGGCGAAGGCCCAGACGACGACGCCGCCCTCGTCTTTAAGGATCTCCTGCATCTCGGAATAGATCTCGGCGCGCAGCGCATTGTCGGTTTCGCCGCGTCCTTGGACGAGAAGCTCGTTAAAGCGCTCGTGCTCGAAGTTGGTGTCGTTCCAGTTCGCGCCCGAGGCGTAGGCCTGGGTGAACATCCAGTCGCAGGTCGGCCGGCCGCCCCAATAGCAGGCGCACCACGGCTTCTTCAGCCAGATGTTCGACCAGTAGCCATCCGACGGGACCCGCTCGACCCGCATGTTGATGCCGGCCTTGGCCAAGTGCTCTTGCATCAGCACCGAGGCATCCACTGCGCCCGCATAGGCCGCGTCGGCCGCAGAAAGCACAAGCTCCTCGCCCGAGTAGCCGGCCTTCTTCAGGTGGAACTTGGCGCGGTCGATATCCTGGGTGCGCTGTTCTAGCTCGGCGGCGTGGAACGGGACCGAGGGGGCGATCGGGTGGTCGTTGGCAAGCGTGCCGTGACCGAACAGGATCTTGTCCATCAGCTCTTGACGGTCGATCGCGAACTTGACCGCCAGACGCAGGTCGTTGTTGTCGTAGGGCGCGACGTCGGTCAGCATCGGCGTGGTGTAGTGCAAGAAGCCGGTGGCCTCCTCGATGCGCAGGCCCGGACGGCGGCCCAGCAGCGACACCGTCTTAAGGTCGACGCGGCTCATCAGGTCGATCTTGTCGGTGGCAAGCGCCGACTGACGGGCGGCTGCATCGGCGACATAGAGGATCTCGAGCTCGTCGAAATGCGCGCGACCCTCTTTCCAGTAGTCGTCGCGGCGGCGGAGCACGGTGCGCACGCCCGGCTCGAAGCTCTCCAGGATGTAGCCGCCGGTGCCCACGTAGTCCTGCCAGTTCACGCGGCCGTCTTCCAGCGGCATCATCAGCAGGTGATAGTCGGCCATCAGATACGGGAAATCCGCATTGCCGCCGGTGAGCTTGAAGCGCACGGTGGTGTCGTCGACAGCTTCGATCCCGTCGATGATCGCGCCAACGTCCTTGGCGGCCGATTTCGAGTCCTCGCCGCGGTGATAGTCGATCGAGGCGGCCACATCGGCCGCGGTCAGCTTGCGCCCGTCGGAGAAGGTGACCCCGTCGCGAACCCGGAAGGTCCAGGTGGCGGCATCGGAGCTCGCCTCCCATTCAGACGCGGCATCGCCGACCAGCTCACCGTTTGGTGCGATTTCGGTCAGCGTCGAGTGCGAGGCGAACCCCACCGAAATCATGTAGATATCGGTGTAGCTCTGCGGGTCGAGGGTGTCCGCGGTCGAACCCTCGGCGAGGGCGACGCGCAGCGTGCCGCCTTTCTTCGGCTCGGCGGCGAGGGCGCCCGTCCCCAGCCCTGCGATGAGGCCGGTGGCCGCGGTGCCTTCCAGGAAGCGGCGGCGGGTGGGTGTCGGTAAGTCGGTCATGGAACTCTCCCGTCGTGATTGTTTCACAGAGGGCATCGCGGTTAGCGCGCGTGCCGGTGAAATCAGTTGTCCACCATAATCGCGTTTGCGCAAAGCTCTTCGGTGATCTGGCGGCTCCGAGACAGGCTAAGGCTAAGGCCAAGCGGGGGCGGGAGCGGGGGCGAGGGCCAGAGCTGCCTCGGCATGCCGGTTGGCCCTCCTCGCTCGGGATGAAGCTGCTCGGCCATCCGCCGCTCTTGGCAGCGTGACTTTCGTTTCTTGGCCGCATGCTGCGAGGTGATCGTCGCTCACCGCTCCGTCGACTGCCGCCGGCAGGCATCGCGCTGCTGCATGTCTGTTTACTGCTTTCGTGTAACTAAAAGGTATCAGGACTTGCGAGTTCGAGCGGCGGTCGGCACCCTCTATGCAGATTTAGCGGTGGAGAAGGTGGCGCCGGGCGAGATGCGTGACGGCCCGTGGCGCGGCCCAGTAAAGAGGAGATGGACGCGTGGGCGAGAAAATCACGATCATCAAGCATGACGACTGGTTTCGGGCTGTTCGCAAGGAAGTCAAGCTGCGACACATCGATCTGCCGGCGCAGAAGTTCGAATTCGCGCTGGAGATGGATAAGGGCCTGGTCGAGCATATCGACAACGACCCGCTGCTGCAGCAGAAGATCTGGACACCAGGGGTTGATGGTTGGGAATTGTTCGTCCGTGAGGCCGCCGCCATCGTCGGGACTGCCGATGATGAACTCCATCGGCATGTGATCGAATATGCTCGGATCGATCCCGAAGGCACAAAGAAAAAACTCGAAGCGATTAAAAAGAAAGTCATTACAGACGTTGAGAAACAGATGTCGACGACCCTGAATGGTATGAAAAATGGCACCATGCGGGTGATCGAAAACCTAAAGAAAACGAATAAGAAGCTCGTTAAGTATAAAGCCACCGTGGTCGTGGTATCGCTGATCCGGCTGGGTGCCCTGGGCATGTCACTCGCCGGCGTGATCTTGAGCCTGGGCACCAATGGCTTCGCCTGGGCCGCGTTGATCAAATCTTGCATCGGCATTGCGCAAGACATCGTCAACAAGAAGAAAGACCTTGCAAAGGTCCATGGCGAAATCGACAAGATGGTCTCAACCCTGAGCAAGCGGGTCGACAAGCATCCCAAGCTTGCGAAAGGCGCCGAGGTCGGCAACCAGATAATCGCGGGCCTCCTTGCGAAAGAGTTCGGCAGCAGCGTGTCCAAACTCGGTAGTTTGGTAAACATGCACCGCCAAAAGCGCCTCGTGCTCTGGAAGCGTAATCACAACCTTGCGATCGAGTTGAACAAGACGTTGAAATCGATCGAGAGTGAGAAGGACATCCCGCCAAAACTTAAAAAGGATGTGGATAAGATCCGGGAAGCCATCATGAACTCGATCACTAAGATCGGGAAGAATGAAGAGATCCTGAAGAAGGCCGAGGTCTACGAACGGCAAATGGAGGCGGCGCTTAAGGACCTTAAGAAGGCGACCTCGGCGAAAAAGATCAAAGTGATCATGAAGACGATTATGATCACGGCGCAGATCGGTAAGGCGATCGCGCTCGACCTTACCGCCGATGAGAGCTTCCTGCGCGACCTCGGCGATGCGCTTGGCAAATCCGATGCGGTGCAAAAGGCGGGTGATGAGGCCAACAAGGCGGTCCAGAAGCTGCAGAACGTCTGAGTTGGGGATCCGCCTGCTCTGCACCCGGGCGAAGTGCGAGACATAGCCGGCATCCTCAGGGGCGGCGGGCGCAGCAGGGGCAGGGGAAGGGCGCGGGAGCCATGCTCGGATCGGACAAGTCTGCGGCTTCGGGCATCGGGGTGGTTATCGTCACCTACCGAGCCGCGGGCTTCATCGCCGCTTGTCTTGAAAGTCTGTTTGGCGCCGAGTTCCCCGATTTGCGGGTCGTGGTGGTAGACAATGCCTCGCCCGACGCGACCTGCGATACGGTCCGCAACTGGGCGGCTGAGGGGGGCGCGCGGCCTGACGATCCCGATTGGCCCCTGCCGGCGGATTTCGCAGCTAAGAAGCCTGTGACCTTCGTCGAGCGCGGCGCCGATGGCGGGGCGCCGGCGGGGCCTGGACTGACGCTGGTCCGGGCAGCGGATAATCTGGGCTTCGCCGGGGGCGTGAATCTCGGGCTCGCGGCGCTTGGGGTGCTCGGCCCGGGGCAGGCGGCGCGGGCCGGGCTCCTCGGTGTCTGGGTGCTCAATCCCGATACTGTCGTCGCACCGCAGACGGTTGCCGCCTTCGCCGACCGGGCCCGCGCGCGTGACGCATGGGGTGTGATCGGCGGTCGCGTATTGTTCCTGTCGCGGCCCGATCGCATCCACGCCGATGGCGGTCGGCTCAACCGCTGGAGCGGGGCCTGCGCCAGCGTCAACTGGAACAAACCGGCCGCCGACTGCCCGATGCCGGCGCTCGCAGGGCTCGACTACATCCCCGGCATCAGCTTTTTCGTCAGCCCGGCCTTTCTCGAGCGGGCAGGACCGATGGATCCGGACTGGTTTCTCTACTA
This sequence comes from Pikeienuella sp., assembly GCA_050331335.1. GTDB lineage: Bacteria > Pseudomonadota > Alphaproteobacteria > Rhodobacterales > Rhodobacteraceae > Thermohalobaculum. Next base: position 60,635 of record JBHJGY010000050.1, read on the forward strand.
CGAAGAGGTCGCCTGGCAGCGTCGCCGTGGCCCGCTCTGCCTCGCCCTCGCCCCGCAGGCCGTGGTCTGGCACCGTGCGGGGGCCTCGATCGGCACCGGGTCGGAGGGGATCGCGCCAAGCGCGCTGTCGCTCTATTTCATGTATCGCAATCGCCTGCGCTTTGTCGCGAGGGACTGGCCGGTGGGCTTGCCGATCTGCTATCTGGCAGCCCTCGCCACCATCCTGCGGCGGTTCTGCGGGCGCTGGCGCTTTGCGCTGCCGCAGCTTGTGGCCGCGCTGCGGGGCCTGCATCAGCTGGGCCCTCCCCGGCATGTGCGGTCGCGCCTGGCGCCTCAGGTCTGGCAGCGGCTCGTCCAACGCGGCTGATCGCGGTTAGCTGCCGCAGGCTCGGCCTTGCCGCGCGCCTTGTTCTGGTCGATCTTCGTGGGGCAAGGCTCAGCTCACAGGGCGCGCGACAGTGACGGAAGATCCCCCCTATCTCACCACGAAGGAGGTGGCCGAGCTGCTTCGGGTCAAGGAGCGCAAAGTTTACGATCTCGCGGCGGCGGGGGAGATCCCCCATCGGCGTATCACCGGCAAGCTGCTCTTTCCCAGCGCCGAGATCCGATCTTGGATCGAGAGCGGCGCCGAGGCCCCGGCGACCGAGCGTCCGATCTTGCTGACCGGCTCCCACGACCCGCTGCTCGACTGGGCGTTGCGCGAGTCCGGCGCGGCGATGCCGACGCTCTGGACCGGCAGCCGCGACGGGCTCTCCCGGTTTGCGGATCGGCAGGCGGCGGTCGTTGGGCTACACATTCCCGAAGACGACGGTTGGAACTGCAAAAGCCTCGCGGCCTGTGGCCTCACCGAGGCGGTGCTCATCGCGTGGGCCGTGCGGTCGCGGGGCCTCTTGCTGGCGCCCGGTCTCGGCGCACAGATCCGCAATTTCAACGATCTGGCCGGTCGTCGCGTCGTGCGCCGCCAGCCCGGCGCTGGCGCCGCGGCGCTCTTCGAAAAGCTCGCGGGCCAAGCGGGCCTTGCTGAGGAAGAGATCCTTCCGGTGGCGCGCCTTGCCCGCACCGAAAGCGACGCGGCTGCCATGGTTTCCGCCGGCGAGGCTGATGCCGCGCTCGGCATCCTGTCGATGGCCCGGCGGTTCCGGCTCGACTTTCTGCCGCTCATCGGGGAGCGCTACGATCTGTTGGTTGATCGCCGCGCTTTCTTTTCCGATCCGATGCAGCGGCTTGTGGGGTTCGCCCGAAGCCCGGCCTTCCACGAGCGTGCCGGGGCAATGGGCGGTTATGCGCTCGACGAGGCAGGGACAGTGCGGTGGCTTTCACCCTGATGCAGCCGGACGGGAGGCGAAGCTCAGGGCTCAGACCCCCGGCCTAATCCTCACTTGCCGGCATTGGGGAAGAAGAGCTGCTGACCGTCGACCTTGTAGGCGCCGATCGCCGCCTGACCCGCCGGGGACAGCACCCAGTCGACGAAACGGCCACCGAGCTCCGCTTTCACATGCGGGTGTCGTTCCGGATTTACGAGGATGATGCCATATTGGTTGAAGAGCCGGGGGTCGCCCGCGAGCGCGATCCGATGTCCGCCCTTGTTGCCGAAGGCGATCCACGTCGCCCGATCGGTGAGCACGTAGGCGCCGAGGGCGATCCCGGTGTTCAGCGTTGCCCCCATTCCGGCGCCGATCTCACGATACCAGCTGCCCGAGGCGGCGGCGGTGTCGATCCCGGTCGCTTGCCAGAGGCGGCGCTCTGCCTTGTGCGTGCCGCTGTCGTCGCCCCTTGAGGCGAACATGGCCCCCGCGCGCGCGATCCGGGCGAAGGCTGCGACCGCATCTGTCATGCCGTTGATGCCGGCGGGGTCTTCGGCGGGGCCGACCAGGACGAAATCGTTGTACATAACATCGTGGCGCGCCACCCCGTGCCCGTCGGCAACAAACTGCTCCTCAGCGGCCTTGGCATGCACGAAAAGGACGTCGCCATCGCCGTTTGCCGCGTTGCGGATCGCCTGACCGGTGCCGACGGCCACCACGCGAACATCGATCCCGGTCTCCGCCTCGAAGATTGGCAGGATGTGGTCGAAGAGCCCCGAGTTCTCTGTCGAGGTGGTCGATTGAACGAGGATGAAGCGCGCCTCGGCCGCGGCGCCCGAAGCCGCGAGGCCCAGGCTGAGAAAGGTGGCGGCGACCATGGCGACCAGCTGTCGTCGGCTCATGCGGGGGTCTCCTTGGGTATCGGTCAGGTCTCGACTGTGTTGACGGGGATGTACAGGCGCCCCTCGAGCCAGGCGCGTGCGGCCTCGGAGTGGGGCGCGCCCAACACCTGCGCGGTCGGGCCGGCTTCGGCGATGCGCCCGCCGGCCATGAAGACCACTCGGTCGCCGAGGCGCTGGGCCTGCCCTTTGTCGTGGGTGACGAGGACCACCGTGATACCCAAGGCGTGGGCCTCGCTTATGAGCGCCTCAATCGCGTGGGTGGCGGCGGGATCTAGGCTCGCCGTCGGTTCGTCGAGGAAGAGCAGCTCCGGCCTGCAGGCCAGGGCCCTGGCGACCGCCAAACGTTGCTGCTCGCCGCCGGAGAGGACGCGGGCGGGCCGTGTGGCCAAATGCTCGAGGCCGGCGCGGCGCAGGGCCTCGGCGGCCCGGTCTCGGCGCTCAGCCCCGCGGACCCCACGGACCTTGAGCGCGAAGCCCAGATTCGCGAGCGCAGACCGGCGCAACATGACCGGGCGTTGAAACACCATGGCCTGGGCCTGCCGGTTCGCGGGGCCGAACGGGCGCCCGCGCCAAAGGATCTCGCCGGCTGTCGGCCGGAGCAGCCCGTGCATCAGCCGTAACAGCAGGCTCTTGCCCGCGCCGTTTGCGCCCATCACCACAGTGCGCTGGCCGGCAGGGATCTCCAGCTCGAGCGGTCCGAGCAAAAGCCGCCGGCCCACCGAATAGCGCAGGCCGCGCGTGACGAGCAGCGGCGCCGCGCCAGCGTCCGACCCCGGCCCGTCGGGGGCCGCATAGGCGGTATCCGGCGCGGCCTCAAACATAGGCCGCCCGCACCGCCGAGCTGCGCACCGCCATCACCAGCGCGTTCACCATCAGCGCGAGCATCAGAAGAACGACCCCGAGCGCAAGCGCCAGTTCGAGATTGCCCTTCGATGTCTCCAGCGCGATCGTCGTGGTCATCACCCGGGTGACGTGGTTGATGTTGCCACCGACGATCAGCACCGCCCCGACCTCCGCCACCGCACGCCCGAAGCCCGCCAGTGCGACGGTGAGCAAGCTGAACCGCGCATCCCATAAGAGCGCTCCCATCCGCGCAATGGGCCTCACCCCGAGAGAGGCGAATTGCTCAGCATACTCGCGGTGCAGCTCCTCGACGACCTCTTTGGTCAGCGCCGCCACGATGGGGGTGACGAGGATCACCTGGGCGATGACCATCGCCGTTGGCGTGTAGAGGAGCCTGAGCGGGCCGAGCGGTCCGGAGGCGGAGAGCATGAGGTAGACCAACAGGCCCACCACCACCGGCGGCAGGCCCATGAGCGCGTTGAGCACGATGCTCGCCAACATCCGACCGCGGAACCGAAATGCGCCAACAGCCGCACCGAGGGGCAGCCCGATCAGACACGCGATCGCCACGGCTGCAAGCGTCACCTGCAACGACAACCCGATGATCCCGATAAGTTCGGGGTCCCAGCTTAGGATCAAGCCGACGGCCTGGACCAGCGCCCCGCCAAAACTCTCCAAGGCTTCATTTCCTCCGTGTTTGGAGGAAAGAATGGCAGGAAACGGCGTCAAACGCCAAGCCGGCGCGGGGATCCGCGGCCGCAGGTCGCGCCCTCGGCGCGGCAGGCACCCTTTGTCCGGATGGCTGACCGGCGGTTGCCGGCCAAGTGGAGTGGCGTCCGAGCTTGTCTCTTGCAGGCAGCGGCCGTTGCGCCGGCGCCCGAACAACGTGGGTGCCGCAAACTCGCCCGGACGCCGCCATCGCCCTCACGTCTGCCTGGATCATGGCGCGGGCGCCGGAGCAGTCCTCGCTTGAAGCTGTGCATGGGCTGAGGGAACTGGGGACGCGGCCGATCCGTGCCGGCGGCGGCAGGCTGGTCTTGGAGCGCGTGCCGAGGTGCCGGCGCCAATCCCGATCGGACCGTCTCCGACAGCGGAGACCTCGGCTGGAAACGCACACCGCCCGTGCCGGTAGTTCCCGCAAGCGCGTGCGCGCTCGGATATGGCTGCGTTTCGGCAAGCCCGGGACCGTTGCGGTTGCGGACCCGCCGTACCGGGGGTGTCGACCTGCCCGAACGAGGCGGTAATCTGGCGGCGCGGCGCGGTCCCAGTTGGTAAGCGCGCGGCACAAACCGACAGAAGGCTTGCCGACGTCCCCGAGCAGGGCAAGCGATGGAGTGCCGACCAACTGCGTGCGGGGCTCTGCGGCCTCATGGCTGAGTAGCCGGAGCGGTAACCTTGGCCGGGGCCGGGGCCGGGGCCAGGGCCGGGGCCGACTGGGGGCCGGGCCGATCGATAGGGCTCCCAAAGGGGGGGCGCCGGGTTGCCGCTGCTCCAGACCTTGAGCGGCTTTAAGACCTTTCGCGAGGTCGGCGGTTTCGGCTTGCTGGCCAGACAGCCCGAGCCGGCGGCTGATGGCCGTCACGTCGATGCCGGGTTCTTCCGCCGCGGCGAGCCCGATAAGGTGGCGGGCTAACTCTTGATCCCAGGACGGTCGCGGGAGCCGGGGCTCAACGCCGGCTCGGCTGCCTTTGGCGTGGAGGCGCGGCAGTTGGTGACGCTGCGCCTCGCACGACTGGCGGCCGAACGCCAGGTCGATGGCGATTTCGGTGCCGATCTCCCCGGCGGGGGGAGTTGGGCGCGTCGGGCGGACGACGTTCAACTGGGTCGCTCGAGGTGGCGCGAAAGGCGGTCGGGCGGTTCTGTGTGGCCGCGATCACTCGGGCGAGGCCAATCTCGCCGACGACCGCGGGCGCGACGGCCTCCACGGCGACGGCACCGATCTTGATGCGCGTGTTGCTCTGCTGAGTTGGTCTTAGGCGTTGCGGGACGTCGGCGCTGCAGTGTGTGATTGAGCCGGAAAGGCATCAAATCGGTAAGACCAGACGCGCCACCAACCCCGGATCGCGGTCCGTCAGGGTCAGCTCGCCGTCATGCATGGCAGCCACGGCCATCACCAGCGCCAGGCCAAGGCCCGCCTCTCCGGAGCCCGATGAAGCGGCCCCTGCGCCCGATGCGAGATCCGCCAGGCGCTGGCGGGTGGCGGCGGGAAGTCCGGGGCCATCATCGACAACCTCAAGAATGGCAGATGCGCGGGTTCGGGTGACCGAGACGGTCACGCGCCCGCCGGGTGACACGGCTGTCAGTGCGTTCTCCACAAGGTTGGAAAGCGCCACGAACAAAAGGTCGCGATGGCCCTTGGCCCGTGTCGCGGGTCCTGGATCGAGGGCCAATCGGACACCCCGCAGCCGCGCCTGCGGCTCGTGCAGTTCGACGATGTCGGCCGCGATCTCGGTGAGATCGATGGGCGCCATTTGGGCGCGACCCAAGCCGGCCCTGGTTCGGGCGATCGCGAGCAGGGTGGAGAGGATCCGCTGGACCCGGTCGAGCTCGGCCAGCGCCGCCGCGGCCCGCCCGTCGCCGTCCGGCGTGGCGAGGCATTCGAGCGCCAACCGCAGCCGGGTGAGCGGTGCACGAAGATCATGGGCGATCCCGGTCGAGGCGAAGGAGAGCGCGCGCAGCTGCGATTCCAGACGGGCGAGCATCAGATTGAGGGTGCGCGCAAGCAGGTCGAACTCGTCGCCCTGAGGATCTGCCGGGATCCGCCGCGCCAGATCACCCTCCAGGATCGCCGTCGCGGTCTCTCGGATCGCCAACATGCGCGCCACGAGCAGCCGCGCGAGCAGCCACCCCGTGCCGGCCGCAACGAGCGTGGCCGCACCGATGCCGGTGAGCAGCGCGAGGCCCAGCGCCTCCCGCGCGCGCGCAGCGACGGCGCCGTCACGGCCGACCATCAGCCGCGCACCGTCGGCTAAGCGCATGGCTTGCGCGGTGCTTCGCGTGGCGTGGCCGAGATCGGTGCGGTCAACCGCGAGAAGCCGCTCAGGCGGCACCCGGCCGTCGGCTGCAAGGTCCTGTGGCCAGCGCGCCAGATTGCCCGCCAGCGGCGTGCCATCGGGGCTCAGCAGCAGATAGATCCGCCCCGCGGCTTCTGGATCGGCCAGGCGCGCGCCGATTGCCGCGGCCACTGCCTGCAAACCGCCAAGGGCGTGCAGCTCGGCGAGACCTTGAAGCTCGGTCTCCAAATGGGCCTGCGCCTCCGTTTCCAGCAGTCGCTCGGTCGCGCGGGTGATCGCGCCGAAAACGAGGATGGCCGAGAGCGACACGATCCCCCACTGCACAGCCGCCAGGCGGACGGCCGTTGGCAGCCGACGGGCGCGCCGAGGTGGCTGTTCGGCTGTCATCGCGGCCCAGAGTCGGCGCGCATCAGATAGCCGATGCCGCGGACGGTATGCAGCAGCGGCGGCTCCCCAGGGCCGTGCAGCTTCGCGCGCAGCCGGCTCACATGCACCTCGATGACGTTGGGGTCGTGATCTGTGCGGTAATTCCAAACCGTCTCCAGCAACATCGAGCGCGTCACCACCCGCCCGGCTTGTTCGAGCAACACCTGAAGGATCTGCAGCTCTCGGCGCTTGAGATCGAGCCGGCGGCCGGCGCGGGTGGCGGTCAGGCTATCGAGGTCGAGGGCGAGATCGCCGCAAGCGAGAACCGAGCGCTCCGAGGTCGCGCCACCGCGGCGCAGGAGCGCCTCGATCCGCGCGATAAGCTCCTCGGTGACGAACGGCTTGGGGAGGTAGTCGTCGGCGCCCGCCCGGAGCCCCTCGATCCGCTCGTCGACGGCACCGAGCCCGCTGATCAGCAGCACCGGGCGCGCCAGCTGGGCCGCCCGCAGCGCGCGGAGCACCGACAGCCCGTCGAGATCCGGCAGCATCCGGTCGAGCACGATCAGGTCGTGGCGCGCCTGCGCCGCCATCGAGACCGCGGTCCGGCCGGTCGAGGCGCAGTCGGTCTCGAAACCCGCCGCCGCGAGCCGGCCGATCAGATGGCGGGCGATCTCGGGGTCGTCGTCGACGACAAGAATCCTGGTCATGGGCCACCTCAATGGCGCCGGCGCAGCCCGACTCGCTTCCGCGGCTTACAACCCGAGCGAAACCGGACACCGGCCCGAATTCAAGTGCACGACACCGCGTTGTATCGAGGCGGAAAGGCCGGCGTAAGCGCCATGTCAGCTTGCCGTCAGCTTTCGCCGTTGCGCGCGTCCGCTGCTCGGCCGCGGGCCGCAGGACCGGGTTGCGCCGTTGACCGGCCCCCCATGCCCCGCTTGTGTACCGCCGAGCGCAGCGGATCTGCTGCAGCACAGGGAGGTTTCCATGACGGTGAGCATGACAACGCGGCTTTTGGCGGCGGCGGTGATCTGCGGGTGCGGCGGGCCGGCCGTGGCGCATTACGGTATGATCATCCCGTCCGATCAGATGGTGATGCAGGGCGAGGCGACGGATCTCGAGATCGGGCTGTTCTTCGGCCATCCCTTCGATCCCGCCGGCATGGAGCTTGCCCGTCCCGCCGCCTTCACGGTGACCCATGGCAGCGAGACCACCGATCTTCTCGACACGCTCGCCGAAACCGAGTTCCATGGCGCAACCGCCTGGCAGACGACGCACAAAATCGAGCGCCCCGGCACCTATGTCTTCGCGATGGAGCCCCAGCCTTATTGGGAACCCGCCGAGGATGCATTCATCATCCATTACACGAAGACCTACGTGACCGCTTTTGGCGACGACGAGGGCTGGGATGCGGAACTCGGCTTGAAGACAGAAATCGTGCCGATGTCGAAGCCCTTCGCGCTCTGGGCGGGCAACGTGTTCCAAGGTGTCGTGAAGCTCGACGGTGAGCCTGTGCCCTTCGCCGAGGTGGAGGTCGAGTATTTCAACGAGGACGGCACGGCGGTCGCCCCGACCGAGCTCATGGTGACCCAGACGATCAAGGCTGACGAGAACGGCATCTTCACCTACGCCGCGCCGGTTGCCGGCTGGTGGGGCTTCGCCGCGCTCAACACCGCCGACGAGACCATGGCGCATGAGGGCGAGGACAAGGCGATCGAACTCGGCGCCGTGGTCTGGGTCCGCTTCGAACCGTGGTCGAGCCGCTGATGCGCGCGCTGATCGCCGCCGCGGTGCTGTCGCTGCTCGCCGCGCCGGAGGCGCTGGCGCACCGGTTGCTCGTCTTCGCCTTCGTCGAGGGGGAGACGGTGGTGGTGGAGAGCAAATTCTCGAACGGGCGCATCCCCGCATCCGGCACGGTGATCGTTTATGACGGCACCGAGGTCGAGATCGGCCGCCATGCGGTCGGCGAGAACGGGACCGCGCGGTTTCCCCTCGACCCCCGCGGACGCGAGACCGGGCTCAGGATCGAGGTGACGACCGGGCGCGCGCACAGCGACTACTGGGTCCTCACGCCCGAAGACATCGCCAAAGGCGGGGCCGACTGAGTTCCCTCTCCCGGGCGATGCGTCGCCGCATCCGCCCGAGGAACGCCGCGCGGGGATGCCCCCATCATCCCCGCGGACTAGCGGGCGCGGTCTGGCGCAACCGGACTGCGCCCGCCCTTTTACAAGCCACAGCTCGCGCCCAACGAGAACGCAGCGCCGCCACCCACCACATCTGCCCAGGAGTTCGATCCATGCTTCGCCCGACCCTCACGGCCGCCCTCGCCCTGGCCCTCGCCGCCGCCCCGGCGCTCGCCCACGAGTTCATCGTCGAGCCCGCGTCGACCACCGCTGCCGAGGGCACAGCCATCGGCTTCCGGATCCTGTCGACCCACGTCTTCTTTGCCCCCGAAGAGATGGAAGCCGGCACCAGCGTGACCGCAGCCCTCCACACAGGCAGCGGCGCCACCGACATCGCGCTCACCGAGAACCCGGAGGCTCAGGTGCTCGAGGGCAGCGCAGAGATCGCCGGTGGGACCGCCTGGATCGCCGCCCACCGCCTCGGCCAGGTCTGGTCGAAGACGGCCGATGGCTGGATCGAGGGCGGTCGCGACGCGGTGCCGGATGCCGAATTCACCAACAAGTACGAGAAATTTGCCAAAGCGCTGGTGAACGGCGGCGATGCGGCGACGGCGACCGCCCCGCTCGGCCATCTCCTGGAGATCGTGCCGCTCTCGGACCCGGCGGCGATCGAGGCAGGCGAGGACCTCCCGGTTCAGGTCCTCTACGACGGTGCGCCGGTCGCCGTCGCTGTCTCTGCAACCTATGCCGGCCATTCGGACGAGCCGGAGGCCTACGCGCTCGAGGCTGCCCCAGAGGAGGGCGAGAACGGCCCGGTCGCGCGGGTGGCGATCTCGACCCCTGGTCTGTGGATGCTCCGCGCCGAGCACATCGCCGCGGGCTCCGAGGCATTCGACGAGCATGTGCTGCGCAGCGTGCTGATGTTCGAAATCGAGTAATGTGTTAGAGCGTCCGCGACAGAGGTCACGGGATCAGGTGGCGCATGGCGAATGAATCGGCGGGCGGGGCTGACGCGCAGTCCCGGTCCTCAGCGCTCAAGATCGGCCTCGGGCTCGGCGCCATGGCCCTTGTGGCGGGACTCGCAGCACTCGGGCTGAGCCGGCCCGATCTTGCCGCGCACGACCATGAGCTCGAGCTCACCGAGGGACCCTCGCGCGCCGCGGCACGGCAAGATCCGGCCAGCCTCGCGGGTCATGTGCTCACGCAGATCTACAGTGCTTTCGGCGAACGCGAGGAAGGCGCGATCTACGACGCGCTCGCCGGGGTGGCGGCCGGCGAGGTGCTGGAGGATCTTTATCTCCAAAAGCGCGCAGCCCTCCTGGATGATGCAACCGGGGCGACGGGTCAGCGCTTGCACGGGCTTGAGATCCTCGATGTCACGGCCGAGGAGACAGGGTCGGGCTTCGTCCTCACCGCACGCTGGCAGGCAATCGGCGCTGTCGAGCACGGCGATCACACCCATATCCGCGGCAACATCTATGGCGGACGGCTCCAGGTGGAACCCCTTTCCGGGCGCTGGCGGCTCACCGGCTTCGCCCTCATCGACGTGGCGCGGGTGACGCAAGACCGATGAGCGCGTCCGCGATCCGCATCGAGGGGCTCAGCTTCGCCCGCGCGGGCGGCGGCTTCGCAATCGGCGTGCCGGAGCTTGAGGTCGCAAAGGGCGAGCGGTTGGCGTTGGTCGGCCCCAGCGGCTCGGGCAAGACCACCCTGCTGATGCTGATTGCGGGCATTCTGCAGCCCGCGGCGGGCCGGGTGCTCGTGGAGGGCACGGATCTGACAGCGCTTTCGGATGCTCGGAGGCGCCAGCTGCGGGCGCGGCGCGTCGGCTTTGTGTTCCAGAGCTTCGAGCTGGTGGATTACCTCTCCGCGCGGGACAACATCCTCTATCCTTACAGGATCTCGCCGGGCCTCCGCCTCGATGCCCAGGTGCGGGCGCGGGCCCAGGCGCTTGCCGCAGCGTCGGGGCTTGGCGCCGTGCTCGACCGTCGGCCGGAACGGCTCAGCCAGGGCGAGCGTCAGCGGGTCGGGATATGCCGCGCGCTTCTCACCCGTCCGGGGCTCGTGCTGGCCGACGAGGCGACGGGCAACCTCGATCCCGACAACAAGGCGCGCCTGCTCGATCTGATGTTCGATCGCGCGGCCGAGGCAGGCGCTGCGGTGATCGCCGCAACCCACGACCACGGATTGCTGCCGCGGTTCGACCGGGTGATCGACATCGCGGCGTTCCGCGCGGAGCGCGCCGCATGACCGACACGCTCTTTCTTGCCATGGCCTATCTGCGCCACCACCGCGTGAAGAGTGCCGTGATGGTCCTCGCCCTGGCCACGATCCTCGCGGTGCCCGCGACGGTTTCGGCCCTGATCGAGGCGGCTCAAGCAAGGCTCTCCGCCCGTGCCGCCGCGACCCCGCTGGTAATCGGAGCGCCGGGTAGCCGGCTCGACCTCGTTCTGGCCGCCCTGCATTTCGACGCGGCATTGCCGGAGCCCACGACCCAGGCGGCGGTCGATGCGGTTTGGGCCAGCGGACTCGCCGATGCGGTGCCGCTTCATCTGGGCTTCGGGACCGGCCCGCACCCGATCGTCGGCACATCGCTCGACTATTTCGACCTGCGCGGGCTTGAGATCGCCGAGGGCAGGGGGCTCGCGCTGCTCGGCGAAGCGGTGATCGGAGCCGGCGTCGCGGAGCGGGAGGGCCTCGGCCCGGGCGGGCGCTTGATTTCGAACCCCGAGACGCTGTTCGATCTCGCCGGCAGCTATCCGCTCGCCCTTGATATCGTCGGTGTCTTGGCGCCCAGCGGCACCGATGACGACCGTGCCGTCTTCGTCGATATCAAAACCGCTTGGGTAATCGCTGGCATCGGCCACGGGCACGCGGCGGTCGTTCAGACGTCCCCGCCAGGCGAAACGCCGGACGCCCCGCTGCGGGCCGACCCGGCGATCCTCGAATTCACCGAGATCACCCCGGAGACGATCGACAGCTTCCACTTCCATGGCGATCCTTCGGATTATCCCGTCACCGCCGTCATCGCGCGGCCCTACGACACGCGGGCCGGCACCCTGTTGCGGGGGCGCTATCTCGACGGGGAGGCCGGGCAGCAAGCGGTCGTGCCGGCGGCGGTGATCGACGGTCTGATCGCCCAGGTGTTTCGTATCAAGGGCGTGCTCGACCTCGTGGTCGCGCTGGTCACGGTCGCAGCATTGGCCGGGCTCGGGCTCGCGCTATTCCTCTCGCTTCAACTCAGATCCGGCGAGATGGCCACCGCGTTCCGTCTGGGAGCGCCGCGGCTGCATGTGGCTCGGCTCGTCGGTGCGGAGGCGCTTATTCTGTTGCTCGCAGCAGGGTTTATCGCCTTTTGCCTTGCGGCTTTGGCCCAGAATTTCGCCGCCGATGCCGTCGACCGCCTGATCCGACCCACCCCCTAAGGAGAGCCCATGTCCCGTCTCGCCGCTGCTCTTACCCTGATGCTCGCCCTCGCCGGACCCGCCAGCGCCGATCGGGCTCTGACCGTCTTCGCGGTCAACGCGCCGCTGGCCGATATGGCAGCGCGCCTCGCGGGTGATCGGGCGCAGATCGCCTTCCCTGTGCCGAAGGGGCGCGACCCCGCTTTCTGGCGCCCGGCGATCGCCGACATCACTGCCGCGCAGCGGGCCGATCTCGTCCTTCTCAACGGCGCCGGCTATGCGGCCTGGACCACGAAAGCGACCCTGCCGCGCGGCCGCCTCGTCGATACCTCAATCGCATTCGCCGATCGGCTGATCGAGACCGAGACCATCACCCACAGCCACGGCTCCGAGGGGGCTCATTCCCATATCGGGCGCGCGACCCATGTCTGGCTCGATTTCGCTCAGGCGCGCGCCCAGGCCGACGCAATTGCAGCCGCCTTGATCCGCCGGATGCCGGAGGCCCAGGCAGAGATTGCCGCGTCGCTTGCCGCGCTGACGGCCGATCTCGACGCGCTCGATGTGGAAGCACAGGCGATCGGGGCGCGGCTTGCCGGGGTTCCGCTCCTCGCCTCCCATCCGCGCTACCAGTATTTCGCGCGAGCCTACGGCATGACGATCGACAGCGTCGCCTGGGATCCGCAGACACCCCCTGAGGCGCAGGACTGGGCGGAGCTCGACGCCCTTCGAGCCCGCAGCGGCGCGGGCGCCATGCTTTGGGAACGCGTGCCTGCGGCGGAGACGGCAGCGGAACTCGCAGCACGGGGCCTCGAGGTTATCCTTTTCGAGCCTGGCGGGGATCGGGGTGCTGTGCCCTTTATCGAACGCATGAGGGGCAACCTGACGCGGCTGAGCGCTTGGGCGGACCGCCGTGGCGGCTGATCGGTGGCTGATCGTCGGCTGGCGCTGGGGCGTCTGCCGGTCGACAGGCCGCGTCTGCGCCCGGGTTTCGGGGCGGGCCGCGGCCCCCTGCGCAGGTCTTCGACGTCGCGGCCTCCGGCGTCAGCTTGGACGATGCCCGGTGGCCCTAGGAGCAGCCTTTCTTTCAGGTGAGAAATTGAAACGAGCCCGACCATCGGGAGCGCGCCCGGATCATCGTAAAGCCCGAAGATGCCGAGGCTTTCTGGGGCGCAAAGTCCCGGTACAATGGCCGTGCACATGCCCGCGACCCTGACTGGAGGGCGGGCGGTTGCCACGGGTGCGAGGCTTGGCGCGCGGTTCCCAGATTTCTGGCGGTTGCGAAGGCCCTACGGTCCGTCTGCACCGGCGCTTGGCGGCAGGGATCAACTGGTCATTTCTGCGCGTCGCGGGCGGGTCTGCAACTGTCGGTTTTCTGATCGGCCGTGACCGCGGAGGCCGTGACGGTCAGCGAGGTCTGTTTTAGGCCGATCGAGGTTGGACGGCGGCGCCTTGATCCAGCACCCGGCGCTGGCGGGTGGCCGCCCCTTCGGCCCTCTCTCGTTCCTTGAGGATGGCGGGCGCGGCCGCAAACTCCGGGGCCGGCTGCCTCATTCGGGCGCGCTGTCGCCCGGGGCGCTCGGACCAGGGGCGCAACCCTGGCCGAGAGAAGAGCACGCCTTGCTTGCGCCATGGCTGCTCGGGGGCTCCCCAGGGCCTCTCGCGGCAGGCAGACGCTCAATCGCAGCGCTTTGCGGTCCGGTCGATCCTTCAGAGCGGCGGGCGCGGCGCGCAAGTCCCTCACCTCGGGGTCGCTCGCCCGGCGCGCGATACCGGCCGTGGACCGACGGCGCCTCGGTGCCCAACCGTCTTCCGACAGCAGCGCCACGGAGTTCCACCGGGCCGTCGAGACGCGGCTGGCGGAAGACGGTGATCCAGGGCACATCCGGCGGCGCCTGGCAGTTGCCCGAGGCCGCCTCTGATCCGCGATCGCCGAAGCCCCGCACTGTTGCGGTCACGGTACCTGTCTGAGGGACGCCTAAGAGGCATCGGTGGCCCCTGCTATGGCCGGCCAGGGTTAGAGCATCGCGCGGCGGGCGGCGTCCTTCGGCCTCTGCCGCTGACCAGCCACGCCGCCGTGTCCTCGGCGGACGGCCGGACCTGCAACACCCTGGCAACCGGTCCAGGCCCACCGCACCTAGGCCGGGATGACCGGTTGGGGTGGGGTCGGCCTGCCTCACGGAATGGTGGGGATCCCCCGGGACGGCTGTGCCGTGGGGGGCATCCAGGGTTAGGCTGAGATCGGCGCGACGGCGGGCTCGGAGACCGATACGGCGCGCATGGTAAAAAGTCGGCTGGGGGGTAGGGTCGTCGGCGCGGGACGGTGAGCCCAGGCCGATTGGACCTGCGCCGAGACCTTGCTCGAGGCGACCGGTTGGGGCGCGCGGCCGCCCAGGCCCAGGATATGCGCAACCAAACCCGCGCCCGCCTTGAGGAAGGCGCCAGCTGCCCGCCGCTGCCGCGCTCGCACGGATCAGTGACCCGCGCTGGCCCATGACATGGCGAGCCTTTCCGATGCGCGATGGCTCCGCCGTCTCGACGCGCTGGCGCTAACGTTCTGGAGCCGTGGAGGGCCGTCGGCGCTGTGTCGGGTCCGCGCGACCTCAGCCTCAGTCACAGCCATACTCTCTGCGCCACGGTTTGCGCCGAGGATGCCCCGGGCAGCAGAACAGCTGCCGCGGTGCTGTTGCAACTCGGCGCAGCGACTGCCCCCAGACGCGCGCGGTCGGGTGCTCAATCTGTGCGAGCTCTCCGCCTAGGTCGCGCGGCGGCTTGCGCCGGATCCGCCGGTCAGCCATGGCGGTCGTATCGCCTCGCCAAAGGCCCAGGACCTCGGCATGATCGTCGAGACCCCGCGGCTTCGCCCGCCCGAGTTGATATTGGACTGACCCATGCAGAGACTTCAAACCCAGGCCGAATGGACAGCACGGGCCCGCGCGGTGCTCCCGGCCGGCGGCTTCGGCAATTTCGACCCCGGGATCGTTATCCGCGAGGGCCGCGGCGCCCGAGTGATCGACGAGGACGGGCGGGATTTTGTGGACTACCTGATCGGCTCGGGGCCGATGGTGCTCGGCCATTCGCATCCCGAGGTTTTGGAGGCGGTTTTCGAACAGTTGCCCCGTGGCCAGACCTTTTTCGCGAGCAACCCTCGGGGGATCGAACTCGCCGAAGCGATCTGCGGCGCGGTCCCTTGTGCCGAGCGGCTGCGCTATGTGTCGACCGGGGGCGAAGCGGACATGTATGCGATGCGCCTCGCCCGCGCCTTCACCGGTCGCGAGAAGATCGTCAAGTTCGAAGGCGGCTACCACGGCATGTCGGCCGAGGCACAGATGAGCCTTGCGCCTGAGCGGTTGGCGAACTTTCCCCAGCCCGTTCCGGATAGTGCGGGCATCCCGCAGGCTGTGGCGGATGCGATGCTGATCGCGCCCTTCAATGACCCTGATTTCATCCGCGCCCTCTTCGACGAGCACGGGCCGGATATCGCCGGGATCATCGTCGAGCCTTTGCAGCGCATCTTGCCGCCGGAGCCCGGGTTCCTCCAGCTGCTGCGCACCGAGGCGGATCGCCACGGCATCGTGCTGATCTTCGACGAGGTGGTCACCGGCTTCCGCCTCGCCTGGGGCGGCGCGCAGGAGCGCTATGGCGTGACACCGGATCTGTGCACGCTGGGCAAGGTGATCGGCGGCGGCTTCCCGCTCGCGGCCATTGCCGGGCGCGCGGAGATCATGGCGCATCTCGACAAAGCCGCGGTCGGCGCGCAGGCGTGGCTGATGATGACGGGCACGCTCTCCGGCAACCCGGTGGCCGCCGCGGCGGGGCTCAAGACCCTGGAAATCCTTGCGCGTCCCGGGCAATTTGAGCGCCTGCGCGCGCTGGGGGCCGAGGTCCAGAGGCTGATGGGCGCGGCGCTTGCGGCCGAGGGCGTGGCGCATCGCATGGTCGGCGACGAGACCCTCTTCGACGTGGTGTTTGCCGACGGGCCCATCCGCAGCTATCGCGACACTCATGCCGCGGACCGGGACAAAAGCGCCCGCTTTGCCGGTCTGCTGCGGGGCCAGGGCGTCCTCAAAGCGGCTGGCAAAACGTATCCCTGTCTCGCCCTCGACGACGAGGATTTGGCCCGAACCGAGCGCGCGCTTGCCGTCGCCGCTGCGGCTCTGCACAGATGAGCCACGCGAAGGCCGACCGCGTCTACGTCCCCGTCTCCGTCTCCGTCCCCGTCTGCGTCTCCATCTGCGTCCACGTCAGGGGCAGCGGTTAGCGATCCCGTCGGCCAAGTCGACGGCTGCGCCAAGCTGACGAGATCCGACAGTGGCGTGCCCAAACGCCGCCTTCTATCCTCCGAAGGCGCGGCGCAGGCGCGTCGGGATCATATGCGGGTCCGCGCGGCCGTGTCCGGCAGGGCAGGCGTCTTGGGCCGACAACCTTGATCCCGCTTCCAACCCGAGCCAGGCTTGGCGTGTCTGTGGCGGCCCCGCGGCCCCGCTTTCGAGGACGGTTTCCATGCCCCGCATCGCCATCGGCGGCTTTCAAAACGAGACAAACACCTTCTCCCCGGTCGCCGGCAGCTATGAGCTCTTCTTGCGCGCCGATGGCTGGCCGGGGCTCACCCGAGGCCCGGCGGTCTTCGATGCGCTCGCTGGCTTCAACATTTCGATGGCCGGGCTGTTGGCCGGCGCCAGGCAGGCGGGGAGCGAAATC
The DNA here is from genome assembly GCA_050331335.1 of Pikeienuella sp. Lineage (GTDB taxonomy): Bacteria > Pseudomonadota > Alphaproteobacteria > Rhodobacterales > Rhodobacteraceae > Thermohalobaculum. The sequence continues at coordinate 77,289 of JBHJGY010000050.1, forward strand.
GTGCCGCTGGCCTGGGCGGGCGGTGGGGCGAGCGGGATCGTCACCGCCGACGCCTTCGAGCGGATCGCGGCAATGCTGCTGGAGGATCTCGCTGCGGCGCTCCCGGTCGACGGTGTGTTGTTCGATCTCCACGGGGCAATGGTCGCCGAGCATCTGGAAGACGGCGATGGGGAGATGTTGCGCCGGTTGCGTGCCTTGGTCGGGCCGGAAGTGCCGATCTTTTGCGCTTTGGATCTCCACGCGAATATCAGCCCGCAGATGGTGGCCCATGCCGACCGGCTAACCCTCTGCCGGACCTATCCCCATCTCGATATGGCACAGACCGGGCGGCGGGTGGCGCAGGCCCTCGCGGATCATCTGGCGGGTGCGCGGGCGCCGGTGCGGATCTTGCGCCAGATCCCGTTCCTGATCCCGACCCCGCGTGGTTGCACGCTTTCGGATCCGGCGAAGACCGTCTATGCGCGGTTGGCCGAGTTGGAATGCCGACCGGGGGTCACCGAGCTCTCGGTCGCTTGTGGCTTCAGCGACCAGGACGTGCCCCATGCGGGACCGGCGGTGCTGGGCTACGGCACCGATGCGGCGGCTGTCGAAGCGGCGGTGGCCGCGCTTGAGGCCGAGATCTTGCGCCGGGAGGCGGCATTCGCCCACAGCCCCTGGCGTCCCGACGCTGCGGTTGCCCATGCGCGCGCGGCAGCGGCCGGTCCCGTGATCCTCGCCGATACTGAGGACAATGCGGGCGGCGGCGAGCCGAGCGACACCACCTGGCTGCTCGCCGCGCTCTTGGACCAAGGCGCAGAGGCGGCGGTGCTCGGCCTTCTCGCCGACCCGGAGGCCGCGGCTGCCGCCCATCGCGCGGGGCTCGGCGCGGAAATCACCGTGGCGGTCGGAGCTAAGTCCGAAGCACCGGGACACCGGCCCGTGACCAAGGCTTGGCGGGTCGCGGCTCTGTCCGATGGCCGGTTCCGCGCCACGGGCCCCTATTTCGCCGGCGCGCGGCTCGATCTCGGTCCTATGGCGGTGCTGGCGCGCGAGGGGGTGCAGGTCGTCGTTTCGACCGCGCGGGAGCAGGCCGCCGACCAGGCGATGTTCACCCATCTGGGCATCGATCCCAAGGCGGCTCGGGTTCTCGTGCTCAAGAGCGCCGTGCATTATCGGGCGGATTTCCAGCCGATTGCCGCTGAGATCCTGGAGGTGGCCGCTCCCGACCGTCAACAGAACCCGCAGATGCCGCAAGCCTACCGCAATTTGCGCCCAGGTCTGCGCATGGCGCCCTGCGGACAGGCCTTTCCGCCGCCGCACTGACCCTGCAACAGCCAGCAGATTTGGCAAGGCGCGCAGGTGCTGGTATTCTTGCGTGGCGGATTTGATGGCTCCGGGGGGAGACGCGGATGCAGCGTTCGACGGTGGGCTTGGCGGTCTCGGTGGCATCGGCGTTCTTGGCCTTGGCCGCGTTTGGCGGGTCGGCCGAGGCGCGGCCCGGGGCGCTTGCCGTGGTGATCGGCAACAGTGACTACGCGGGTGACACGCCGGATGTTCCCTTTGCCGTTAAGGATGCCGACGCCTTTGCCGATTGGTTCGAGGAGATCGGGCTCGAGACGCGGCGGATCCTGCGCCGCGAGAACCTGACCGGCGCCCAGATGCGCGCGCTCTTCGGCTCGGTCGAGGAACCAGGTCTGATCGCCCGCCTCGCCGAAACTGGCATCGAAGAGGTCTTCGTCTTTTACTCGGGGCATGGCGCGCCGCGGATCCGGCCCGATGGCGGGGCGGAAGGCTATCTCTTGCCGGTTGATGTTGCGCCTGCCACGCCGCAATTCGGCGGGTACGCCTTGGTCGAGCTGACCGAGGTGATGGAAACCCTGCCGGTGAAACGGGTTACGATGTTTCTCGATGCGTGTTTCTCGGGTTTGTCCCAGGGCGGCGCGCTCGTGCCCAACACCTCGGCGAGCTTCGGGGTGACGGTCACGGCGCCCCTGGCGGCCCAGAGCCCGGGCGCCCGCGTGGCAGCCTTGACAGCCACCGCCTATGACGAAGCCCAGTTCGCCCATTGGCTAGAGGCCGAGGAACAGGGGGCTTTCACCGCCTATGCGCTGCGGGGCCTGCGGGGAAGCGCCGATGCGGGGGCCAGTGGCAATGGCGATGGTTTTGTGTCGCTTCCAGAGGTCCACGACTTCCTGCGCCGCGAGATGACCTTCGACATCTTGATGGCGTATGGGCGGAACCAAACGCCGAGCCTCACCGGGGACAGCGCGGACCTCGTCTTCGCCACAACACCGCCTCCGGTGATCGCCGGATCCGAGCCAGAATTTGTGGCGGAACCGGAGCCGCAGCCCGCACCCGAGGCTGCCAAAGCGGCGCCGTTCGCTGCGGAGGAGGTGTCGGCGCCCGTTCCGCAAGTGCCCTATCGCTGCGATCTGATGGCGGCCCATCCTTATGATCCCGAGGCGATCGCGCCCGGGGTCGAGCTGACACGGATCACGGCCGACGCAGCCGTACCGGTCTGCCGTTCGGCGCTGGAGGGGCAGCCGCAGTCGCCGCGCTTCGCCTTTCAACTGGGTCGGGCTTTGGCCGCGCGCGAAGATGCCGAGGCCCTCGACTGGCTGCGTCTCGCCGCACAAGCGGACTATCTGGCCGCGTGGGCGCTGTTGGGAGAACTCGAACTCGAGGGCCGTCTCGGGCCGGCAAACCCGGAGGAGGGGCTGCGCTGGCTCAGCCAAGCGGCCGAAGCGGGCCATCCTCGGGCCATGCGTCTGCTCGGAACAGCCTATCGCGATGGCGTGGGAACTTCGGCGGATCCGCATTTGGCCAATGAATGGTATGCCCGTGCCCGAGCTGGCTTTGAAGCGCTTGCCGCGCAGGGCTCGGCCGCAGCGCACAACCAACTCGGCTTTATGAGCGAAAACGGGCTCGGCGTTCCAGTGGACTTTGCTGCGGCACTCGCCAGCTATCTCAAGGCCGCGGAGGCGGGCCACGGCGGTGGCGCTCGGAATGCCGGCAATTTCTTGCGCCGCGGTCAGGGTGCGCCGGCAGACTATGCACGAGCGCGCAGGCTGTTCGAACAAGCCGCGGCCAAGGGCAGCGTGATCGCGATCACCGATCTGGGGTTGCTGCACGAGTTAGGCCAAGGCGTGCCAGCGGATGACGCCTTGGCGCTCGACCATTACCTCAGAGCGGCGGCCTACGGTCATGCCTGGGGCGCGCGGAATGCCGGCAATCTGCTGCGCCGCGGGCGGGGTGCGCCAGCGGATTACGCGCGAGCGCGGACCTTGTTCGAGCAGGCCGCGGCCGACGGAAACATCGCTGCGATCACCGATCTTGGGTTGCTCTATGAATTCGGCCAAGGCGTCCCCCAGGATTATGCGCGGGCGCTCGCCTATTATCGGGAGGCTGCGGCCAAGGGCCATGACTGGGGCGCTCAAAATGCAGCGCAATTGCTCCGCAGGGGTCGGGGCGCGCCGCGCGATCTCGACGAGGCACATCGGCTCTTCGAGGTGGCGGCCGAGGCGGGGAACGGGCGTGCGATGAATTGGCTCGGGATCATGCACGCCAAAGGCGAAGGTGTCCCTGTCGACAAGAGCGCGGCGGTCTATTGGTATCGCCGCGCGGCCGAGGCGGGGGAGGCTTGGGGGATGAACAATCTCGGCCTGTTTTACCGCAACGGTACCGGGCTGCCGCGCGACTACGCGGCCGCGCATGAGTGGTTTGGCAAGGCCGCCGAGGCCGGCAACGGGACCGCGATGAATTGGCTCGGGATCATGCATGAGAAGGGCGAGGGCGTCCCAAAGGACGTTCCCGAAGCGGTTGTCTGGTATCGCCGCGCGGCCGAGGCCGGCAATGGCAGTGGTGCTCGAAATCTTGGGCTCTTCCTCGCGCGCGGACGGGGGGTGGCCCGCGACGATGTCGCCGCGGCAGAATGGTACGGGGCCGCGCTGAAGCGCGGCAACAAGTCCGCGCGCGAAGACCTTACCAAGCGGGCGCGCAGCTATGGGCGTGTCTTCTGGCGCAAGATGCAGGGGATCCTCGCCGAGGCCGGGCACTACTCCGGTGCGATCGACGGCTTGCCGGGCTCGGGCACGCGCCGCGCGGTGGAAGCGATGTTTGCGGCCGCGGACTAGCGCGCCGCCCCAAGCGGTTAGCTGGTCGTAGGGCTCTGCCGTTGCCGTTGGCGGAACTGTCGTGGGGCCGGGCGCGGCGTGTGCTCGGCTCTCCCACGTGAATGGCGTTGGGCCACCATCTGGAGCGCGCGCAGCACCAAGCCTGCGAGGACTGTTGCGCGCCGCAGGTCGAGGATGGACGCCTTACCAGGTTGACACAAAAGGGGTGCCGAGCGAGCCCGCGGCGTCGGCCCGACATTGCCCGACTGGCGTTGATCCAGGTGGTATGGATCGGCCGCGGCCGCTCGGGCGCCCCGACCGCCGCCGTGCCGGTTGGCGGCAAGACTGGAACAGCAGGCCCTGGGCGGCAACGATTGGGAACAGGGTGCCGGGGGCGCCGGGGCATCCGGTCTTGCATGCACAACTTCTTCTATAGCTGGCCTTGGGGCGCCGTGGTGCGGCGGTCGGCGGCTCGCCTTGCACGCGCTGACGCAACTCTAGCCCTGACGCGAGACGCCCGCCATGCCCTGCACGGCCGCCAAACTTTGCACACTCTGCCCGGCGATGCGTCGATTGCTGCTAAAAGTTACAGCAAATGTCGTTCGTCAAAGAAAATTCTGCTTACCGAGAGATTTTTCATGTTTGTCTCGCGCCCGCCTTCCTCGGTAACGTTTCCGCGGAGACACCGGACGTTCACCGCTCCAGCAAGAACAACAGGGAGACAGATCATGTCGCTTTTTAGGACCCTCATCGCCGCCACGGCGCTGGCGCTGGTCGCCAGCCACGCGGCGGCACAGCAGCCCACCTTTTTCCGGATCGGCACCGGAAGTGCTGGCGGGACCTACTTCCCGATCGGTGGGACGATCGCCAACGCGATCTCGGCCCCCCCAGGTTCCCGGCCCTGCGACCAGGGCGGCCAGTGCGGCGTGCCCGGCCTGATCGCCATCGCCCAGTCGACCACCGCCTCTGTTTTCAACAACACCGCGGTGCAGAACGGCGAGCTGGAGGCCGGCATGGCGGCCGCCGATGTCACCCGCTCGATGTTTTTGGGCGAAGGTAAGTTCGACGGCAAGCCGCATCCGAAACTGCGCATCGTCGCCAATCTCTTCCCCGAGGATTTGCACCTCGTGCTGCCGAAAGGCGTGTCGATCGACAGCCTCGCCGATCTCGAAGGCAAGCGCGTCGGCATCGCCCAGGCCGGCTCGGGCACCCAGGTGGCCGTTCTCCAAATGCTGGAAGCCTGGGGCGTGACCCGCGATAACATGGACGAGGCCGAGCTCAACAACAGCCAGTCGGCGGAGCGCCTCGCCGACGGTCAGCTCGACGCCTATTTCTACGCCGCCGGTTGGCCGGTGTCCGCGATGGTGCAGCTTGCCACCACCAAAGGCATGGAGCTGCACAGCTTCAGCGACGAGGACATGGCCAAGATCAATGAGCTCATTCCGTCCTATATCCCGTCGTCGATCCCGGCCGGCGTTTATGAGGGCGTCGACTACGAAGCTAAGACCCCGGCGGTCTCGGCGCTGCTGGTCGTGTCTTCCGATCTCGACGAAGAGCTTGTCTACGGCATCACCAAGGCAATGTGGAACGACAACTCCCGCAAGCTCCTCGACAACGGCCACCCGAAGGGCAAGCTGATCACCCCCGATACCGCGCTGGCCGGCGTGGCGGCCCTGGGCGTGCCGCTGCATCCCGGTGCCGAGCGCTTCTACAAAGAAGCCGGCCTGCTGGAGTGATCGCGCCGCAACGGCCATGATCCATGACGGGTGCGCCGCCGCTGGCGCGCCCGTCGCGTCCGACCCTCGATCCCCATAGACCACAGGATGACGCAATGAGCGCTGCTGGCGATCCCGAGCTTCGCGAACTCACCGAAGACGAGCTCAAGGCGATCGAGCGGAAATACGACGAGGGGCAGGCAACTCGTGCGCTTACCCCCGGTTTCGCCGGCTTCCTCAAGGTCGTCGCGCTGAGTTTCGCGATTTATCATTATCTGACGGCGGGTTTCGCGCTGCCGACCGACTATTGGCATATGGGCATCCACCTCGCCGGGCTCTTCGTTCTTATCTATGCGCTCCTTCCCTTACGCCGCACCAAGAGCGCTTTCGACCGTCGGGCGGGTGGCTTTCAGATCGGCGGCGTGCCCCATATCGATTTGCTGCTGATGGTGCTCGGCGGCGCGGCAGCGCTCTATGTCGGTTTAGCCTGGCGTGGGATCGAATTCCTCGGCATCGAGGAGCAGACCTTCCGGATGGGAAATCCGAACGACTACGATGTCGTCTTCGGCTGTATACTTATCGTGCTGGTCCTAGATATCGCCCGCCGCACGCTGGGTTGGATTTTGCCGCTTATCATCTGTGTCTTTATCTCTTACGCACTGTTCGGACCGTACTTCCCCGGTTTGCTGCAACATCCGGGCGTAAATTTTAAAACTTTTGTATCCTCTATGTACTTTCCTCAGGAGGGGATTTTCGGCGTCACTTTATGGGTGGTCTCAACGATTGTTTTCCATTTCGTGCTGTTCGGAGTGATCGCCCAACGCACCGGCCTCGGTCAGCTCTTCATCGACAACGCGACGATCCTCGCCGGTCGCTTCAAAGGCGGGCCTGCAAAGGTCTCGGTCGTGTCCTCGGCGTTTTTCGGTACGATCTCCGGCAGTTCGGTTGCCAACACCGTCTCGACCGGGTCGCTGACGATCCCCAACATGAAGCGCCTGGGCTATCCGGGGCATTTCGCGGGCGGCGTCGAGGCGGCGGCATCGGCGGGGGGCCAAATCACGCCACCCATCATGGGGGCGGCGGCCTTCATTATGGCCGAGTTTCTCGAAGTCCCCTACACAACGATCGTGATCGCCGCGATCTTCCCGGCCTTGCTCCATTATGTGGGCGTTTTCACCGTCGTTCATCTGATGGCTCGCAAGCTCGGGCTCGAGGGCATGTCGCAGGACAAGCTGCCTCGGTTGGTGGCGGTTTGGCGCGACGGCTGGGCCAATCTCTTGCCGCTGATCGGCCTCCTGGTCGTGCTCTTCTCCGGCTACACCCCGTATATGTCGGCGTTCTGTGGGATCTCGCTGGCCTTGATCGCGGGAATGGCGCGGGTCCGGCAGCCTTTGACCCTGGTCTACCCGGCCGCGTTCATTGCCTTCGTGCTCTGGAAGTATTCAACTGGCGGGTTCGACGCGACGATGTCCGCGATCCTCGTCGCCTGTGCCGTGGTGGCCGCCTTCAATCCGCAAGCCCGGGCCACCGAGAACCAGATGGCGAAGACGCTGGAGACCGGGGTGATGTACGCCCTCGCCGTCGGCGCCGCCTCTGCCGCCGTCGGGATCGTCATCGGCGTGATCAACACCACCGGCGTCGGCTTTCGCATCGGCTTCATGGTCACGCAAGCCGCCAGCAATCTCGGCAACGACATCGCCTGGCTGTTTACCATCGGTGCCTATGAGCTCTTCTCGGTCGAGGATCTGACCCTCTTCATTAGCCTCGTCTTCATCGCGCTGGCTTGCATCCTGATGGGGGCGGGGGTGCCCACCAC
>JBHJGY010000051.1:0-16595 GCA_050331335.1 Pikeienuella sp.
GAACGACAACGCCATCGACAACGATGACGAAGTCTTCTTCCTCGATAGCTCCGACTTCGCGGACGTCTCCGCCCTCGACTTCGACCTCGATGGCGATGGCGACGGCGACGGCGTCGATATCTCCGCCCCGATCCTCACCGACCAGCTCGGCCTCGGGCAAGCGGCGGCAATCGTCGGCAACATGGCCGGCGATCGATTGGAGGATGGCGATCTTCTGGACTTCACTGGCGTTGTGGGAGCGGGGGCGCCGGTGTTCGACTTCGGCGCCGATGACATCGCCTCGGGAGGCGATCCGGCGACGGCGCTTGTCAATGGCGATGCCGGTGTCACCTACGGCCTTGGCGGTCCCGATGCGAGCGCTTTTGCGCTCAGTGCCGACATGGGGCTTTTGAGCATCGCGGCGGCGGCGCCGGTCAGCGTGGATGGTGATCAGCTCTATGATCTGTCGGTCAGTGTAACGGATGCCGACGGGCTCGCCGCCACGGTGGCAGTGACCGTCGATCTCGGGTGAATTGGGACAAGAGTGGTGCCGCCGCGGCCGTCGGGAGCTGGCTGGGGCGGCTGGATTCGAACCAGCGCATGGCGGTACCAAAAACCGCTGCCTTACCGCTTGGCTACGCCCCAATTCGGCCTGCACCATAGGCCGCCGCCGCGAAGCCCGCAAGCCCGAGGGGACCCTTGCGCGTGTCTGAGCGGCCGACTATAGGACGGCTAGGTTCGGAGTGTAGCTCAGCCTGGTAGAGCACCGTCTTCGGGAGGCGGGGGTCGTAGGTTCGAATCCTGCCACTCCGACCAGTAGGGAAATCGGTCTGTCTTGGCCGCACCGGCCACGATTTTCCTCTTGCCAGGCCACCGGGGATTTGCGATATCCCCGCCACCCGACGGACGCGGGCGTAGCTCAGGGGTAGAGCGCAACCTTGCCAAGGTTGAAGTCGTGAGTTCGAATCTCATCGCCCGCTCCAAATCAATTCGGTTCTGAGAACCCTGCAGCCTTGAGAAGCTTGGCTTTGCTACCATCGTCGCGTGGATCACAGAGCGTCGACACCAAACTGTCTAGGCTTTCGATGTTGTGTGCCGCGCGGAAGCTGTCGACATGAGGCAACAGCGCGCGGACCCCTCTGGCCTTTGCCTCGAAGCCGTCCCAGCGCAGCAACGGGTTTAGCCAGATCAGCCGTCGGCAGGAGAGCCGCAGCCGCTCTGCGGCCTGGGCGAGCCGATCAGGATCGTCGCGTTCCAGCCCGTCGGTGATCAGCAGGACCACCGCCCCTTGGCCGAGCACCCGGCGCGACCAATCCCGGTTGAATTCGGCGAGGCAATCGCCGATCCGGGTGCCGCCCTCCCAATCCGCAACCGCAGCCCCGGTGCGCGCCAGGGCGTCATCGACATCGCGCAGCGCCAGGTGGCGCGTGATGTTGGTAAGCCGCGTGCCGAAGGTGAAGGCGTGGACCTTGGCCCAGCCCGCGCCCTGGGCATTCGACGCTGCGTGCAGGAAATGCAGGAGCATGCGGCTGTAGCCTGCCATCGAACCCGAGATGTCGCAAAGCGCGACCAACGCCGGCCACCGCCTGCGCCGACGCCGCCGGGCGAGCTCCAGCGGTGTGCCCCCGCGGCGCAAGGCCCGGCGCAGGGTGGCGGGCCAGTCTGGCAGGTTGCCGCGGGGATTGGGCATGGTGCGGCGTGAGGCGATCGGGCGGACGGGCAGGCGCATCCGAGCGATTGCCGCCTTGGCTGCCGCCGCCTCCGCCGCGGTCATCTGCTCGAAATCGCGCTGTCGAAGCCGCTCCTCGTCCGACAAGGTCAGCGTCGCGTCGATCTCGATTTCCTCGCCCTCATTCGGGCGCTCCGGTGGCGGGGTTTCGGCGCCGGCAGTCAGGGCTTCGGCCGCACGCGCCTCGCCGGGGCGCTTTTCCCGCTCCGGGGCCGGGGCCTTTACCTCTGGCAAAAGGAGCCCCATCGCGCGCTCAAGCAGCTGCGGGTCGCGCCAGAACATCGTGAAGCACTGATCGAAGACGGGTCGGTGCTCGCGGCGCGACAGCATGGTGGCGGCGAGGGCGTGGTAGAAGTCCTCGCGCCGGGCCAGTCCGCCGGCTTCGACGGCGCGCAGGGCATCCATCACACGCGACGGCCCTACGGGCACGCCAGCGGCGCGCAGGGCCCTGGCGAAATGCACGATGTTTGTGGCGAGGCGCCCATGCTCCGGGACGGCGATCTCTGCGCTCACGGCGCCCTCCGTGCGGGACGGTCGCTCGCTGTCGCGGCGCTGTGCTTCAAGACCCGAAGGGTAACGACGGGGAGGTCGTCCGCCGGCATCCGAAGCGCGCGATGCGCCCGCCCGGTGCGTCGATCGAGGATCACGCCGGCTGTCCCATCCCCGCTTGCACCTGATCCAAGACACGCCGCGCCTCGGAGCCCTGGAACCGGGCGATGTCGTCTTGATATTTCAGCAGCGCCCCGAGGGTGTTGGTGACAGTTTCCGGGTCGAGCTGGACCGCGTCGAGGGCGACCAGGCATTTCGCCCAGTCGATCGTCTCGGCAACCCCGGGGCGTTTGAACAGGTCCTCCGTGCGCAGATGCTGAACGAAGGCCACGACCTCGCGGGACAAGCGTTGCGGCACCTCGGGGGCGCGGGCCTCCAGGATCGCCAGCTCTCTCTCGAGGCTGGGATAATCCACCCAGTGATAGAGGCAGCGCCGCTTGAGCGCGTCATGCACCTCGCGGGTCCTGTTCGAGGTGAGGATCACAATCGGCGGTTCGGGAGCCCGCACCGTGCCCAACTCCGGGATCGTCACCTGAAAGTCGGAAAGCGCCTCGAGAAGAAACGCCTCAAAGGGCTCGTCGGTACGGTCGAGCTCATCGATCAACAGCACGGGGGCCCCGCCATCCTGGGCGCTCATCGCCTCCAGCAGCGGCCGGCGGATCAAGAAGCGGTCGGAGAAGAGATCCGCAGCGAGCTGCTCGCGCGCCCGGTCATGGACCGCTTCGGTGAGCCGGATCTCGATCATCTGGGCGGCGAAATTCCACTCGTACACAGCCGAAGCCGCATCGAGTCCCTCATAGCATTGTAGACGGATCAGGCGCCGATCGAGCGCGGCCGCCAACGCCTTCGCGATCTCGGTCTTGCCGACACCGGCCTCGCCTTCGAGAAAAAGCGGGCGGCCCAGCTTGAGCGCGAGAAAAACCACCGTGGACAGCCCCCGGCCCGAGACATAGCCCGCGGCCGAAAGGAGCTCCTGGGTGGCGTCGATGCTGTCGGGCAAGCTCTGCATGGGGTCTCCCGCCTATTTGCGCCCACCCAATCGCCTGGCCCCGATAAATGCAAGGGCCGGCCGGGGTCTAAGCGTGTTCAGAGCAGGAAGACCGCCGCAAGGCCCAGAAAGGCGAAGAAACCGACGACATCGGTGACGGTCGTCACGAAAGTGCCCGAGGCGAGGGCCGGGTCGGCGCCGATCTTCTCCAGCCCGATCGGGATGAGGATCCCCGCAAGGCCCGCCACCAGCATGTTGACGACCATTGCCGCTGCGATGACCGCCGCCAAAATGGCGCTGCCATAGACGAGCCCGGCCGCTGCTCCGATCAGCAGGGCGAAACCCAGGCCGTTGATCAAGCCGACCGCCGCTTCCCGCCAGATCACCCGCCACATATTGCTCGCCGTCAAATCCCGTGTCGCGATCGCACGCACGGCGACCGTGAGGGTCTGCGTCCCCGCATTCCCTCCCATGGAAGCGACGATCGGCATCAGGACAGCGAGCGCCACATACTGGGCGATCACGGTATCGAAGAGCGCAATCACCGCCGAAGCGAGGATGGCGGTCAGGAGGTTGACCGCGAGCCAGGGAAAGCGGCGCCGCGTGATCGACCAGACCCGGTCGTTGATCTCTTCATCGCCGACCCCGCCCAGCCGCTTAATGTCCTCCTCCGCCTCGTCCTCGAGCGCCTCCATCGCGTCGTCGATCGTGATTACGCCGACCACTCGGCCCTCGTCGTCCACCACGGGGCAGGAGACCAGGTGGTAATGGTTGAAGGCGTAGGCCACGTCTTCCTGAGCGTCCTCGACATGCAGCGTCCGCGTATCGTCAGACATCAGGCTGGCCAGCGTCACCGGGCGCGGCGAGCCGAGGAGCCGCCCCAGGGCGATCTTGCCCAACGGGCGCATCGCCGGGTCCACCACAACGATGTCGTAAAACTGCTCAGGAAGGGCATCGGCGCTGCGCATCTCGTCGATCATCTGGCCGACGGTCCAGAAGGGCGGCGCCTTCACGAAATCCGACTGCATCAACCGGCCGGCCGAGTATTCCGGGTAGGTCAGCGACTTGGAGATCACCGCGCGTTCGGCCGGCTCCAGCGCCTCGACGACGACTTCTTGGGCCGCGTCCTGGAGCCCCTCGAGAACGTAAACCGCGTCGTCGGTATCGAGCTCCTTCACCGCCTCGGCGAGGAGGGCAGGATCCAATTCGGAGAGGATCTGGTCGCGGACATTCTCCTGAAGTTCGGCGAGAAAGTCCTTATCGATCGCTGGCCAAACCAGGCTGAGGAAAGCGATTCGCTGGTCTTGCCGGAGTTGTTCGATCAGGTCCGCAAGGTCGGCCACATGCAAGTCGGCCATGGCCGTGGCGGCAGCATCGGGGTCGCGGGCCTCGGTTGCATCGGTGACGGCGGTGATCAGGGCCCGGGTGATCGGATCGGGGGCGTCGCGCTCTTGATCGTCAGGTCCGTTTGCTCCCTCGGCCATCGCCGCCTCCCGTATCGCCCAGCCGCCCGGTGCGAGTCACATACCGATCAGGCTCTGCGAGGGATAGGGGCCAGGCCGTCGGGTCACTCTTCACGGTCGCGGGAAGGCCAGGGGCTCAGCGCAGGCGCGCCAGGTGGCCTTCGATCTCGCCCTTGAGGGACTTGCGCTCCGTGGCGGTGAGGAAGGTGCCGAGTTCGATCTCGCGACCGCCGCCAGAGAGGGTCAGATAGGCCGGAACGGGCCCGTCGCGGCGCAGGTTGGTCTGGACGAAACCCGGAAATGCCTGCCAACGCAACACGCGCCCCGAGGGCTCGCGGCGCTCGACCCGGATCTCGTCGCGCCAAAGGGTCAGCTCTTCGGTGAGACGCCCCTGGCGGCTGGAGACGGCCAGCCCGGTCCAGAGGATCGCCATACCCATCGCGCAGAACGGCAAAAGACCCCAAAAGGCCAAGCTCCCCAGGGAGGCAGCTAGGGGCATGGAGAAGCCGGCAGCGGCGAGAAGCATGACCAAGCGACGGTCTTGCGGACGAAGCGACCGGTGGGGCCAGAGTTCGGCGCGGTAAAGCGGGGGATCGCCCCGCTCAGGCCAGTCGATCGAGGCGCCCCGGCCTCCAGCGGCCGAGGACCCTGCCCCGCCCGCCACATTGTCCCTTATCGCCGTCATCGGGCTCAGTGCGCCGCCTGCTTGTCCCACTGTTCGCGGGTCGGCAGCGTCTCGAACGTGTGCTCCGGCGGTGGGTTCGGCAGCGTCCATTCCAGCGTCGGATACCGGTCATTCCAGTAGTTGGGCTCGGTCACCTTCTGCCCTCGTGTGATCGTGTAGTACACAACGTAGAGGAAGAAGATGAACGACAGACCCGCGATCAGTGCCCCGATCGAGGAGATGTAGTTCCAGAAAGCGAACGCCTCCGGATAGTCGATATACCGGCGTGGCATCCCCTGACGACCGAGGAAGTGCTGCGGGAAGAAGGTGATGTTGGAACCGATGAACATCGCCCAGAAGTGCCAGCGACCCATCCACTCGGGATATTGGCGGCCGGACATCTTGCCCATCCAGTAATAGATGGCGGCGAAGATGCCGAAGACCGCGCCGAGGGACATCACATAGTGGAAGTGAGCGACGACATAGTAGGTATCGTGATAGGCGCGGTCGATGCCCGCCTGGGAGAGCACGACACCGGTCACACCACCCACGGTGAAGAGGAAGATGAAACCGATTGCCCAGAGCATCGGTGTCTTGAACTCGATCGACCCGCCCCACATCGTGGCGATCCAGGAGAAGATCTTGATGCCTGTTGGTACGGCAATGACCATGGTCGCCAGCATGAAATAGGCTTGAGCATTGTGGCTCATGCCCACCGTGTACATGTGGTGCGCCCAGACGACGAAGCCGAGAACCGCAATCGCGATCATCGCGAAGACCATGCCGGCGTAGCCGAACACCGGCTTCTTGGAGAACGTCGAGACGATATGGCTGATGATACCGAAGGCCGGCACGATCAGAATATAGACCTCGGGGTGGCCGAAGAACCAAAGAATGTGCTGGTAGAGGACCGGATCGCCGCCGAATTCGGGGTTGAAAAAGGCGGTGCCGAAGTTCCGATCGGTCAGCAGCATCGTGATCGCGCCGGCAAGCACGGGCAGCGCCAGCAGGATCATGAAGGCGGTGACGAAGATCGACCACGCGAAGAGCGGCACCCGCATCAGGTTCATGCCGGGGGCGCGCATGTTCAGGAAGGTCGTGATGATGTTGATCGCACCGAGGATCGAGGAGGCCCCCGATAGGTGGACGGCGAAGATCGCGAAGTCGAGCGCCATCCCGCTTTCGCGCGTGGACAGCGGTGCGTAGAGCACCCAGCCGACGCCCGAACCGAGTTGGTTGTTTCCACCCGGCACGAACAGCGACAGGATCAGCATCACGCACCCGGCCGCGTACAGCCAATAGCTGAGATTGTTGAGCCGCGGGAACGCCATGTCGGGCGCGCCGATCTGCAACGGCATGAAATAGTTGCCAAAGCCGCCGAAGAGCGCCGGGATGACCACGAAGAACATCATGGTGAGCCCGTGCCCGGTGATCAGCACGTTCCACAAATGGCCGTTTGGCGAACCGTCCTCAAGCGTCATGAACTGGACGCCGGGTTCCGCAAGCTCAAGCCGCATATACCAGGTGAATGCGACCGAGATGAACCCGACCAGACCCGCGGTCAGGATGTAGAGGATCCCGATATCTTTGTGGTTCGTCGAGCAGAACCAGCGGGTGAAGAACCCGCGGCCTCCTCCATGCTCCTGCGCGTGCGTCGCAGCGTCAGCCATAGGAAAACTCCCGTTTGATCAGTCGCGGGACAGCGCCCGGTCCAAACTTCCAACGCAAGGGGTAGCGCGATGGGGGTGTGGGAACAAGCCGACAGCTTACGAAGCCGGAGCGTCGGCCCTGGTCGCGTGGTCGCAGCCGCAGGATCCTGCCCCTTTTTAGGCGGGCCCGGGCCGCCAGCGGTCCGGACCCTGAAATCAAATCTCAGTTGGTGGCGCCAGCCTGCTGCAGATAGGCCAGGATGTCGGCACGGTCCGACTCTTTGCGCAGACCGTTATAGGCCATCTTCGTGCCCTTCACGATCTGGCGCGGCTTCTCGATGTATTCGAGGAAAGTCGCTTCGTCCCAGGTCTTGCCTTCGCCCCAGGCGAGCATCGCCTTCGAGTAGCGGAAGCCCTCGATCGACGCGACCGGGCGGCCGATCAGGCCGACCAGATGCGGACCGACGCGGTTTTGCTCTTTGTCGACGACGTGGCACGCCTTGCAGGCACGGAACACTTTTTCGCCGTTGGCCGGATCACCTTCGGCTTGAGCGACGCCGGCGGCGCCGAGGAGTGAGAGGGCGACGGCCCCCGTGAGTGCGTATTTGAACATTTGTCCTCTCCCGGTTTGTACCCGTCGTCATCTGTCAACCTGGCAGACCACGTTCGGGTGTTCGCGTCGTAATCAACATATATAGGTGGGAGAACCGCAATGGCCGTCGCTGTCGCGGGACAAACCTACCGGCGGTGCGCGGCGTGGACCGGGTTTTCCTGTCCACAGGGGGCGTTTACGGGGTCCGGGAAGGCGTCGGAAAAGCTTTCCATCAGGGCCAAGTCCAGATCCGCCATTGAAACCGGGAGGCCGAGATCGACAAGGCTGGTCACCCCGTGGCCCTCGATGCCGCAGGGAACGATTCCCGCGAAATGGGCAAGATCGGGGTCGTGATTGATGGCGATGCCGTGGAAGCTTACCCAACGGCGCAGGCGCACCCCGATGGCGGCGATCTTGTCCTCGCGGGGGGTGCCGTCTGCCAGCACCGGCTTCTCCGGCCGCGCGACCCAGACGCCAACCCGGTCGTCCCTTGGCACCCCACATACTTGAAACCGGGCCAGAGCGCCGACCACCCAAGCCTCGAGCGATCGGACGAAGCGGCGAACGTCGCGCCCACGCCGGCTCAGATCGAGCATCACATAGGCCACGCGCTGACCCGGCCCGTGATAGGTATATTGCCCGCCCCGCCTGGTTCGGTGCACTGGAAAGCGCGGGTTCAGCAGATGCTCCGGCCGTGCGGAGCTGCCGGCGGTGTAGAGAGGCGGGTGTTCGAGCAGCCAAACGCATTCGCGGGCACGGCCCTCGGCGATCGCACCGGCGCGCGCCTCCATCCAAGCGACCGACGGCTCATAGGGCTGGTATTCCGCACTCGTTCGCCACTCCACCATGGCCCCTCCGCTAGCGGCTCGGGCCGCTACGCGCAAGCGCGCCGGTCGGCCGCGGGCCTCATAATCTGCGCGCGGGGTCTTCACATGGCCGAAGCGCTTTGCTATCGGAGCGCCATCCTCAAGTGCGGACGTGGCGGAACTGGTAGACGCGCAACGTTGAGGTCGTTGTCCCAGAAATGGGGTGGAAGTTCGAGTCTTCTCGTCCGCACCAAATCCTTCTCAGACCGCTTCGGCTCGCCGTTTCAGTGCGCCTGCCAGGGCGAGAGCCGTCAACAAAAGCGGCAATGCGCCGGGCACGGGAACCACGGCCGAGCTGCTCAGGAGCACGTCGCTGTTGAAGGAGACGCTGTCGACGAGCGGCGTAATCTCAAGCTCGGCAGTGTTACCGAGATCGGCAACCGCGAATCCCGCAGCTGCCGGCCCGAGCAGCGCCGTTTGAATCCCAGTAATCAGCCAGAAATCGGTGGTTTCGCCCGGTGCGTTCACTGGAAATGTCCGAGTGAAGGACAGCTCGAGGTCGAAATTGCCCTGCGCATCCGCTGTCAGGTTCCGATCACCTGTGATCAGGCTCTCGGCAGGCCCGAAAGGATCCGATAAATCGATGACATCGAACAGAAAATCGAGATTTGGATCGATTGCCGGTGTCTGCTGGCCGATGTCGACGAGCGCATAGGCCAGATCCACATCCGACCCTCGGGCGCCAGAGAAGGCCGGGTCACCCGACCCGCCAAGATTGACCGATTGTGACGTCGACAAGCCGAGGAAACCGATGATCGAGCTCCCGGGGGCTGCATTTACCGCCGAGCCGTCGACGGTCAGCTTAAACTCCACCTCAGCCGGGTCAGGCCCAGTGTTGGAGAACTGGACGAATTCTTCGACGACGGCGACGGATTGCACATCCGGCAAAATCCCAAGAAGGCCGGTTTGGTCGGTCGCGGCGAAGGTCTTCAGCTCGCCGACCGCGGGGTCGGCGCTTGCCCCGGTTGAGCGCACAAGCGGCGTCGGCGCAGTTACAGAGCCGCAGTTGGCGGTGCCAGCGGCATTCTCGGCGACTTGGCCGGTGTCGCCGCAGATGGCGAGGCTTGCGGCCGGAGCCAAGTCGGGCGCCGCGGCGAGGCCCCAGAAGGCGGCGGCGCAAGCGCAAAGGACAAATCTCATGGTTGGCGCTCCGTTGCGAAGATCGGGCTAAGCTTTGATCAGGTTCGAGACGGGCACACCCAGTGCTTGGAAAAAGAATCACCGCACACCTCGAAAAATTAGCGCAAATCCGGCCGCAGGGGCATGCCGGCGTGTGACGGGCGATCGGGGAACCTGCCGAAGGGCCTTGACCTGACCGCGGATGCACCCAGGATCTGGCAGGCAACTGGGGAGATGGCCGATGAGCGTTCACTATAGCGTTGAAGAGATGCTGGCCCGGCTCGTGGGCTTTCCCACCGTCTCGAGCGACAGCAACCTGGAGCTGATCCACTTCGTCCGCGATTACCTTGCCGGGCATGGGGTCGACAGCCGCTTGGTGCCGAACGAGGACGGCACCAAGGCCAATCTCTACGCCCAAATCGGGCCCGACCAGCCCGGCGGCGTGATCCTCTCGGGGCATACGGATGTCGTGCCGGTCGAGGGGCAACCTTGGAGCACGGATCCATTTACCCTGACGGAGAAAGACGGCCGGCTCTACGGGCGGGGTGCCGCCGATATGAAGGGCTTCGAGGCCTGCGTGTTGGCCGCCGTGCCTCAGATGTTGGATGCCGGGCTTAAGCGGCCGATCCAGATCGCGCTGTCTTACGACGAGGAGGTGGGCTGCCTGGGCGCACCTTTCATGATCAAGGAGATGCGCGAGACCCTTCCGCCTGCGTCGGCGGTGATCGTTGGCGAGCCGACTATGATGGAGGTGGTCAGTCGTCATAAAGGTGTGATCCGGATTATCACCGATGTCCGCGGGCACGAGGTCCATTCCGCGCAGATCCACCGGGGGGTCGCAGCGACCATGGTCGCGGCGCGGCTCACGGTGTGGGCGGAGGATCAGATGGTCGCCGCCAAGGCCCGCGCCGAAGCCGAGCCCGACCCGGTCGCCGGGCTCTTCGAGCCGCCCTACACCACCTGGCATGTCGGACAGATCAATGGCGGCACGGCGCCGAACATTACCGCCAAGGATTGCCGCTTCTGGCTCGACATCCGCAACATGCCCGGCGAGGATCAGGGCGCGTTGATCACCGCCTACGAGGCCGAGGTTGCGCGCCAGCTTGCCGAGATGCGCCAAGTCCGCGCCGAGACCGATATCCGCGTGACACTGCACAGCCAGACGCCCGGTTGCCGGAAAGAGCCCGACCAAACCGCGGAGGCCGAGCGCCTCGCCCGCTCCCTCACCGGCGACAATGGCGAGCACGTGGTCGCCTACGGCACAGAGGCCGGGCAGTTCCAGGACGCCGGCTATTCGGCGATCATCTGCGGCCCCGGCGACATCGCCCAAGCCCACCAGGCCGATGAGTTCATCGCCCGCAGCCAGCTCACCGAAGGCGCGCGATTCGTCTCCCGCCTGATCGACCGCCTCGCCGCTTGAGAATCACCCAGTTTAGAGGGATTCACAGGAGTCAAGTTTTATGCTAACTCTTGCCCATGATGATGGAGGCTGACGTGATAACCCCTGAGGAGCTCGGCCGTGTGGTTGAGGCGGTCGTGAGGGATCGGTTGAACGAAACGCGGATCGTCGATGTCCAGCTCTCGGACGATCTCGACAGCGAGGGCGAGCCAATCCTCGTAATCCAGGTCGTCTATGAAGATGACTGCGGTAGGCTGAACATACGTCGTGCCTCAGGTTTGATCAGGCATCTGCTTCCGAGCCTTGCCGAGCGTGGTGAAAATCGGTTTCCGATCATCTCGTTCATCAGCAATCGCGACTATCGGAGCGCGAAACCTGAAGCCGGATGACCTGATAGCGACCGCGCGGCGGTTGGCACTCGCTGGCGGCAAGCGACCACGGCAGTCCGATCTCAGACGAGCGCAGAGCACCGCTTACTACGCGCTCTTTCATTGCCTCGCACGCTCGTGCGCCGACCTTATGATCGGCACAGGTCAGAAGACACGCAGCAATCAGGCATGGCGCCAAGTCTATCGTGGTCTTGAACACGGCCGCGCTAAAGATTGCTGTAAGAACAAGAAGATGATGTCGAGGTTTCCCAAGGAAATCCAAGATGTGGCCTATCAATTTAAAAATCTACAAGAAAAACGGCATTCCGCAGATTATGATCCGCTGGTCCGGTTCTCGCGTTCCAGCGTGCTCGACGATATCGAAATCGCCGAGGAGATGATCCGCCAGCATAGGGCCGTTGCCATTCCCCATCGGCGCGCCTTTGCGGCTTTTCTTTTGCTTGGGAATCCTAGATCCTGAACGGCAAGAGACATAGGAGAGCCCATGCCCGTCAACAACCGCATCGCCGAGATGGCGCCTGAGATCGCCGAGTGGCGGCGCGACTTCCACGCCAATCCCGAGCTCGGTTTCGACGTGCACCGGACCGCCGGCATCGTCGCCGAAAAGCTCCGCGCTTTCGGTTGCGACGAGGTCATCGAGGGGGTCGGGCGGACCGGCGTCGTCGGGGTGATCCGCGGACGCGAAACCGGTTCGGGTAAGGTCCTGGGCATGCGGGCGGATATGGATGCGCTGCCAATCCAGGAGGTCCGCGACATCCCGCACAAGTCGACCGTGCCGGGAAAGATGCATGCCTGCGGCCACGACGGGCACACAGCGATGTTGCTCGGCGCCGCCAGATATCTGGCGGAGACGCGCAATTTCGACGGCACGGCGGTGGTGATCTTCCAGCCCGCCGAGGAAGGCGGTGGCGGCGGGCGCGAGATGGTCGAGGACGGTCTGATGGAACGCTTCGGGATCCAGCAGGTCTATGGGATGCACAACTATCCCGGCTTGCCCGTGGGCCAGTTCGCCACCCGCCCGGGGCCGATCATGGCGGCGGCCGATCTGTTCACGATCCGAGTGGAGGGCCTCGGCGGGCACGCCGCCCGTCCCCATGCCTGCATCGATACGACGCTGGTGGCGGCGCAGATCCTGACGGCCTTGCAGTCGATCGTGGCGCGCAATGTCGACCCGATCGAGAACGCTGTGATCACCGTCACCCATCTCGACACCGGCCCCTGGTCGCACAATGTGATCCCGCAGGTCGTCGAGATGACAGGAACCGCGCGGACCCTGTCGGAGCCCGTGCGGGACCTTGTCGAGGCCGGGATTGCGCGGGTGGCGAAGAATGTCGCCGCAGCGCTGGGGGCTCAGGCGGAGGCGGTTTACACCCGCGACTACCCCGTGACGATGAACACGGGTGCGGAGGCGGCCTTTGCGGCGGATGTGGCCGAGGAGGTCGCAGGTGGCGGCCGGGTTGATCGCGCCATCGCCCCGGTAATGGGTGGCGAGGACTTCTCGTTCATGCTCAACGAGCGTCCGGGCGCGCTGATCTGGGTCGGAAATGGCGACACCGCCGGCGTCCACCATCCCGAATACGATTTCAACGATGCGGCGATCCCCTACGGCGTCTCCTACTGGGCGCGCCTGGCGGAGACCTCTATGCCGGCTTAAGCCGCCCTGCGGCCTCGCCCGAGCAGGGCGAGCGCTGCGACGGCGGCAAGCAATCCGAACCCGGCCGCGGGGAGGGGAACCGGCGCGAGCGTGACCGAGACGGAATTGATCTGGTAGCGCTCGGCCGGGTCCGCCCCCGTGATCACAAAGGCGATCGGGCCTCTTGGGTCGAGGGGGCGGGTGCTGAAGGAGACGGTGGCACTGTCCGCGCCCTCCTCGAAAGTCGCACTGTTGGCGCTCGATCCGGCGCGTGCCGTCACCGCGAAAGTGAAGGGATCGACGGCGCCGAGGGTCGGCGCGACCCCGGCCAAAGAAATGTTACTTCCCGCTGCGTCGGCTCGCTCGAGGAACCGGGCCTCTCCTCCGTTCATGTCCACGCGACCGAAGCCCACCCGGTTGGTGCCGTCCGCCAAGAAGAAGCCGGGGTCGTTGTCGGCGGTCAGCGCGACATAGTCGACATCGAGCGTGATCCGCAGATCGGTGCGGGTCGGGTCCGCGGGCAGCAGCTCCAGACGGTAGATGGCTTCATTGAAGCCGACCTGTTGGTTTTGCCGGCTGAAGATCGCCGCGTCACCGTCGGGCGTGGCGGTGCCTGTGACGCTGGCGCCTGGCGCCGCGAGCAGGTCGGCGCCGGTGAAGTTAAAGGTAGTGCCCGAAGCGGGCAGCGCGGGCAGAGCCGCAACGAGGAAGATTGCGATGGTCCGCATGACAAACTCCTTTCAAGAATCGATGAAGGAAGCGTAGATCCTGCGAACGGTTTGTAAATCTTCCGATCCGCTCCGAGCTCGGGGCGGGATCGATATTTGTCCCGCGCGTGCACGCGGCCCCTGGTTGGCAGAGGCGTCGACGCGGGTCATGTCTTCCTCTAAGGAGCCGACGCTATGGCCCGACGGACCGCCCAGGAGCGACGTCTGATCTCCCGTGCCGGCATTGCCTGGGCGGTGCTCGGGCTCGTGGGCATCGGTTGGGGGGCGACCGGGTTTCTCTCCAAGATCGCCACGGCCACGGGCCACGGGGCTTTGATGCTCACCTTCTGGCAGACCGTGATCGGCGTCCTTTGCTTCACCGTCGCTGTGGCGCTCAGCAAGGGCCGCCTGCCGCTGGGCCGGCGCTACCTGATCTTCTATGCCGTTTGCGGATTTCTCGGGACGGCCCTGCCCCACAGCTTGGGGTTTCTGTCGATCCGACACTTGCCGGTGGGCGTCCAGACCATGACCCTCTCCACCGTGCCGATGCTCACACTGCTAATCGCGCTGCCTTTGGGGTTGGAACGCTGGGAGGCGCGGCGGGCCCTCGGCATCGCCCTCGGCCTTGCGGCGATGCTCATGATCGCACTGCCGCAGAGCAGCTTACCGGAGCCGGGACAAGTTTTCTGGCTGATCCTGCCAATGCTGGTCGCGGTGTCCTATGCGGCGGAGAACACGGTGATCGCCACCTCGAGACCGGCCGATCTCTCGGCGTTGCAGGTGATGTGCGGGCTCAGCTGGGCGGCCTTGGCAATGCTCGGGCCGGCGCTCCTCGTCGCTGGCGAGACCGTGCTGCCTGAGCGCCTCGGCCGAGAGGAAGCGGCCCTGTTCGCCACATCGCTCCTCCATGTGGCAAGCTATCTGGGATTTGTCTGGTTAATTGGTCAGGCGGGCGCGGTCTTTGCCGCGCAGGTCGGGTATGTCGTCACCGCCTCGGGCGTGCTCTGGGGCATGGCGGTGTTCGGCGAGCGGCATTCGCTTTGGGTCTGGGGGGCGCTCGCGCTGGTCTTTACGGGCCTTGCCTTGGTCACGCCGCGGCAACGCGCCCCGGTGCCGTCAGGTGGGGTTGGGGCCGGTTAGGGATTGATCCGGCCTCGCGCCCATGCGCATCTTAAACCGTGGCAAAATCTGGCGAAGGCTGCCGGCGGTTCGCGGCCCAGGCCGCCCCGGCGGGACGACGAAGGAGATGGGCCGCGCCATGACGTTGCGTGAAGACGAGGACTTCGACCGAGATTGGCGCCTTCAGCTCGAGCGGATCTTCGTCGGTCCGCCCTGGATGCCACCGCGGCTGATCGCAGTGTTCGGACTGCCGCTCTTGGTTTACGCGCTCAGCTTACCTGGCGGGTTCGCCGATCCGTTCCTGCGGGCCTCCTCGCTGGCGCAGCTTTTGGGCGACACCGGGCCGAGCTTCGCGCAAACCTTGACCGAGGGCCGGTGGCTTGTCTGGGTTTGGGCGCTCGAGGCCGACCAAATCTCGCCGCAGGGCCATTTGTGGATCGCGCTTGGTCTTTGGGCCCTGGTCTCCACGCTGCTTGCCTTGGCGATTTTCCGCGACGATCCGCTGCCCGGGCGCGCGATGCTCACCGCTCTGGCGCTCTCATTGGCGCCGCCGCTCGCAGGACAGTTTCTCGCCCCGCCGGAGATCGTTCCGGCCTTCGCCGTAATGGCCGTCTATGCACTGCTGCTGTTGTTGGTGCCGATGTCGGAGGCACGGGTCGCGCTGCTGATTTTGGTGCCACTCGGGATGGCCGCCGCCGCTTTCGTCCCGCTGGCGCTTTTCGCCATGCTGATGGTGGCCGGCAGCGATCGTGAGCCGGGACGGGGCAAGATGATCGATGGGCTCGCGATGCTGCTCGGCGGACTCGTCGTGGGGGCGGCGCTGCTCTTCGTCCTCAACCTCGCGGTGCACGGGGTTGTGGGGTTTGGTCATGCCGGGGCCGCTGCGGGTCTGCCACCGGATGGGCCACTGACCGATGTGCTGCTGCCATGGCTGATCCAGACCGCACACGGGCATTACGGCCCTTGGCCTTTTCTCGGGGTGGGAAGCGTGGCCCTGGCGTTGGTGCTGCTGTTTCTTGCCCGTGCAAGCGAGGCCGACCGACTGCTCGGCGCCTTCGGGCTGATGTTGGTGGCAGCGGCGCTGCAGACGGCGATCTCCGGCCGGTTGCCAACCTATGCCGAGTCGTTGCCGCTGTGGATCCTCGCCGTTGGCGCGTTGGCCTTGGCGGCGCGGAAGGGCCGCTTGGCCCTGGCCTCGCCGGTGCTGATGGTCGGGCTCGCCGTTGGCGCCAGCCAGGGCTTGTCGGAATGGCGTTGGACGCTCGCGCATACCCGAGTTTACCAGGACACCACGGCCGAGATCGCATCGGATGTCGCGGAGGCCGTGCGCGACATCGCTGGACCGATCGTGATCGCGGGGTCCCCCGGCACCGTTGCCGGCGCGGAGGTGCTGACCGAGTTCCGCGGGCTGGCGCTGCGCCTGTCGCTGTTGACCGGTCGCCGGGTGGTGCAATGCCCCGATCCCGATCCTCTCTGTGCCGCACATAGGGCGACATTGGCGCAAATGCCGCCCCGACCGCTCGACGGTTGGCTCAGGCTCGATCTGGGCGAGGCGGGCGAGACCGCCTTGCTGCTGCGCCTGCCCGATGGGGTGTTCGCCCCGGTGCAAGCGCGCTGAGCCCCGGCCGCTCTCAGCCCTGAGGCCGGGGCGTGGTTGGGGTGCGGGGGTGCGGCTCAGCCTTGCGCGCCGGCCTTGTCGCGCCCCGCCCCGGGGTCAGCCCCCAGCCCCGGGCCCCCCGCCCGCCCGGCG
>JBHJGY010000052.1:0-53321 GCA_050331335.1 Pikeienuella sp.
GTCATAGGCCCCCAACGGGCCCTCTAAGCTTAAATCCCGGTCTTTGGCCCCGTAGATCCCCCCGGCGCCCCTGGGGGGGGCAGCGCAACGCGCTGCCACCACTGCAAGAGCCGGGAAGATGCGATGTCTGATCATCGGGTCTCTCCTTGTCGACCGCTTCACTCGGCCGGGACGGCGCTCGGCGCCTGGCCGGCAGGTTTCGCCGCGGCCTTCTCGGCAGCCACCGCTTCCTCAATGCTGCGCGGCTCGGCCAGCGGCTTCTCGGTAATCCCAAGAATGGGCAATACCACCAGGAAGTAGGCGAACCAGTAGATCGTACCGATCAGCGAGATCGTCGGGATCAAGCCCTCGGCCGGCATCGCCCCCGCCCACATGAGCAGGAAGAAGTTGGCGACGAAGATCCAGAAGAAGATCTTGAACTGCGGGCGATAGCGGCCCGAGCGCACCCGGCTGGTGTCGAGCCAGGGCGCCGCCGCCATGACCAAGATCGACCCGACCATCGCGATCACACCACCGAGCTTGGCATCAATGAACAGCACATCGAAGGTGATCGCGCGGAGGATCGCATAGAACGGCAGGAAGTACCACTCCGGCACGATGTGCGACGGCGTCACCAGCGGATTCGCTTCGATGTAGTTGTCCGGATGGCCGAGATAGTTCGGCATGAAGAAGACGAACAGCACGAAGAGGATCAAGAACAGCACCAGCGCGTAGGCATCCTTGATTGTGTAGAACGGGTGGAACGGCACCGCGTCCTTCTTCACTGTCTCGACGTCGTCCCGGCGCACCTCGACCCCGGTCGGGTTGTTGTTCCCAGTGCTGTGGAAAGCCCAGATGTGAACGCCCGTCAGCCCAAGGATCACGCACGGCATGAGGTAGTGCTGCGAGAAGAACCGCGTAAGCGTCGGCTCGTCGACCGCAAAGCCGCCCCACAGCCAAATCGTGATCTCGTCGCCGATGAATGGGATCGCCGAAAAGAGGTTGGTGATCACGGTGGCGCCCCAGAAGGACATCTGACCCCAGGGGAGCACGTAGCCCATGAAGGCCGTGGCCATCATCGCGAAGTAGATCAGGATACCGATGATCCACGTGATCTCCCGCGGGCTCTTGTACGATCCGTAGTAGAGCGAGCGGAAGATGTGCGCGTATACCGCGATAAAGAAGAACGACGCACCGTTGGCATGCATGTACCGCAGCAACCAACCGCCGTTCACGTCACGCATGATGTGTTCAACCGACGCAAACGCGGCATCGGTCGACGGAATATAGTGCATCGCCAACGTGATCCCGGTGACGATTTGGATCACCAGAAAAACCGTCAGCATCACGCCCCAGATCCACATCCAGTTGAGGTTCTTAGGCGTCGGGAACTTCATGAAATCGAGTGCGAAGCGGATGATCGGCAGCCGATCATCGACCCACTTCTCAGCCTTGCTTGACGGCTCGTAGTGTTCCTGCGGAATACCACCCATTGGGTCTCTCCTTCAGCTTCAGCCGAGCCGGATCGTCGTGTCGTCGACGAACACGGCAGGGGGAATTTCGAGATTGCGCGGCGCGGGGCCGCGGCGGATGCGCCCGGCGATGTCGTAATGCGAGCCGTGGCAGGGGCAGAACCAGCCCTCGAAGTCGCCGGCGCCATCGCCCAACGGCACGCAGCCGAGATGGGTGCATACGCCGACTTGCACGAGCCACTTGCCCTCCGCGTCGAGCGTCCGGTTTTCGTCGACCGCCGTCGCATCCGGTTTGTTGGCGTTCTCCGAACCCTGGTCGGGTAGATCGGACAGCGGCACAGCCCGGGCACGCGCGATTTCCTCGGCCGTCCGGTGGCGAATAAAGACCGGCTTGCCGCGCCACATCACGCGGATCTCGCTGCCCTCGGCGACATCGCCGACCGGCACCTCGATGGTCGCCAGCGCCAACACATTGGCCGCGGGGTTCATCTGGTCGATCAGCGGCCAGGCGATGGCGCCAACGGTAACGGCCCCGGCCGCACCCGTGGCAACATACAGAAAGTCGCGCCGAGTGTGATCTTCGTGCGTCTGCATCTCAGACATCACAGCCTCTCCTCTCTACGAGCCAGCTTGGCGCCTGGCCTGCACCCAAAACCCGGGCACAGGTTGAACGCTTATCGGTGCAATAGTAGCAGGGCGTTCCGTGCGACCACGGGACAGAGCGACGCAGAGGAGACCCGCCGCAGATGCCGCCCCTTCTCGACCGCCCGAGCCCCGTCGCTCTGGTTGCCGTCGCACCGGACCAGCCGGGCAATCTTGGGGCGCTGATCCGGATCACCGCCTGTTTCGCAGCGCCGCTGCACGTCGTCGAGCCTTGCGGCTTCCCCTTCTCGCCCAAAGCCTGGGCCCGGAGCGCGATGGACTATGCCCGTTTGGCCGATCTGGTGCGCCATGACGGCTGGGCGGCTTTTCGCGCGTCTTGGTCGGGACGGATGGTGGCGCTCACGGCCCATGGGGAGACGGCGCTGTGGGACACCCGCTTCGCACCGGGGGACGCGCTGCTGCTCGGCTCCGAAAGCACGGGATTGTCCGAGCCGATCCGTGCCGGGGCGGCCCTTCGGGTGCGTATCCCGATCGCGCCGCAAGCCCGCTCGCTCAACATCGCAGTTGCTGGGGCCGTGGCGCTCGCCGAGGCGCAGCGCCAGCTGCTCTGGTGTTGACCGGCCTGCCGCGCGCTCGGGTGGGCGTTGGGGAACCGCACGCGGCGCGCTCGCTAACCGGGCCGCATGGCCGGACCCGTCGCCGCGAGGAGGTGTTCGATGTTGCCGTCACCACCGCGCAGCGGGCTGTCGATCACAGCGGCGACCCGCCAGCCCAGACGCGCAAGGCAGTCTGCCACGCGGTCACACGCAGCCGCACGGGCGGCCGGGTCGCGCACGATCCCACCCTTGTCGACCGCCCCTCGCCCGACTTCGAACTGCGGCTTGATCAGCGCCACGAGCACAGCACCGGGGCGGGCGCAGCCGAGCGCCGCCGGCAACACCAAAGTCAGCGAAATGAAGGAGAGGTCCGCCGTAACCCAATCGACCGGGGGCACGAGCCCCGGCGGGATCGCCCGCGCGTTCACACCTTCATGCAGCGTCACGCGGGGATCCTCCCTCAGGCGCGGATGCAGCTGGCCATGGCCGACATCGACCGCGTGTACATGATCCGCCCCGCGCGCGAGCAGGACCTCTGTGAAGCCCCCCGTCGAGGCGCCGAGATCGAGTGCCGTCCCGTTCGGCGCGAGCCCGAACGCATCGAGCGCCGCGACCAGTTTGAGTGCCGCCCGCGACACCCAAGGGTTTGGCTCCGCCGTCAGGGCAAGTGCAACGCCGGCGGCCACCGCCTCGGATGGCTTCGCCGCCACCCGCCCGTCGACCGTCACCACCCCTGCGGCGATCAGCGCCTGGGCGCGTGCCCGGCTTTCGGCCAGGCCCGCCGCTACGAGCGCCCGATCGAGCCGCTGCCGGGCGCTCACCCGAGTTCGAGGCCGCGCTTGAGCCGACAGACCATCTCGGCCCGGCAGTCGGAGAAACCCGCTGCGGCTGAGATGTCTACGGTTTCGACCGTCTCGACGGGCACCGGGCCAAACGCGACCCTGGCGGCGTCACGCCCAACACCGAGCAACCGGCGCGCCGGCTCGTCTGGCCTGTTGCATTTGCCGCAGATCCACCGCCCGAAAACAGCGATCCTCCGTCGCACGACCTCGCTCCCCTGCGAAACGCCGCGGGCGGCGGCGTGCATCGCCGCGATCTCGGCGCGCATCCGCGGTCCGAAGCTCAACGCCATGGCGCGCGCGATGCCGGCGGCCTTCCGGCGCGGATCCTCAAGCGCATCGGCAGCTTGCAGGCTGGTCCGACGCCGATACCCATAGCGGCAACGCGCGAGGCGGGCCTCATTGGGCAGATGGGAGAGGTCAGAAGCGGCCCAATGGGCAATCGCGGCGCACCGGGAGCGGACGCGCGCGGCCCCGATGGACCTTAGCAGAGCGAGAATGATCGGCATTTTCCTGTCTCCCTCGATCCGATCTCCCCATAGCGAGACTATGCCAGATAGATTGGCCGTTTTGCAGCGCCGGGCGACGCCATCCACGGGGCGACGCCATCTTGAGGCGCCGTCAGTCGTCGGTGAAGAAGTTTTCGTCGATCTCGGAGAGGGTAAGGGTCTGCACGGGGCGCGCGCCGACGCCATTGGCGATCATCAGCCGGGCAAAACGGGCGCCGTCGATGAGGACGACCCGCTGCTGAACGCGGGCGACATAGTCGCGGGCTTCTCTCGAGAAGGCCGAGGTGGTGACGAAGACGCCCTTTGACGCGCCTTCCCCGGTGAGCGAGCCGATGAATTGCTGGATCGCAGGCCGGCCTACGGTGTTGCCCACCGCATAACGCTTGGCCTGGACATAGACCGCATCGAGCCCAAGCGCGTCCTCGTTGATCACCCCGTCGATGCCACCATCTCCGGAGCGGCCGAGCACCCGCCCGGCACCGTCGCGGCCGCGGCCATACCCCATCGCCACCAGCACATCGACAACGGCCTTCTTGAGAGGGTCGGCTCGAAAAGTTCGGGCGGCTGCGCGAGCAGGCGACCGAGTAGGTCGTCGGCCAAGGCGGCGGTCAGCTCGTCGAGCGCGGCGCGGATCTGTTCCTCGGGCGTCTGAGAATGCTCGGGCGGCGCAGGGACCGCGGCGCGCGCAGGCCCGCCCCGCTCCGGGCCGTCAGACGTCCCGCCCGTGCGACCGGCAGCGCTCTCCGCCTTCCACTGGGCGAAGGTCGCAAAGCGGGCCAGCACTTGATTGTCGATGCGCCCGGGATTTTCGGCGAGCAGGCGCCGGCCGGCCTCCGTCGCCTCGTGGACATTGCGCCGCGGCGAATGGAGAAGACCGGCCTTCGACATGTAGGTCCGCGCCCAGTGCGCCCGGTTGGCGAGCAGCGTGACCCGACCGCTCGGGATCAACTCAGCGGCCTCCTCTTCGGTGATCCCGAACTCGCGAACGAGGTCGGGCAGGCACGCCTTCACCGACCCCCGCCCCTCGGCCAGAAGGCGCAGCACCGGCAGCATGAGGGTCTGATAATCGGGAACCGGCATTGAATTTCTCGGTGAAAAATCGGGACGATCACGCCCGCGCGGCTGGTTCCTCCGAGACCTCCTTGCCGAGGGCGGCGAGGGCCTGGGCCACGATCTGCGGCGCATTGAGGCCGGCGGTGTCGTACATCGCGGCCGGCTTGTCCTGGTCGAGGAAGACATCCGGCAGGACCATCGGCCGCACCCTCAACCCACCATCGAGCGCGCCCTCGAGTGCCAGGAATTGCAGCACATGGGAGCCAAAGCCACCCACCGAGCCTTCCTCGACGGTGATCAGCGCCTCGTGCTCACGCGCCAGGCGGAGCACCAGGTCCCGGTCGAGCGGCTTGGCGAAGCGGGCATCGGCGACGGTGGTCGACAGCCCCATGGCCTCGAGTTCCTCCGCTGCTTTGAGACATTCGCCGAGGCGCGTCCCCAGGGAAAGCAGCGCGATCTTGCTGCCCTCGCGCACCACCCGGCCTTTCCCGAGCTCGAGCGCCGTGCCCCGCTCGGGCATCTCGCAGCCCACGCCCTCGCCGCGGGCGAACCGAAACGCGATGGGGCCTGCGTCGTACTCCACGGCCGTGCGCACCATGTGGCGCAGCTCCGCCTCGTCCGCCGCCGCCATAATGACGAAGCCGGGGAGGCAGCCGAGATAGGCGATGTCGAAGCTGCCCGCATGGGTCTGCCCGTCGGCGCCCACGAGGCCCGCGCGGTCGAGTGCGAAGCGCACCGGCAGGCTCTGGATCGCCACGTCATGGACCACCTGGTCGTAGCCGCGCTGCAGGAAGGTCGAGTAGATCGCGCAGAACGGTTTCATGCCGCCCGCCGCGAGGCCGGCCGCGAAGGTCACCGCGTGCTGCTCGGCGATGCCCACATCGAAGGTGCGCTCCGGATGCGCCTTGCCGAACGCGTCGAGCCCGGTGCCAGACGGCATCGCCGCGGTGATCGCCAGGATCTTCGGATCGTCATGCGCTTCGTCGATCAGCGTCTCGGCGAACACTTTGGTGTAGGACGGCGCGTTGGCCGGCGGCTTCGACTGCTTGCCGGTAATAACATCGAACTTCGCGGTGGCGTGGCCCTTGTCCTTGGCGGCCTCGGCCGGCCCGTAGCCCTTGCCCTTCTGGGTGATCGCGTGGATCAGCACCGGCCCGTCCGCCCGCTCCTTCACCGTGCGCAGAACCGGGAGCAGCTGCTGCAAATCATGGCCATCGATCGGGCCCACATAGTCGAAGCCCAGCTCCTCGAAGAGCGTGCCGCCCACGGTCACGCCCTTGAACAGCGCCTCCGCCCGGTGCGCGCCCTCACGGATCACGTCAGGCATCAGGGAGAGCACTTGTTTCGCCGCAGCCTTGAAGTCTTGGAACGGCTTCTGAGCATAAAGCCGGGAGAGATACGACGACATCGCCCCCACTGGCGGCGCGATCGACATTTCGTTGTCGTTGAGGATGACGATCAACCGCTTGCCGAGATGTCCGGCATTGTTAAGCGCCTCATAGGCCATGCCGGCAGAGAGCGCGCCGTCCCCGATCACCGCGATCGCATCGCCCGTGTCGCAGCCGAACTCCCGGGCCATCGCAAAACCCAATGCCGAAGAGATCGACGTCGAAGAATGCGCCGCGCCGAAGGGATCGTAGGCGCTCTCCGACCGCTTGGTAAAGCCAGAGAGCCCGCCCCCCTGGCGCAGCGTCCGGATCCGGTCGCGCCGCCCCGTGAGGATCTTGTGCGGATAGCATTGATGGCCGACATCCCAGATCAGCTTGTCCCGAGGCGTGTCGAACACCGCATGGATCGCCACCGTCAGCTCGACCACACCGAGCCCGGCGCCGAGATGCCCCCCGGTTACCGAGACCGCCGAGATCGTCTCCTGGCGCAGCTCATGGGCCAAGCGCTCCAGCTGGGCGTCGGAAAAAGCGCGCAGGTCGGCGGGAACCTTTACGAGATCCAAGAGCGGGGTCTCCGGGCGGTCGCTCATGGGCCATGTCTCCTCGATTGTCGGGCGGTGTCGTCTCTGCCAGAGAGTTAGAACGGGATATCGTCGTCCGATGCGGGCGGGCGATTGGCCGCGGGGGCGGCGCGTGGCGGCTCGGCAGGCGGGAGCGGCGTCCCAGCATCCGCCACATCCTCCAGGGCGACGGCGCCCTCGCCCCCGGCGACAATGCGGCTCACCTTGAGCTCGGCGTCGCGCAAGAGGCTCTCGCAGCGGGTCCTGAGCTCGGCGCCGCGCTGATAGAGCGCGATCGAGTCCGCGAGCGGCACTTTCCCATCCTCAAGCGCGCTGACGACCGTCTCGAGCTCGCCCAGCGCCTCCTCGAAACTCATCTCGGCCACGGGCTGTGGGGCTGCCTCTTCCACGCCCGCGATCATGCGAGCTCCTTGTGGTCCATCAGGTGATCGAGATGCGCCCGCAGGCCCCCGACCAGACCCTCCAGATCGTAGCCGCCCTCGAGGCAGGAAACCACACGGCCGCCGGCGTGTTTGCGCGCGATGCGGCAGAGCTCCTCAGTGACCCAGCCGAAATCGCTGTCCATCCAGTTGAGATTGGCCAGCGGGTCGTTTACGTGCGCATCAAACCCTGCAGAGATCATCAGAAGCTGCGGCCGGAACGCATCGAGCGCCGGCAGGATCCGCCCCTCATAGGCGCTGCGCATTTCTTTCCCGCCCGACATCGGGGCGAGCGGCACGTTCATGATGTTCCCCACGCCCGTTTCATGCGGCGCACCGGTGCCCGGATAAAGCGGGTATTGATGCGAGGACGCGAACAACACGCGGGCGTCGTTCTGGAATATGTCCTGCGTGCCGTTGCCGTGATGGACGTCGAAATCGACGATCGCCAGCCGCGAGAGGCCGTGTGCCTCGATCGCATGCAGCGCCCCCACCGCGACATTGTCGAACAGGCAAAATCCCATCGCCTTGTCGTGTTCGGCGTGGTGGCCGCAGGGACGTACCGCGCAAAAGGCCGCGTGGTGCTCGCCGGTCATCACCGCATCGACCGCCGCCACAGCGGCCCCGGCGGCGTGGCGAGCGGCCTCCAGCGTCCCAGGGCTCATATGGGTATCGGGGTCCAGGCTGACCAACCCGTCTGCCGGCGCCCGTTCGATGATGTCGGCAATGTAGCTCGCGTCATGCGCGCGCTCCAGCTGGGCATCGGTGGCCGCCGGCGCCTCGATGCGGGGCAGATCGGCGTAAGGCAAGGTCGCGAGCAGATGCTCGATGGCCTCGATGCGCGCCACCCGTTCGGGATGCCCGGCAGGGGTCACATGGCGATGGCTCGACGGATGGCTGACAATCAGGACGCTCATAACCTGAGCATAAACAGTGGAAACCCGGCGGGCAATCTGCCTCCGCCATCCATCCTGTGGAATTCGCTCGGATATGCCCGGCGCGGCTCTGTGTCGCCGCTCAGTCCGGGGTCAGCATGTAGCCCGACCCACGCACGGTCTGCAGATAACGCGGCGCTTTTGGATCGTCCTCGATCTTCCGCCGCAACCGGGTGATCTGCACATCGACGGCCCGGTCCTGCACCGCCCCGCCCGAGGCGCCGCCAAGCTCTTCCGCCAACCGGGCGCGACTCACCGGCTCGTTCGGCTGGGAGGAGAAGACCCGCATCAAGGCCTGCTCCGTCGAAGTGAGGCGGATCAGCTCTTCGCCGCGCATCAGATGGCCGCGGGCGGCGTCATAGCAGGCGGCCCCCAACGAAAGCCGTTTCGGCTTGTCCGGCTCGGGCTCGGGCAGGGCGCGGCGCAGGATCGCAGCGACCCGCAAAAGCAGCTCCCGCGGCTCGAAGGGTTTGGTGAGATAATCGTCGGCGCCCGCTTCAAGACCGAGGATCCGGTCCGCAATCTCCGCCCGCGCGGTCAGCAACAGGATCGGGGCGCTGCTCTGCCTGCGCAGCCGTTTGGTGAAAGCGATCCCGTCCTCGCCGGGCATCATTACGTCCACGACGAGCAGATCGAAGGTAAGGCCCGCCAGCAGCCGCCCGGCATGGGCCGCATCGCGCGCGCCGGTGACGAGATACCCGTTGCGCGTCAGGAACCGGGCGAGCAACTCACGAATGCGCCGATCATCGTCGACGACAAGGATATGGCACAGATGGTCAGCCGCGATCATCGCCTTCGGTCCTCACCATGGACAACACCGCGTCGCGCCCGCCCTGGTCCAGCATCTGCTCAAGCACGGTCCGAAAGCCGGCCACCGCCTCCGGTCCCGCGCTCGCATAGGCCCGGCGCAGCCGCGCCCGCTGCGGTTCCGAAAGCGCCCGCTCGAGCGCCTCGCCGGTCTCCGAGAGCGTAAGATGGCGTTGGCGGCGATCTGCCGTGCCCTCCCGGCTCTCGACCAAGCCCTCATCCACGAGCTGGCGCAGCACCCGGTTCAGCGACTGCTTGGTGACCCGCAAGATCTCCTGCAGGCCCGCCACGGTGATGCCGGGCCGGCGCTTGATAAAGTGGATTGCCCGATGATGGGCGCGACCGAGACCGCGTTCGGCGAGGATGCCGTCTGGATCGGCCGTGTGGTCGCGATAGGCGAAAAACAGAAGCTCGATCCCCTGGCGCAACTGCTCGTCGGTGAGAAAGCGCAGCTGATCCGGCCGGCTCGGCCCTCGCCGCCCCGGCTGCGCCCGACCCTTGCCCGAGGGCATCTCCATCTCAGCTCCTTCACCGGTTGGTCCGCAACGTCACAATTTATGTCAGCGTTGTTGACTGACTTCAAGGCGAATGCTACCCGATCTTCCGCGCTTGAAACGGATCTTTCGCAGCCGGCCTCAACTGCGCAACGATTCGAACCGCGACGCCTGGATAACGACATGGAGAGCATCATGGCCCCCGCCGGCTACACTTATGACGACCGCGACGGCTTCATCTGGATGGACGGCAGTCTCGTCGAATGGCGGAAGGCACAGATCCATGTGCTGACCCATGCGCTTCACTATGCGAGCTCGGTGTTCGAGGGCGAGCGGGCCTATGGCGGGCGGATCTTCAAATCCGAGGACCACTCCCGGCGCCTGCTCGAAAGCGGTGTCGCGATGGATATGCCGATCCCCTACACCGTCGAGGAAATCGAGCGCGCCAAAGCCGATACGATGCGGGCCAACAACATGTCGGACGCCTATGTGCGGGTCGTCTGCTGGCGCGGGGCCGGCCTCGATATGGGCGTCGCGTCCAACCGAAACCAGATTCACATGGCGGTCGCGACCTGGGAGTGGGGCGCCTATTACGGCGATGCGAAAACCAAGGGCGCCAAGCTCGACATCTCCAAATGGAAGCGCCCGAGCCCGGAGACCATCCCCTGTCACGCCAAGGCGGCGGGGCTCTACATGAGCTGCACCATGTCCAAGCACGCCGCCGAGGCCAATGGCTGCTCGGATAGTCTGATGATGGATTATCGCGGCTTTGTGGCCGAGGCGACGGGGGCCAACGTGTTTTTCGTCAAGGACGGGGTGGTCCACACGCCGACGCCCGACTGCTTCCTCAACGGGATCACCCGGCAGACCGTGATCGGGATGCTCGAGACCAAGGGGATCGAGGTCGTGGAGCGCCATATCGAGCCCTCGGAACTGGAGAGCTTCGAGCAATGCTGGTTGACCGGCACCGCGGCGGAGGTGACGCCGGTCGGTCAGATCGGCCCCTATGGTTTCGAGGTGGGCGCGCTAGTCCAAGATATCGCCAAGGACTACGAGCGCCTGGTGCGCGGCAATCACTGAGGCTGGCGGCTCATCTAAATTTTATCTCTCTCATACTTTTTGCACAGGATACATGTACATCTGGTACGATGGCCAACTGTCCCTGGAGCTTCCCAGCAATCGTGTTGTACCCATTCAAGATTTGCTTGGTCGCAGCCTGTGCGTGCGCTAGGTACTTTGCTGTTTCCGTGCCCTTATGGTTCCATTCTTGGTCGAGGGCGACTTTCTCCATCGCCTCCAAGCCGGTGGAGAGGGTCTTCGCCGCGCTAATGGCGGCTTTCTCCCGCTGGCCGACCATGACGACAAGCTTTTTCCAATTCGTACCCGAAAAACCGGCCGCGACTATTTCATCCAAGACCTTGGAGATGTCTTTGGTTCCGCAAATGGGGCCAAGCTTATTTTCTGGGATTTTCTTATATTTATATTTTACAGCCGCCACAACAATATTTTTGTAGAAAAAATGCAGTTCTAACCGCAATTTTTCAATATCAGAAAAATCTGAACCTAACGAGCTCTGAAGCTTATCCATAGATTTTGCGACCAAAAAATGATTATTGCTCCATTTTTCATGCGTTTTCCGAATTATTTTTGTGTTTTCGTCAATTTTATCTAGAATTGCCTTCACTTCTTTGGAAAATTTTTTATCGTTTGACTGAGAAGATACAAGCTTGCTTATAGATTTTGTCCGCGCGTTGACATCTCCAATTTTGGATATGAGAGAACTGGCCCCGCCGTTGAGGCTGACCTTCTCAATCTCCTTGCGAAACTTCTCTAGCGCTGCCTCCAGTTCTTTTTTGAAGGCCGCTTCGGCTACCGCCGGAACTTTCTTTTTGATTGTGGTGATTTGCCCTGTCGACAGCTTCTTGAATTTTTCAAGGCTCATCGGATCCTCCTATCTGAGCGCCGACCCGGCGCGGCATCGACAATTTCTTTCACAGCGGACTGGAGATCGGACGAAGTTTCGCGCCGCCGCCCCATGATTGCAAGTGCAAATTAATGATCGTCCCGGCACGCCTGCAAAGCCTTTCAGAAACTAGTCACCTAGCGGTCAACCTAGGCATGCTCGCGCAACATTAGGCGAGATTATATCAATTGAGTTCTCGAAAATCTTGAGGAATTCACCAAAAACATGGTCAAACTTGCGGCAACCGCCGGTATTGGCTTGGCGCTCTGAAGCGCGCCCTCTTTCCCCGGCGAGACGCGCCGCTTCGGTCCGGCCAGTTGATATGACCAGCCCGGGATCGCGCACCCAAGGCCCCGACGCCGCGCGCGGCACGAGATCATTCGGACTTACGGCGGACTGGCGAGTGTCACGCAGATGACGTATATTGTGCCTACCTTGCCAACCAGATCGGGCGTGAGCGCCATAGGGGCGTCTCGGCTCGGACGATCGGAGGACGTCATTCTCACCGGACAGGGTTTTGCAGGCGCCGCTGGTGCCCAGGCCAAGACGCTCCCCACGGGGCTCGACGCCGAGATCAACGGAAGCGACACGCTTCTCGACCTCATCCTCGCCTCGCTCGACGAGGACAGTGCCGAGGACGTGGTGCATATCCCCCTTGCAGGCAAAAGCCAGGAAGCCGATCACATGGTGATCGCCTCCGGACGGTCGTCGCGCCATGTCGTGGCGGTGTCCGAGAAGCTGGCTGAGCGGCTGAAGGCGCAGGCGGGGATCATCGCCCGGGCCGAAGGTCGGGAGACGGCGGATTGGGTGCTGATCGATGCGGGCGACGTGATCGTTCATGTCTTCCGGCCCGAAGTGCGCGACTTTTACCAGCTCGAGAAGATGTGGATGGCGCCCGCCGACCGGACCGCCCGCTCGGCCTGAGGTGAAGCTCTGCATCGCGGCCGTGGGCCGGCTCCGCCCGGGGCCGGAGGCGAGCTTGGTTGCCGATTACAGCGCCCGCGCAGAGGGGGTCGGTCGCCGGCTTGGCATCGGCCCCTTCCGCCTGTGCGAGATCGACGATCGCAAGGCCCGGACTGCGGCGGCGCAGGGGAAAGCGCTTCTGGAAGCCTGTCAGGCCGGCTCCTTGCGCGTGGCGCTCGACGAACGGGGTCGGTCGCTCGGCAGCGACGCTTTCGCCGACCTCCTGGCGGACCAGCGCGATGGAGGCCGGGCCGAGATCGCCTTCCTCATCGGCGGAGCAGACGGCCATGGCGACAGCCTGCGCGCTCAGGCAGACCAACTTCTCTCGCTGGGGCCCATGGTCTGGCCCCATATGCTGGTGCGGGTGATGGTCGCCGAGCAGATCTACCGCGCGCTCTCGATCCTTGCCGGAACGCCCTATCACCGCGCGTGAGAGCGCGGCCGCCGCGGCGCCGACGATTCCTGCGACGCTTGCCCGAGGACGCCCGAGCGCATAATCAAAGAACCGTTCGTCGAAGGAGGAGAGACAGCCGCGATGGCCTTCAAACCGGTCGTGCTCATGATCCTCGATGGATGGGGCCTCCGAGACGAGGCCGTCGGCAACGCGCCGAAACTCGCCAAGACCCCGGCCTTCGATCGATTGATGGCCCAAAGCCCTGGGGCCCGGCTGCGCGCCTGCGGCGAGGTTGTGGGCCTGCCGCCGGGCCAGATGGGCAATTCCGAGGTGGGGCATCTGACGATCGGTGCGGGCCGGGTCGTCTGGATGGACCTCCCCCGCATCGACCGGGCGATCGAGGAGGGCAGCTTCGCCCATCGTCCGGCGCTGCGCCGCTTTGCCGACCGCCTCGTCGCCAGCGGCGGGACCGCGCATCTCTTGGGCCTCCTCAGCCCGGGGGGTGTGCACAGCCACCAACGCCATCTCGCCGAGACGGCCAATCTGTTGACCCGGCTCGGCATCCCGGTGGCCCTGCATCTGGTGCTCGACGGCCGCGACACACCGCCGCAATCGGCCCCGGGTTATCTCAACACCTTCCGCCGTGCCGCCCAGCCGGCCCTGCTCGCAGGCGCGCAGATTGCAACCGTGATCGGCCGCTACTACGCGCTCGATCGTGACTGCCGCTGGGACCGGGTTGCCGCTGCCGCCGCGGTCATGCTGCGCAGCGAAGGGCAGCGTCGAGAGAGTGCGGATGCGGCGATCGGGGCGGCCTATCGGCGAGGCGAGACCGATGAGTTCGCCCAACCCACCGCCATCGGCAGCTATCGGGGCATGGCGGATGGCGATGGCCTCTTCTGCGTGAATTTTCGAGCGGATCGGGCGCGCGAGATTCTCGGGGCGCTGGCGGACCCAGATTTCGACGGGTTCGACCCAGGCAGCCGGCCCGCACTGGCTGCGCGGCTCGGGATGGTGGAATACTCAGAGCGGCTGAATGCCCATTTCGACGCGGTCTTTCCAGCCGAGCAGATCCCCAACACGCTCGGCCACTGGGTTTCGACGCAAGGCCGGCGCCAGTTCCGCGTCGCAGAAACCGAAAAGTATCCTCATGTGACCTTCTTTCTCAATGGCGGCGCAGAAGAGCCTTTTCCCGGTGAGGACCGCCAGATCGCCCCGAGCCCCAAGGTCGCCACCTACGATCTCGCGCCTGAGATGGCGGCCGAGGCGGTGACCCAACATCTCGTAACGGCGATCCGAGCGGGCTACGATCTCATCGTGGTGAATTATGCCAATCCGGATATGGTCGGGCACACGGGCGATCTTGCGGCCGCCATCCGCGCTTGCGAGGCCGTAGATGCCGGGCTCGGGCGCGCGATGGCCGAGATCGAGGCAAACGGCGGCGCCTTGCTGGTGACCGCCGATCATGGCAATTGCGAAACGATGATCGATCCCGACACCAAGGGCCCCCATACAGCACACACCACGAATCCGGTGCCGGTCGCGCTCCTGCTCGGCCCGGGCGGCGACAATCGGCGGGCGCGAGGGCTGCGCTCCGGGCAACTCTGCGACCTCGCTCCGAGCGTGCTCGACCTAATGGGGATCGTGCCGCCGCGAGAGATGACCGGACGTTCGGTGATCGATTGGGAGGAAGCATGACGCGCGGCCCCGCAGGGCACTGCCTCATCGGATTGGCTGTGATGATGCTCTGCCTCTGGGCTCCCGGTTCGCGTGCGGTTGATGTCGGCGAGGCACCTGTCGAGCGGGACGCAGCGGCGGTCCTGCCTGAGGGGGTGGCAGAGGCCAAGGCGCTCCTTGCGGAAGCGGAAGCCGCGCTGGGTCGCGCTGCCACAACGGCCGCGCGCCGCGCCGCGCTGGGCCTCGCCGTGCGCGCCCATGAGCTGGCGCTCGCCGCGCTCAGAGCCGGGCTGCGCCGTCTCGCCGAGGAGGACCGTCGCCTTGCCGCCGAACTCGCCGACGAGAACGCGCAGATCGTCGCCGTGCTCGGTGCGCTCCAGAGCGTCTCCACAACCCCCCGCTCGGCAGTGCTGGCCCATCCTAAAGGCTCGCTCGCGGCCGCCCGCGCCGCCATGTTGCTATCGGACATGACCCCCAAGCTCGAGGCGGAGATCGCTGCGGTCGCCCGGCGGCTCGACGCGCTGAGAAGCCTCCGGGTGCGCCAGGAGATCGCCCGCGCAGAAGCCCGGGGCGCCTTGGCCGCCCTGCAAGCGCTGCGCACGGAGACAACACGGGTTACCCGGGTCCTGGCCGGCGCACGCGCCAAACCCCTCACCAACGAGGCCATGCGGCGCCAGGCAGAAGAGGCCGCCGCCCGGGCGCGCGACCTCGAAGATCTGGCCGAGGCGCTTGGGGCAGGGCTCGCGGCGCCCGACCGCCCCTTCGAACAGCGCCGCGGCACCCTGATCCCCCCGGTTACCGGCCAGATCACCGGCAGCTTCGGCGGGGTCGACCCATGGGGGCGCACCGGTCAGGGCATCGCGATGACCGCACCTGCCTATTCCGAGGTCCGCAGCCCGGTCTCGGCCACGATCCGCTATGCCGGCCCGTTGATCGACTACGGTGAGGTTGTGATCCTCGAGCCGGAAGCGACCTGGCTGATCGTGCTCGCAGGGCTGGCAAGCACCGACCGGCGCGTCGGCGAGACCGTGATCGCGGGCGAACGGCTGGGCGATCTGGGCGGACCGCTGCCGAGTTCCGAAGAATTTTTACTTGAAGCGGGCAGCGCCGTCCCGATGATCGAGAACGCCGACCTATATGTCGAGATAAGACAATCGGGGACGGCGGTCGACCCCGCTCCCTGGTTCCGACCCACAGAAGAATGAGGCTCTCATGACGCGCAAAACAGTGATGGCGCTTTTGATCGGCACGGCCATCGGGGCAAGCGTCCCCCAGCTGGTCGAAACCAGCATCGCGCAAGAGAATTCCGCTCGGAATACCTATGAATATCTTGACCTCTTCGGAAATATCTTCGAACGCGTCCGGCAAAACTACGTGGAAGAGGTCGACGAACAAAAGTTGATCGAGGCTGCCATCAACGGGATGTTGTCGTCGCTCGACCCGCACTCGTCCTATCTGGCGCCGGAGAGCTTCCAGGACATGCGGGAGCAGACCCGCGGGGAGTTCGGTGGCCTTGGCATCGAGGTCACGATGGAAAACAGTTTCGTGAAGGTCGTCGCACCGATCGACGACACCCCCGCCGCCGAGGCAGGGATCGAGGCTGGCGATTTCGTCACCCATATCGATGGCGAGTCCGTGCTCGGACTGACCCTCTCCGAGGCGGTCGAAAAGATGCGAGGCCCCGTCGGTTCTGAGATCATCATCACCATCAGCCGCGAGGGCGCCGAGGAACCGTTCGACGTCTCGATTATCCGCGATGTCATCACCATCCGGGCGGTCCGTGCCCGGGTCGAGGGCAATGTCGGCATCCTGCGCATCACTGCCTTCAACGAGAACACCGAGGACAGTCTTGAGGACGGCATCGAGGAGATCCGCGAGCAGATCGCCGATGAAGATCTGATCGGCTATGTGATCGATCTTCGCAACAACCCGGGCGGTCTGCTGTCCCAGGCGATCGCGGTCTCCGACGCGTTCCTCGATGCCGGCGAGATCGTCTCGACCCGCGGGCGCAATCTGGACGAAGCGGAGCGGCGGAACGCGCGCGAGGGCGACCTCGCCGGGGGCAAGCCGATCGTCGTGCTGATCAACGAGGGCTCGGCATCGGCCTCCGAGATCGTCGCGGGCGCGTTGCAGGATCAGCGCCGGGCGATCGTCGTGGGCGCCAAGAGCTTCGGCAAAGGCTCGGTCCAAACGGTGATGCGGCTGGGCGACAAGGGTGCGATGAAGCTGACCACCGCGCGGTACTACACGCCATCGGGCCGGTCGATCCAGGCGCTCGGCATCGAGCCCGATATCTTGGTCGAAGAGCGCCGCGTGGTCGATGCCGATGAAGCTGAGGCCAACCGGCGATCCCGGTCGGAAGCCGATCTCCGCGGCAGCCTCTCCGAGGAGCTGAGCGAGGACCAGCGTCGTCAGCTCGAGGAAGAGCGCGAGCGTCACGAGGCCACGGCGCGCCTGCGTCAGGAAGACTTCCAGATGGCTTACGCGTTGGATCTCCTGAACGGGCTCGCGATCTACAGCGACGAGCGTTGAGACCGGCAACGCTTGGCGCTTGAGGGAGGGCGGCATGGCGATTGAGGCGGGCTCCGCGCTGCCCTACCGCCCTTGCGTTGGCGTTATGCTGATAAACCCGGCGGGGCGCGTCTTCGCCGGGCAGCGGATCGACAACCCAGGAGATGCCTGGCAAATGCCGCAAGGCGGGATCGATCAGGGCGAGCGGCCCCGCACCGCCGCCCTCCGCGAACTCGGCGAAGAAACCGGCGTCGTCCCCGATCTTGTCGAGATCCTGGGTGAAAGCGCCGGCTGGCACCGCTACGACCTACCGCCGGAGCTGCTCGGTCGGATCTGGGGCGGGCGTTACCGCGGCCAGGAGCAGAAATGGTTCGCCATGCGGTTTCTCGGCAGCGATGCGGACATTCGGATCGAGACGGCGGAGCCTGAGTTTTCCCGCTGGGCCTGGATGGACAGCGCGCAACTCATCGACTGCATCGTGCCGTTCAAGCGGGATATCTATCGCGCGGTGTTCGCCGAATTTGCCGATTTGATCGCCTGTCGCTAGCCAGGAGAACTCAAAGGCCGCGCGGATTTCCTGGCTCTCGGCGTCGGGCCAAGGCTCGCCCATCCGGGTCCTCGACCGGGTGGAACATATAGACGTCGCCCTGCTGCCGGACGAAGGCGCAGCCGGTATCCTGGGTGTCCCACACACCCTGCCACTCGCGGCAAACCCGCCCGTCGCCTAGAACCGTCCAGCTGCCGCGCCCCTGGACGGTGCCGGGCTCGTTCGACCGGGTCTCCGAGAGGCCCCTGAGCTCACCTGTCGGATCTACATAGACGGTCCAAACCCGCTCCTTATCGCGGTGCACCAGGGTGCTGTCGGACAGGAAGATCCGGACCTGCGCCGCTGTCAGGCGCGGCATTTCCGCGATCTGGAGCCCCCCGGAATTAGGCGGCGGCGCATCGTCGTAGAAATCGCCATCCTCGCAAGCCGCGAGAGCGCCCAGGAGCAACAGTCCGGCCAGGCGGGACGACGGCAGGCGCAGGGTCATCCGAGCTGGGCGCGCAGGAAACCGTAATCGTCGACGATCTGGCCAACCACGGTCTTGCGGTCCTCGCCTGCTTCTGCGAGCGCTTCCTTCGCGGCGGCGATCTTAGCGTCGAGCCAGTCGGCGGTGACGGCCTCAGCCTCGACAGCCTCCTCGGCCAAGACCGCCAGGCTCTCCTGGTTGATCTCTGCGAAGCCACCGGTCACGAAGAACCGACCACCCGCACCGTCGTCGACCGTCACATAGCCCGGCCGCAGCGTGGTGAAGAACGGCGCATGCCCCGGCATCGCGGTGAGCTCGCCCAGCTGACCTGGGAGGACAACGGAACGGGCATCGACACGGGCGAGTCGCCGTTCCGGACTCACCAGCTCGAATGTCATCGTCTCGGCCATGGGCTCACTCCTCGGCTAGCGGCGCGGACATTGCCGCATCGAAGACTGTAACGGCCGCCTCGAACTTGTCCCGGCAGCCGCTGTTGCAGAACCCGACGACCCGACCGCGATAGAGAGTCAGGCTGTCGGGCGACACGCGCTTGCCGGACCAGGGGCAGTGCGCGTTGACGCAGGCCGCAGGGTCCAGCGCACCCATCGGATCAGGCGGCCTCGGCGGCCATCTTCTCCGCCTTCTCGATCGCGCCATCGATATCGCCGACCATGTAGAACGCCGCCTCCGGCAGATGGTCGAACTCACCGTTCACCAGCCGCTCGAAGCCCTCGATGGTCTTCTCGACGGGAACGTAGATACCGGGCGAGCCGGTGAAGACCTCGGCAACGTGGAAGGGTTGGGACAGGAAGCGCTGCACCTTGCGCGCGCGCGCCACGGTGAGCTTGTCCTCTTCCGAGAGCTCGTCCATGCCGAGGATCGCGATGATGTCCTGCAGCGCCTTATAGCGCTGGAGGATCGACTGAACCTGCCGCGCAACATTGTAATGCCGCTCGCCGACGACACCCGGCTCGAGGATCCGGCTGGTGGAGTCGAGCGGGTCCACGGCGGGGTAGATGCCAAGCTCGGCGATCGACCGGTTAAGAACCGTGGTCGCGTCGAGGTGCGCGAAGGAGGCCGCCGGCGCCGGGTCGGTAAGGTCGTCCGCGGGCACGTAGATCGCTTGCACCGAAGTGATCGAGCCCTGCTTGGTGGAGGTGATCCGCTCCTGAAGCTGGCCCATATCGGTCGCCAGCGTCGGCTGATAGCCCACCGCCGAGGGGATACGGCCGAGAAGCGCCGACACCTCGGAACCAGCCTGGGTGAAGCGGAAGATGTTGTCGACGAAGAACAGCACGTCGGTGCCCGATTCGTCGCGGAACTGCTCGGCGAGCGTGAGCCCGGTGAGCGCCACGCGCGCGCGTGCACCCGGGGGCTCGTTCATCTGGCCGTAAACAAGGGCCACCTTCGACTCAGGCAGGTTGTCCAGCTTGATGACGTTGGAGTCGGCCATCTCGTGGTAGAGATCGTTGCCCTCGCGGGTCCGCTCGCCCACGCCGGCGAACACGGAGTAGCCGCCATGGCCCTTCGCGATGTTGTTGATCAGTTCCATGATGAGCACGGTCTTGCCGACACCCGCACCGCCGAAGAGGCCGATCTTACCGCCCTTGGCGTAAGGCGCGAGCAGGTCGACGACCTTGATCCCCGTCTCGAGCATCGCCGCATCGGTCGACTGGGCGATGAATTCCGGCGCCGGCTGGTGGATCGGGCGATATTCGTCAGCGGTAACCGGAACGCCCTCGTCGACCGGCTCGCCGATCACGTTCAGGATGCGCCCCAGCGTGCCCTTGCCGACGGGAACGGAGATC
This sequence comes from Pikeienuella sp., assembly GCA_050331335.1. Classification (GTDB taxonomy): domain Bacteria; phylum Pseudomonadota; class Alphaproteobacteria; order Rhodobacterales; family Rhodobacteraceae; genus Thermohalobaculum. Next base: position 20,002 of record JBHJGY010000052.1, read on the forward strand.
GGGCCACCGGTGTCGCGCACTTCTTGGCCGCGAACGAGGCCCTCCGTTCCGTCCATCGCAATGGTACGGACCGTGTTTTCACCGAGATGCTGCGCAACCTCGAGCACGAGACGGGCACCTTTGTTCTCGGTCTCCAGCGCGTTGAGGATCGCCGGCAGATGGTCGTCGAACTTCACATCGACGACGGCACCGATCACCTGCGCAATTTTTCCGACAGCCTGGCTCATGTCATGTCCTCTCTCTCAGCCCGCCTCCGGGCGCAGCCATGCCTCAGGCAGGCGCATGCGCACCAGTTTCCAATTCAGCCCATGCAACTCGAAACCGAGCCTCGCCGCCCGGTCGCCGTGCTCTGGATGCGCAATGTCGACCGCGAGGATGGCAACCGCCGAGCGCATCAGACCGCCTCGGCCCCCGAGATGATCTCGATGAGCTCCTTGGTGATCGCCGCTTGGCGTGACCGGTTATATTGCACCGTCAACCGATCGATCATGTCGCCGGCATTGCGGGTCGCATTGTCCATCGCCGACATCCGCGCGCCCTGCTCTGACGCCGCATTCTCCAACAGCGCCCGGAAGATCTGCACCCCGAGATTGCGCGGCAGCAGGTCGGCAAGGATTTCTTCCTCCTCCGGCTCGTAGTCGTAGAGCAGAGAAGCCCCCTCCTCGCCGCCGCTGTTCTCCGGGATCTCAGCCGGGATCAGTTGCTGAGCGGTCGGGATCTGGGTAATCACCGACTTGTACTTGTTGTAGTAGAGCACTGCCACGTCGAACTCGCCGGCTTCGAAGCGCGACAGCACCTCGCGGGCGATCTCCGCCGCATTGGCGTAGCCGACGCGCTTGACCCCTGAGAGGTCGATATGGCCAACAAGCTGGTCCGGATAAAGCCGCTTGAGGATGTCGCGCCCCTTGCGTCCTACGGTAAGGATCTTGGCGGTGCCGCCAGTTGCGAGATGAGCCTCGATGTCCTGGCGGGCCCTCCGCGCGATCGAGCTGTTAAACCCGCCGCACAGGCCGCGCTCCGCCGTCGCCACCACGAAGAGCTTGACCTCCGATTTGCCCGTGCCGGTCAGCAGAACGGGCGCGGTGGGGCTTTCCTTGGCGGCGGCCGCAAGATTGGCCATCACCGCGTCGAACCGTTCGGCGTAGGGCCGCGCCGCTTCGGCAGCCTCCTGCGCACGGGTGAGTTTCGCCGCCGCGACCATCTTCATGGCCGAGGTGATCTTCTTGGTCGATTTGACCGAGTTGATCCGGTTCTTCAGGTCCTTGAGGCTCGGCATCCCCGAACTCCCCCCCGGCTTTCCGTCAGCGCACCCTGCCTCAGGCAGCGAAAGTGCGCTTCACCTCTTCGATGACCTTGCGAATGCTCGCAGCGAGATCCTTCTCGACTTTCCGATCGTGGTCTCGGATATCCTCGAGCAAGTCGCGGTTCTTGTTGCGCAACTCGGTCAGCAGTGCCTGCTCGAACGCCCCGACTTTGCCCACCGGCATATCATCGAGATAGCCCTGCGTCCCGGCGAAGATCACACAGACCTGCTCGGCATTGGTCAGCGGCGCGTATTGCGGCTGCTTCAGGAGCTCGGTGAGACGCGCGCCGCGATTGAGCAGACGCTGGGTGGAGGCGTCGAGATCGGAGGCGAACTGAGCGAAGGCGGCCATCTCGCGATACTGCGCGAGCTCCAGCTTAACCTTACCCGCAACCGATTTCATCGCCTTGGTTTGAGCCGACGAGCCGACGCGCGACACCGAGAGGCCGACATTCACCGCGGGCCGAATGCCCTGGTAGAACAGGTCCGTCTCAAGGAAGATCTGGCCGTCGGTGATCGAAATAACATTGGTCGGAATAAACGCCGACACGTCGCCCGCTTGGGTCTCGATCACCGGAAGCGCGGTGAGCGATCCGTTGCCGTTGTCATCGTTGAGCTTCGCTGCGCGCTCCAGGAGCCGCGAGTGCAGGTAGAAAACATCGCCCGGAAACGCCTCGCGGCCGGGCGGGCGGCGCAGCAACAGCGACATCTGGCGATAGGCGACCGCCTGTTTCGACAGATCGTCGTAGATGATCAGCGCGTGCATGCCATTGTCGCGGAAGTACTCGGCCATGGCGCAGGCGGCGTAAGGCGCAAGATACTGCATAGGCGCCGGCTCGGAGGCCGTTGCAGCCACAACCAGCGAGTACTCCATCGCACCCTGGTCTTCGAGCACCTTGACGAACTGGGCCACGGTCGAGCGCTTCTGACCGACAGCGACGTAGACGCAATAGAGCTTTTTGCTCTCGTCGTTGCCAGCCGCCTCATTGTAGCTTTTCTGGTTGAGGATGGCGTCGAGCGCGACGGCGGTCTTACCGGTCTGACGGTCGCCGATGATCAGCTCACGCTGGCCGCGTCCGATGGGGATGAGCGCGTCGATCGCCTTGAGACCCGTCGCCATCGGTTCGTGCACCGATTTGCGCGGGATAATGCCGGGCGCCTTGACATCGGCGATCCGGCGCTCGTCGAACATCACCGGGCCCTTGCCGTCGATCGGATTGCCGAGCGCGTCGACCACACGGCCGAGGAGCCCCTTGCCGCAGGGCACGTCCACGATCGTGTTGGTGCGCTTGACCGTGTCGCCTTCCTTGATCTCCTGGTCGGAGCCGAAGATCACGACGCCGACATTGTCGGCTTCGAGGTTGAGCGCCATGCCACGGGTGCCGTTCGGGAACTCGACCATCTCGCCGGCCTGAACCTGGTCCAGCCCGTAGACGCGCGCGATGCCGTCGCCGACCGAGAGCACCTGGCCGATCTCGGTGACTTCCGCCTCTTGGCCGAAATTCTTGATCTGCTCCCGGAGGATGGCAGAAATTTCCGATGCCTGGATGCCCATCTCACCCAACCTCTCTCATTGCGTTCTTCAGCCCCGCGAGCTTCGACCGGATCGAAGTATCGACCATCCGGGAGCCCACCTTGACAACCAATCCGCCGAGAATGGCGGGGTCGATCTTGACGTCCAACTTAACCGTTCGGCCGAGCGCGCCCCCGAGCGTTTTGGTCAACGCGTCGGCTTGCGCCTCGGACAACGGACGCGCCGCCGTTACTTCTGCGGTGGTCTCGCCCCGATGTTCGGCAAGCAGCGCACGGAAATCCGCGATCACATCCGGCAGGGCGAAGAGCCGACGCTTGCCCGCCATAACCCCGATCACATTGCCCACCAGCGCGCCGAGGCCGAGCCGATCCGATACCGCGCGCATCGCACGTCCCTGATCGTCACGACCGTAGAGCGGGCTCGCGATCAGCCGCCGCAGATCGGCGCTCTCCGCCAATGTCTCCGACAAGGTCTCGAGATCGGCCGCGACCTGGTCAAGGGCACCCGCCTCCTGAGCGAGCTCGAACAGCGCGGTGGCGTAACGTCCGGCGACGGTGGATGTGAGCGTTGCAGTATCCGACACTCTGTCCGTCCTCCCCGGCGTGGTAAACGCGCGACAGTCTCGCGGTGTGGCCTGACCCCCGTGTCAGACGCGGATGCTCGCTAGCACAGGGCAGCAAGGCTTGCAACTCCGTGCCACGCGGCGCCGATGCCGCCGTCGGCACCGTCTGGCCTGGGCAGAACGGCCAGTGGATAGGGCGCGCGACGGCCTGACGCCCGCAAACCCGAGCCCCGGGACGCACAGATTGCCGCAGGATCGCACAGCAAGCGGCCGCCGAGGTCAGCCGCGCTCCAGTCGACACTGGAAACAGCCGTTCGCCGCGGAGCGCACATGCACGTAGCCAACGCCAGGCCGCGCTAAAATGGCGTCGGCAGCCCCGGCGAGCCGCGCCGCAGCGACAACCGACCCGGTTCCGTAAACGATGCGATGATCCGCGCCATACCCGCGCAACATGTAGCAAGGACTTGTGGCGAGGATTGGCGGCAACCCGTCCCCAGTCCAGGCCGCACAGGCATCGGCGCAGAGAAAGATCGGTCCGGTCTCGGCATAAGGCTGGGGCTCGGGGAACGGTCGGTGCGCCAGGATCAGCATGCCCCGTCCGGCTGGGATCTCCGTTAGACAATGGCGACAGGGGTTCCCCGCGCCATCAGAAATCCCGTGTTCCGCAGGCTTGCCGTAAGCATCGGGTCCGCCCGCCTGGAGGGTCCGGACGATCGACGTCGAGAGCCCGCGGGCGCGGATGGCGTGGGTGGCCGCGACGGGCGCAGACGTGGCTGGGGCAGCAATCGGCATGGGCTCGGCTCCTGTTTCGGTTCGCCATGAGGTCGGACCGAAGGATCTCACCGCCACCGCTCCAAACCCACCCGAATCGTGCGCCCGGATTGCGGTTCCCGAGCGCCCGGCCGGCCGGTCAGTCGACCATGTCGCCCGACGCGCCGGCGATGGTGTCGGGCGCCGGCGTGCGCGGTGGCTCGGGCGCCCGAGGCCCCGGCATGCGCATCCGCGAGGTCGCGCCCTGCTTGGCGAGCTGGGCAAGGGTGCAGGCAGCGAGCACCATGGTGAGGCCCATCGCGACCCCGGCCGCCAAGTGCAGCCCGGCATTGACGCCTTGGCGCAGGATCATCGTGCGGCCTCCCCGTTGCGATCACGCGGCTCCACGGAAGGCCGCCCAGCATGATAGGCAGCCGCAGCCGCAAGCCCAAGCGCGACCCCGAAGGCCAGCCCGGCGACCGTTGCGGTGGTGGCGACAACGCTCGACGGCGTCGGTAACGGCAACGGCATGGGCATCTCCCTAATTTCTACCGAGTAAGCTAGACCGCGGAGACGATCCGTCCTCCCGCCGGGTAGAAGCCGCAGTCAGCAGTCAGCAGGCAGCAGGCAGCAGGCAGCAGTCAGAGAAAGCTCTGGGGATCAATGTCGATCGATACGCGCAGGCTCGCCGGAACTTTCACCGCGGCGCGCCAGGCCCGCAGCGCAGGCTGAAGCGCCACCCCCTTCGGCGCTTTAACGAGAAGCCGCACGCGGTGGCGGCCGCGGATCCGCGACAGTGGCGCCGCAGCCGGACCGAACAGCTCCGCACCCACGCGGTCGAGGGCCATGCGGGCCCGGCCCAGCGCCCTGGCCACCTCCCAAACGCGGGCCTCCTCGAACCCGCTCACCACAACCCCTGCCATGCGTCCGTAAGGGGGCACGCCAGCGGCGAAGCGGGCCTCTGCCTCGGCAGCCCAGAACGCCTCTGCATCGCCGGAAAGGATCGCTTGCATGACCGAATGGTCTGGGGCCGTCGTCTGGATGAGGGCCTGCCCCGGCCGGTCCGCGCGGCCGGCGCGGCCTGCGACCTGGGAGAGCAACTGGAATGTGCGTTCAGCACCGCGCAGATCGCCCCCTTGCAACCCGAGATCGGCGTCGACCACCCCCACCAGCGTGAGCTTGGGAAAGTTGTGCCCCTTAGCAACGATCTGGGTGCCGACGATGACATCCGCCCCGCCCTCGGCGACCTCCGCAAGCTTGGCCTTCATCTCAGCGGGCGAGGGGACGATGTCGGAGGAGAGCACGGCGAGCCGCGCCCCGGGAAACCGGCGAGCGGCCTCCTCGGCGACGCGTTCCACCCCTGGCCCGCATTCCGAAAGCCGGTCGCTGCGCCCACAGGCAGGGCACTGGCTGGGGATCGGCGCCGTGTAGCCGCATTGATGGCAGAGCAGACAACCGCGCAGCCGATGCGAGACCAGGCAGGCGTCGCAGTCGGGGCAGGCCATTCGGTGCCCACAGGCCCCGCAGATCGTCAGAGGCGCATAGCCGCGGCGGTTGAGAAAGAGCAGCGCCTGCTCACCGGCCGCAAGGCGGGCATCGACCGCAGCGACGAGCCCGGGGGCGAGCCAGCTGCCTTTGGGCGGCGGGTCGCTGCGCAGATCGATCAGACGGATCTGCGGCATCACGGCGCGGCCGAAGCGTTCGGGCAGATCGAGACGGGTATATTTGCCCGCCGCCGCATTGGCCCAGCTCTCGAGGGACGGCGTAGCTGAGGCGAGCACGGCCAGAGCCCCCTCCTCGGCAGCGCGCAAGACCGCCATGTCGCGCGCATGGTACAACACGCCGTCCTCCTGCTTATAGCTGCCCTCGTGCTCCTCATCGACCACCACGAGCCCCAGATCGGCGAAGGGGAGAAACAGCGCCGAACGGGCGCCGACAACCAGCGACACCCGTCCCTCCGCGGCCGCCAGCCACAGCCGGCGGCGCTCGGCCGGCCGCACCGCGTGGTGCCACTCGGCCGGGCGCACCCCGAAACGGGCCTCGACGCGGGCGAGGAAAGCGGGGGTCAGCGCAAGCTCCGGCACCAGCACGAGCGCCTGGCGGCCCGCGGCCACGCAGGCGGCGACAGCCTCCAGATACACCTCTGTCTTGCCGGAGCCGGTGACCCCGCGCAGCAGCACCGTCTCGAAACCGCCCCGCGCCATGCCGTCGCGCAGCCGCGCCGCCGCCGCGTCTTGCGCCTGGCTCAAATGGCGACCGGGGGCCTGTCCGAACAGGGGAGGATAGGGTTGCGCCTCGGCAGCCCGCTCCGCCGCCAACGCACCGGCCTCGACCAGCCCGCGGATCACCCCAGGCCCCACCTGGGCCGCCGCTTGCAGTTGGGCCCCGGTCAGCCCCGCCGGTGCCGCTTCGAGGGCCGCGAGCACCCGGCGCCGCGGGTCGGTGAGCCGGACGGGCACCGGACCCTCGAGCCGATAGACCATCTGCCCCCTGGACGTGGCGCCCAGATCCGGCGCCCGCAGCGCCAGCTGTGCCATCTGCCCCGGTGGCGTGAGCGTGTAGGCCGCGGCACGGTCGATGAAACGCCGAAGCGCTGGACCGAGCGGCGGCACCGGGAGCACCCGGGCGATCGGCTTTAAGCGCTCAGCCGACAGCGCGCCTTGGGCCGGCCCCCAGAGGACCCCGCGGACACGCCGCCCGCCGAGCCCGACCTCGAGCACAGCGCCCTCGACAACCGGCTCGCCCGGGCCCACGAGGTAATCCAGCGGGCCCTCTAGGGGTGCGGGCACCAGGACCCCGACCGCAGCACCCGCCGGATAGCAGACCGGAGTGGTCGCGCCAGCCCGCCCGCTCACCCGCGCGCCCCGGCCCGATCGCGCATCGACAGGACTGGCCCGGCAGGGCCGGCTCGCATAAAGTGCCCAACGTAGCAAATGCCGCGCGCGTCACCGGACCGGGAGCCCATCATGAAGTTTTTCGTCGACACCGCCGACACCGGGGAAATCCGGGATCTCGCCGCCACCGGCCTTGTCGACGGGGTGACCACCAACCCCTCCTTGATCCTGAAATCGGGGCGCAAGATCGACGAGGTGACCGCCGAGATCTGCGCGCTGGTCGCGGGCCCCGTCTCCGCGGAAGTGGTGGCAACCGAGGTCGAGGCGATGATTACCGAGGGCAAGCGCCTCGCCGATATTGCGCCCAATATCTGCGTGAAGGTCCCTCTCACTTGGGACGGCCTCAAGGCCTGCAAGGCACTTTCGGATGCCGGGCACAAGGTCAATGTCACGCTCTGCTTCTCCGCCAACCAGGCGCTGCTCGCGGCCAAAGCCGGCGCGACCTATGTATCGCCCTTCATCGGCCGGCTCGATGATATCTCGATCGACGGGCTGCAGCTGATCGCCGATATCCGCCAGATCTATGACAACTACCACTTCGAGACGCAAATTTTGGCAGCCTCGATCCGCACCGTGGCCCATGTTCAGGAGGTCGCCAAGATCGGCTCAGACGTCGCCACCCTTCCGCCGACCGTACTGCGCAAACTGGCCGACCATCCGTTGACCGACAAGGGCCTCGAGATCTTTCTTGCCGACTGGGCCAAAACCGGCCAGTCGATCATCGGCTGAGGCGGTCCCTGTGAGCGACGGCCTCGAAGATCGGCTGTCCGGCGCGACGGCTGCGCAAGCCACGGCGGGCTTTGAGCTGAACGCCGACGAGCGGGATCTGATCCGCTCCCTGATCATCGCGGACCCCGAACTGGTGCTCGGGGACGACGAAGTCATGCGCGCCGTTATCGGCGATGTCGAGGAGGCAGGCGGACGGCAGGTGGTTGATCTGCGCGACCGGTTGGTGGCGCGCCTGGAGACCCGGCTGAAGCGCCTCGTCCAGACCAACCGCAGCGTGATCGCTGCGGCCTATGAAAACGTCTCCGGGACCCGCCAGCTGCACCGGGCGGTTCTCGCTCTGATCGCAGCCCCAAATCTGGGCGCCCTCCTGCGTTGCCTAACCCACGAGGTGCCGAGCCTGATCGGCGTCGAACAAGCCAGGGTCTGCCTGGAGGCAGAGGTCGACGGCGTGCAGATTGCCGACGGGCTGGGCGCGGGCCTCGAGGGTCGGGTGCTCGCAATGCCGGTGGGTATGGCCGATGCGTATCTGATGCTCGACGGGACGCCGGTGCCCGAGGGGGTAGTCCTGCGCGAGGCTTCCGACGAGGCGGAGATGCTGTTCGGTCACCTCACCTCGGTGCGCTCAGAAGCGATGATGCGTCTCGATCTCGACGGTGCCGCGGCGCTCGTGGTGTTCGGCGCTTCGGACCCGGACCGGTTCGGCCCAGACCAGGGGATCGAGCTGCTGACCTTCTTCCGCGCGGTGATCGAGCGGCTGCTGCTCAACCACCTGGCGGCCAGCTGATGCCGGCTGGGTCCCGGCCTCGACCCGCAGCCGGGACGGGCGATGGGCAAGCCGCCCCAGGGGGTCTCTTGCCCGAGGGGTTGAGCGACCTGCTCGCCCGCTGGGACACCCATCTCGCCGCCCGGGGCCTCGCCCAGTCAACGCGCACCGCTTATCTCGACGACGGCGCCCGGCTTCTGCGCTTTCTCCTGGGCCATTTGGGCGGAGGGTTCGGCCCGCAGGCGCTGGGGACGCTCGCCTTGGGGGACTTGCGTGCATTTCTGGCGACGGAGCGGGCGCGCGGGCGTGGCCCGCGATCGATCGCACGCGCCGTCGCCGCACTGCGGAACCTCTTCGGCTGGCTTGAAGACTGCGAAGGGATCCCCTGTCCCGCCGCACACGGGCTCGCCGCCCCGAAAGCACCGCGCCGCCTGCCCCGCCCCATCCCGGCTGAGGACGCCGCCGCGCTGCTTGAGACCGTCAGCATCGCCGCCCCGGCCCCGTGGATCGCCGCGCGCGATGAGGCCGTTCTCGCACTGCTCTGGGGCGCCGGCTTGCGGATCGGCGAAGCACTGGCGATCCCGTGGGGTGCCGCGCCGTTGTCGGACCGGCTGCGGGTCCTCGGCAAGGGCGGTCGGGCCCGGACCGTCCCCCTGCTGCCGCAGATCTCCGAGCGGGTCGAGCGCTATCGGGCGGCGTGTCCCTACGCCCCTGCGCCCGAGGAGCCGCTCTTCCGTGGCGCCCGGGGCGGTGCGCTGGCCCAGAGCGTCGTGCGCAAGGCAGTCCGGGAGGCCCGCGCCACCCTGGGTCTACCGGAAAGCGCAACGCCCCATGCCCTGCGCCACGCCTTCGCCACTCAGATCCTTGCATCGAGCGGGGATCTGCGCGGCGTCCAAGAGCTCCTCGGTCACGCCAAACTGGCCACGACCCAGGTCTACACCGCCGTCGATGCGGCGCGGCTGGAGGCGGTCTATGCGGCCGCCCACCCGCGGGCGCGGCGTCGCGACCGATGACCGTCCCGATCGGGGGCGCAAATCGTCGGCGGTCTGGGGAACAGGGCTTTCCAGTGGCTCTTCAAGACGTTCCCCAAGGTCGTTACGGACCTGAGCGGACACCGATCCGGGAGCGGTTGGCCAGAGGTCGCGCTGCCGCGCGATTGCGCGCCCATCCGGAGTCTCCTCGGCGCCAGATCTCGGTGGGGCGACATCCTCCGGGGCCTGCGGGTGGTCGGAAAGCCAGGCGGGTTTCCAAAGCCGAGCCCGGCGCAGGCGGCGCGCCCGCCAGATGCACCGGCGCAGGGCGGCTTGCCAGGCCGGCGCCAGCCCCCTAGGCTTCGGTTACCCTTCCCAGGACGCCCCATGCCCGTCTTCGACCGCCTTACGCCCAACAGCCAGGGCGCGCTTTGGATTCTGGCCTCCGTTGCGGGGGCCACCGCGATGACCATCGCTGTGCGCCTGCTCACCCCGGACCTGCACAGCGCAATGCTCGCCTTCTTGCGCTCGGCAATCGTCGCGGTGCTCGTCGTCCCGCCCTTTTTCTTTCGCGCCAAGCAGCGGGGGCGTGCGCTGCGCTTCACCGTCTGGAAGCTCCATCTCCTGCGCGGGCTGCTGATCGGGGTGGCGCTCAATTCGGGGTTCTACGCAATCTGGCAGCTGCCGATGGCGACCGCCTCGATTTTGTTCTTCATGGCGCCGGTCTTCGCGACGGCCTTCGCCAATCTGTTCCTCGGCGAGCCGGTGGGCATCCGGCGCTGGGCCGCGATCGCAACGGGTTTCCTGGGCGCCATGGTGATCCTGAGGCCGGGCTTCGGAACGCTCGAGCCTGCGATGCCGGTTGCCATCCTCTCCTCCTTCGCCTTCGCCGCGGCCCTCATCCTGGGGCGCCGGATCGCGGCGGCCGACGGGCCCGACGCGGTCTTCGTGTCCTCCTCGCTCGTGGTGGCCGGGGTGACCCTGCCGCCGGCCCTGTTTTTCTGGGCGATGCCGTCGGGGCTTTTGGCCTGGGCGATCCTCGGCGTTCTGGTTGCGGGATCTGCGGTGCGTACCTATGCGGATATTCGGGCCTATGCGGTGGGGGATGCCGGGTTCATCGCGCCCTTCACCTATTTGCGGCTGCTGACGGTGGGGGTCGCGGGGTATGTTTGGTTCGACGAGACCGTGGATGCCCTAACGATCGGGGGCGGTGTGATTATCGTTGGGGCGACCCTTTACATCAGCTTGCGCGAGGCCCGTTTGAAGCGGCGCCGTCAGGGACCTCGGGAGGCGCCGAGCGATCCGGCCTGACGCCTATGATCTGGGAAAGCCGTGGACTGGCCTTAGACATTGGCCATGGACATTGGACTGTGGCTGCACGAGTTTCGTGGTATGAACGGCTGCCCGGCCCAAATCGGGTGGCAAATCCGGACCACCGGCACACGGAGGCCGGAGAATGGCGGACAGAGCACCGTCAGCAGGGAGGTTCGAGATGGACTATGGAACGAGCGAGATCGTCGGAACCATGGCGGTCGCGATCGGAATTGGCGTCGGCATCGGCTATTTGATTTGGGGACCACCGCTCTCCTTCACCGGCGGAAGCGGCGAAACCGGCACCGCGAAACCGGCCGAGGATGCAGCCACCTCGGCAAAGGCGGCAACGCCCCCCGTTGCGCGTGAGCCCGCGCCGCAAAAGGTTCCAGCGGCCGACGCTCAAATCGCCGCCGTGGCTGCACCCGTGGATGCGCCCGTGGCTTCGGACGCGGCCGGAGAGGCGCCCGCACCGACACCGGAAGCTGGCCCCGCATCTGCGTCCGGACCAGCATCTGCACCGGCCAATCTCTTCGAGAGCCGCCCGGACCACGTCGATGATCTTCAGAAGATCAAAGGAATCGGCCCGAAGATGGAAGGCTTGCTGAACGCGCGCGGGGTTTTTCAGTACGCCCAGCTGGCTGCCTTTACGGAGGCGGATCTCGCCTGGCTGGACGATGCGACGGGCAGCTTCCCGGGCCGGGCGGCCCGCGATGAATGGGTCAGCCAAGCGCAGGCCCTCGCGCAGGGGTAAGCGCAAGACGCGTAAGATCCGGGGGTAGCTCTTAGCTCTTGGCCCTCAGCGGCGCCGGATCGGCGCGACCCCCTCGAGGCGTTCTTTGGTCCGATAGTAAACCTCGAGCCCGCGCAGAAACCACGGCCGCCCCCCGTAGAAGGGCTGCCGGGGAAACGCCGCGCGATCCAGCGCGGTCCGGCCCGCAGCAGCGTCACCTCGCCCCCCAGCGCGGGTCGAACTCCCGGCAATGAGCCGCTCGGCAAGCTTCGCGCCGAGATAGGGGGCCATTGCGACACCCGAGCCATTATAGCCGCAGGCATGCCAGATCCCGTCGATCCGGCCGATATGCGGCACCCCGTCGAAGCTGAATGCGACATTGCCGCTCCAGGAATGGGTGAGCCGCACCGCTTCGAGTTCGGGGAAAATGCTCAGCATCTGGTCGCGCAGGCGGCTGGCCGCGCGATCAGGCGGCAGCGGCGTGAGCGAGGCTCGGCCGCCCCAGAGCAGGCGCACACCGTCCGGGTCCGCGCGGTAGTAGGAATGCGCAGCGCGGGTGTCGACATAAGCCCGGCCACCCGGCATCAAGCTTGCCACCCGATTGGCCCCCAGCGGCTCGGTCGCGACGATGAAGGAGGGGCATGGGATCAAGCGTTGGGCGAAGGCGCGGAAAGCCCCGGCCCCGAGCCCGGCATAACCGTTGCCGCACCAAGCGAGCTCCGACACGGCCAACAGCCCCTTGCCGGTCTGTAGACGCCAGGCGCCAGGCCCGCCGGCGAGGGCGGTCACGGCGCAGTGATCGACGATCTGAGCGCCGGCCCGACGCGCAGCCGTCAAGAGTGCGCGGTGAAAGAGCGCCGGATGCAGAGCCCCATGTTGTGGGAAAAGGACCCCGCCTTGATAAGCCTCGGTGACGATCTCCTTGGATTGCTCGCCGCGCGGGACCACGTCGACGGCCATCCCCAGCTCTGGCGCCTCGGTCTGCGCCCAGCGCGCGAGCCGCTCGAAATGCAGCCGTGACGCCGCGCCAAGGAAGCGCCCGGTCTGCCGGTAGCGGGTCTCGCCCCCATCGGCTTCGAGCCGGGCGATAAGCCCGAGCGTCCAGTCGAGCGAGGCCCGCGCTTCGCCCAAGATTTCACGGGCTGCGGGCTCGCCATAGCGACGGGCCAAACCGGCGAGACGCGCCTTGTGCCCCCAGCCGATCATCCCGCCGTTTCGGCTCGACGCGCCGGCGCCGGGCGCCCCCGCTTCCAGGACGATGACCCCGCGCCCGGCTTCTGCAAGCGCCAGCGCCGCGGAGAGCCCCGTGTAGCCGGCGCCGACGATCGCCACATCCGCACGCTCGGGTGGCGTGGCACTGGACACCGGCTCCGGTGGCGCCGCCTCGTGCCAAAAGGGCTGATCAGACAGGGCGCCCACCGCGGTTCCGTCCGGGCTCATCCCAACCCTTCCGTGACGTCGTATCCGTAGAGCCAGTCGAGCTGAGCCGCCGCGAGCCCTGGCGCAAGCCAAGCGACCGCGGCGATCGGTGCCCAGGAGAGCAACCGTCCGAGCTCGGTACGCTTGTGGAACAGCAGGCCGTTCGAGCGGCTCTGGGCCTGCACGCGGGTCACCCGGCTCCATCGCGCCTGCTCATAGGCCAAGAGCGCCTCGGGCACATCCTCGAAGCTCTGCAATGCGCGGACGAGTTCGGCCGCGTCTTCGAGCGCCATCGCCGCCCCTTGCGCCATGAAGGGCAGCATCGCGTGGGCCGCATCCCCGAGCAAGGCGGCCCGCCCGGTGCACCAGCGCACCTGCTCCGGGCGCTCGTAGAGGCCCCAGATGAACGGCCGCTGCACCGCCGAGAGCAGATCGAGGACGTCCCGGTGCCAGCCAGCAAATGCAGAGAACAGCCGATCCGGATCGCCGTCGGTCGCCCAATCCTCCGCCACGCCGTCCTCGGTCTCCTCGACGGCGACGATGTTAACCAGCTTTCCGCCGCGCAGATAATAGGTCACGAGATGCCGTCCGGGGCCGGCCCAGACCGTCGCCTCCGGCGCAACCAGCCCGTCGGGCAGGCGCTCGACCGGGATCGTCGTGCGCCAAGCGATCTGGTCGGTGAAACGCGGCTCTTCCGGCCCGTTGAGCACCCCACGCAGCACCGAGCGGATGCCGTCCGCCGCGACGAGCAGATCGCCGGTTTCGACCTTGTCATCGGCAAGCCTCAGCCGCACCCCTTCGGGCCGGTTGCCGAAGGTGACGACGGGCCGGCCGGTGTGGAGCGCGACGCCGGCAGTGCGGGCAGCCGCGAGGAGCACGCTGTGGAGGTCGCTGCGGTGCACGTGAAGATATGGTGCGCCCCAGCGACGCTCGGCCGCCTCGCCCAGGCTGATGCGATAGATGGAGCTTCCGGTATGCCCGTCCCGCATCTGCGCCGCCTCGGGGCGGAAGGCTGTGGCCGCCACCTTGTCGTAGACGCCCAGCCATTGGAGCACACGGCACGCGTTGGGGCTCATCTGCAGCCCGGCGCCAACCTCTCCAAACCGCTCGGCCCGCTCGAAAACGCCGACCCGCCAACCTGCGCGCGCCAAGGCGAGTGCCGCGGCAAGTCCGCCGATCCCGCCGCCGGCGATCAGCGCGGTCCGTTCGCCAGATGCTGCCATCGTCGACCCTCCCGGTTTCCGCACACGGCCTCGAGGCTCAGGATGCCCCTTTGGCGGCGGGGGGAGCAAGGCCATGCGGCGAAGGGTGCCGGAAAGAAAGCGGTCTCGGCTGCGTCGAGGGGTTTGACCCATGCGGACGCCTCCGATTTAGGCCAGTCTCTCGCCGCTACCCCGGCGGGTCGGGGGCATGGGATCAGAAACCGCCATCCCCATTTCGAAGGCGGAACCAACGCGCTCGAAGGGGAAATCCCGGCCAGCAGGGTGGTGCATGTCGCGCTCGACAATCTCGCCACGCACAAAACGCCCGAAGCGAGGCGCCGGCTTAAGAAGCATCTGCGCTGGGCATTCCGTGTCACGCCAAGCTCCGCCTCCTGGCCAAACGCGGTCGACCACGCGCCGCGCGCAACGCGGTGCGATGTCCTCGCCAAGCTCACCAAGCGGTCCCTGAAGCTGGGTGTGGTCCACTCGGTCGTCGATCTGCAGTCCGCAATCACGTGACGCTGGCGCGCGCCCCATCGCGACGTCCCCAAGGATCACAACGAAACCGACGCAAGGCCCTTCCCCCGCCGCGCCGACCCGGACGCCACCATTGCTGCGCGGAGCCGTGGGTTTCGAGTGTTGGCGCTGTCCCACGCTCCAGCTAGAGGCGGATCACCGGCACGTATTTCCCCGGCCGGAACGACCGAGGCGCCACGCCCCCTTCCGCGGCGGGCCAAAGGTGCGGAACGCCCGCCGGGCCGGGCCCGAAGGGTCAGGCGACGCTGCGCCCGCCCGCGGTGAAGCTGAGCCCACGGCCAACGCCCAGACCCTTGGATGCCCCGGCACCGGCGCGGCGCGGATCGCGGCCTTGGTCCGGTCCGCGCACGATGGCCCGGATCTCTTCGCGCTGCGCCTCGGTAAGCGGGGCCGGGCTGGCGCCGCCGTCGCCATCTTGGTCGCGGTCAGGTCCATTTGCTGGGCCATCGCCGGGGCCAGCGCCGCTCCCGGCATCGCGGGCCAAAGCCTCGCGCACTGCGGCCTCTTGGGCGGCAGCCTTCTGAGCCTCGACCTGGGCCACCGTGGGTTTAACCGGCGGCGCGTCGAGGGGGATCATCTCGACCACGGGCGCGTCGCCCTTGCGGCTCCGACTGATCAGCCGCAACCGGATGCGGCCGATATCCTCGCCATCGATCACTTGGTTATCGCTGACCGCCATCTTGTCATCGATCATGCGACGGGCCAGTTCGAAGGCATGGTCGATCATCAACCGGGTCTCGATGGTCGACGGCCTGGCCATCAACTCACGCCCGACAAAGGGCGCCAGGCCCGCAGTGACCAATCCGGAATGCAACTCTTCCATATCGGACGGCGGGAGGACGTGCCACCGCAGCCAGAAGGACAGCGGCGCCGCGCCTTCCTTGAGCTGCTCCATCGCGACACCGAAGCTGCGCATCGGCACCGAGTTGCGCCCCGCAAGCCAGATGGCGCCAACCGGCCCACTTAGCCTGGCAACGACCGAGGCCGTCGCGGTCACGGCGGCGGCACGATCGAAGATGGCGTCGGGACCCTCTTCACCTTCGATCCCAGCTTCATGGATCCGGAAATAGGCACGATGGTCGGTAAACTCCCCGAGCCCAACCTCCCACATCACAGGATTCACATACCGCCCCATTTCGAGGCGGTCGGCCAATGGCTCGGCGTGCAGCGATACGCGCAGACGAACACCGTCGAGCTCGAAGGCGACGGTCTCCGGCGGCGCCTTGCGAAGCGAAAACATGCCGCCGCTTTTCGGCGCCTGGTGCGCCATCCGCGGATCGATCTTGACGACCGCACCGGTCTCTTCGACGAGCAGGCGAAGTTCCCGGATCAAGTCGCCGGGGTCGATCCGGTGCCGCTTCCGCAGCGGCAATACGATTCCGAAGCTTTGGGTCACCGATTCACCTCTTGAAACGTCGAACCCCGCAGAAACCCAGGCAGGGCAGCCAACCGCTCGCACGACCGATGGGGATTTGGGGATCGCGCCCCCCAAATGCACCACCTCACCCAACATGATGACGGGATCAGGCCGACTATTGGGACACCCTCTGCACGCTATACGGGAAATTGGGGCCTTCTGTTCGCCGAGTCAAGCTTCCTCCGCTCGGCCGGCGCCCCGCCGCCGCGCGGGAGAGGGTTGCGGAGGCCGTGCGCCCGGGCCATGTCCTGCATAAACCAGGAGTGAGCACCCCCATGCCGGATCCAGACCATGATCGCATCCCCGAAGCTGCCTTAGATTGGCATCGGATGGGCATCGGCGCGGCACTCGCCACCGTCGTGGAGACTTGGGGATCGGCACCACGCCCGCTGGGCGCACAGCTGGCGATCTCTGGCGACGCCCAGCTTGCGGGGTCCGTTTCGGGCGGCTGCGTCGAGGGCGCGGTGGTCGCCGAAGCGCTCGAGGCGATCGATGCGGGCGATGCGCGACTGATGGAGTTCGGGGTGTCTGATGACGATGCCTTTGCGGTCGGGCTGGCCTGCGGCGGGCGGATCCGGGTCCTCGTGGAGCCGGTCGGTGGCACGCTGCCCGAAGCGCTTTTGGCCGAGCTGGTCGAGGCCCGCGCCGCCCGCCGCGCCGTCGCGCTCGAGACCCGCCTTCCCCATGGTCCGGCGGGCGAGATCACCCGGATGCCTCACCTCAGCCATAGGCTGTTGAGCTATGCGGATGCGCCGCACCGCTTCGATGCCGATCGGTCTGGCTTCGACGCCGAGGAACCGCTGCGCTTTCTTGCCGTCCACACCCCGCCACTGCGGCTTGCGATCGTCGGCGCGGTTCACATAGCCCAACCGCTGGCCCGGATCGCCCGCGAGGCCGGCTATGACGTTACCGTGATCGACCCGCGCGCGGCCTTCCTCACCGAGGCGCGCTTCCCCCAAGACCGTTTGGCAGATGCCTGGCCCGATGCCGGTCTCGAGGCGCATGGGCTCGATCTGCGAACCGCGGTGGTGCTTCTCACCCATGACCCCAAGCTCGACGATCCGGCTTTGATGCGGGCGCTTCGCTCCGATGCCTTTTACATCGGTGCGCTGGGCTCCACCCGTACCCATGCCAAACGGGTCGAGCGGCTGCGCTTGGCCGGGCTCAGCGACGCCGAAATCGCTCGGATCGATGCGCCCATCGGCCTGGATATCGGCGCGCGCAGCCCCGCCGAGATCGCGGTCGCCATTGTCGCTGAGATGACTGAGCGCCTGCGCCGCCCGGAAACCCGCCCCGGTGTCCTAGGCCTGGGCGTATGCGCCGAGAGCGCCCGGGGCATGGGGTGAAGTTCGGCCCGCTCCAGCTGGCCGAAGCCGAGGGCGCCGTTCTCGCCCATTCGCTCGGCCTGCCGGGGGGACGGCTCAAGAAAGGCCGGCGCCTCTCCGTGGCGGATCTGGAACGGCTCCGGGCGGCCGGTCACGCTGAGGTGATCGCTGCACGCCTCGACCCCACCGACATCGCCGAGGATACCGCTGCTGCCCGCATCGCTGCCGCCATCGCACCTGAGCCGGCGGCACTGGGGCTGACCGTCTCGGCGCCCTTCACCGGCCGGGTCAATCTTTTCGCCGCCGAGGCCGGCCTCGCGACCATCGACAAAGCGGCCGTCGATGCGCTCAACGGGATCGACGAGGCGGTGACCGTCGCCACATTGGCGGATGCGTCCCGCTTGGCCCCTCGCCAGATGGTCGCCACGATCAAGATCATCCCTTACGCCGTGTCTGAGACGGCCGTCGCTGCGGCCGAGCTTGCCGCCCGCCCTGGCATGATCGCGCTCTCGCGGCGCTGTATCGACAGTGCCGGGCTGCTGTTGACCCGCACCGTCGGTATGGGCGACGCGCTTGTCGAAAAGGGGGCTGCGGCGGTGCGCGCGCGGCTCGCGACCCTCGGCATCCATGTGGCCGAAGAGCGGGTGGTGGCCCATGAGACGGCCGCCGTGGCCGAGGCGCTGACAAGCCTCACCGGCGAGATGGCGCTCATCCTGACCGGCTCCGCCACCTCGGATCGCGCCGATGTGGGCCCCGCAAGCCTGGTTGCGGCGGGCGGGCGGCTCACGAGGTTCGGCATGCCCGTCGATCCAGGCAACCTGCTCTTCCTCGGCGAGCAGGCCCATGGCAGCACCCTCAGACCCGTGATCGGGCTGCCGGGCTGCGCCCGCTCGCCCAAGCTCAACGGCGCGGATTGGGTGCTCGAGCGCCTCGCCCACGGCCGCGCGGTCGACACGGCCGCCATCGCCGCGATGGGTGTGGGCGGGCTGCTGAAGGAGATCCCTTCACGCCCAGCCCCCCGTGAAGGCGGCGGCGCCGGCGACGCCCCGATGCGGCCACGGGTGTCGATCCTCCTGCTCGCCGGCGGGGCCAGCCGGCGGATGCGCGGGCGCGACAAGCTGTTGGAGGAGATCGACGGGGAGCCGCTCCTCGCCCGTACGGCCAGGGCCGCGCTCGCCAGTGCCGCGGATGAAACGCTCGTCGTCTTGCCGCCTGGCGCCTCTGGCCGGATCGCAGCGCTCGACGGGCTCGGGCTTCGGTTCATCGAGGCAGCCCGCGCGCCCGAGGGCATGGGCGCCTCCATCGCCTCCGGCCTCGCCGCGCTTTCTCCAGCAGCCGATGCGGTGCTCTTGCTCTTCGCCGATATGCCCGAGATCGGTGCGCCAGAGATCGATCGCCTGATCGCCGCTTTCGATCCCGCCGAAGGCCGAGCCATCGTACGGGCGACCACGGAAGACGGCACACCGGGGCACCCGGTCCTGTTCGGACGGCGCTTCTTCGAACCGCTGCGCGCGCTTGCCGGCGATGCCGGCGCTCGGGAGATCCTGGCCGAGCACCGCGATTTCGTCGTCGATCTCCCGCTGCCGGGCCAGGCGGCGCTCACAGATCTCGACACGCCCGAAGCCTGGGCCGAGTGGCGCGGCAGAGCGTCGCCGCCGCACGCCCAGTGAATTGCGCGCATTTCCGCAAGCAGCTATCTTTCAGCGATGCGAAACCTGCTCATTTTTCCGATGCTTGCGCTCGCTGCGCATCTCGCCGCACCTGTCGCTGCCGCAGAGCCCCGGGCCGAGCGGGCCGAGCGGGCCGAGAGCTATGTGCCTCCGACGCCCAAGCCAGGCTACAGTTATCCCGAGTGCTACTGCACCGACAGCCGTGGGGCGCGTGTCGAGGTCGGCGAACTCGCTTGCCTCCAGATCGGCGGCCGAAACGTCCTGTCACGCTGCGAGAAGGCGCGCAATCTCGTCATCTGGCGCCACCAGTCCGACGGCTGCGCCCCCGGCGTCTGAAGCTTGGGGACTGAAGGTCGGCATCTGAGGCTCGACGCCTAAAGGTGACGATGGAAGAGCCGGGGTCCTGCGGTGCTGCTGCCGCCCCGCGCGCCGTGCGTTACGTCATCCGCGCCATCAGCCTCATGCGGGGCTGCCGGCCAAGACGGCGCCGGTCGGCCCGAGGCGCTTGCGGTAAATCGGGCGGCGAGGCGAGCGACGAGCCACCTCAGCGAACCCGGCTCCGGCGAACAGGGTTGCAAGCCCGGTCCAGGCGAAGCTCGGGGCGTAGCGGGTCTCGCCTGGATCGATCGGATAGCCCTCGAGGATCTCCGCCCCCTGTGCCGCGGCAAAATCGCAGGCCGCTGCGAGCAGCGCACCGGCAACCCCCTGGCCACGCTGCGGGCGCGTTACGAGAAAGCAGCTCACGGACCAGACCGGTTGACCATCGACCGGCGCCAGCACCCGCGAGCCCCCAAGCCGCGGAAACTCCGCACGGGGGGCGACCGAGATCCAGCCTGCCGGCACACCCGCACGAAAGGCGACAAGCCCCGGCGGGGGGCCGGCCTCGACGCGGGCGCGGATCGCCTGGCGCGTGCCCTCGCCGGTCGCAGCCTTATGCGCCTTGGCCGACATCCGCCAAAGCATGCACCAGCAGCCGCCGGACCCGCCGTTGGGACCCATGACCGTCTCGAACGCAGGCCACAAACCGGGCGTGAGCGGCCGACAAACGATGTCGCCCGTGCCATCCGTGTTTGTCGTGTCGCGCGTGGTCACGGCATGACCGCCGAGAGCCAGCGCTCCACCCGCGCCTTGTTCACCCCGAGATCCGAGTAGCCGAACCGGGACCGCGACCAGATCGCCAAGGCCGCGCCATCGGTAACCGTGATCGCCCGGACCGACACGTAATCGGGGAACCCGAAGATCGCCGAGCGCTGGACATAGGTGGTGAACCCGGTCGCAGGCCCGCCGGCGACCACCTCGACCCTCGGCTCGGCCAGCGCCGCCTCGTGCAGTCGCCCCGCCAGCGCCTCGGGCGTGCCCGCGACGGATGCCGTCACCCTGTCCAGCCGCGCCGCGGCCATTCCCTTCGGGGCCACGAGATAATCGTTCGGCTTGCCGGTACGCGCGGCGGTCAGCGGGTCGATATGCCACCGCACCGGATCGTGGCCCACCATCCAGATCATCAATCCTCCCATCACCGCGAGAAGCAGCGCTATGCCCGACCCGATGCGCAACCCAAACCAAAACCGCCGCCAGCGCGCCTTGGCACGTGCCGGCCGCTGCTCAGTCGATGGCTCAGGCGGATTCTGCATTATGGCAAGCCAATCCTGTCGTTAGCTCTGCGGCGCCATAAGCCGCGTGCCAGTTGCGAGCGGCATCGGGGCACAAGGGCGGCGGCTGAACCGTGTCCACGCGCGCAGTCTCGGCCGCCCCGCCGGTCGCGCGCCACTAGGTGTCCCGCTCAGCCCCGAGTGCCCGCCGTCATCCGCGTTGTCACTGTGCCATCGCGTGGCGCAGGCGCGAGGACCGAACAAACCCGGCGGGCAGGCTGACGAGTTGTGGCACACCGCCGGCCCAACTGCGCGTCACTCCGCGGCGGTCTTGCCCGCCTCCGCAGTTTCAGCAGCCTTCTCCGCAGCATCGCGGGCATCGATCTCGGCGGCCTTCTTCTCGACCTGCTCGACGATGTGGTCGATCATCTTCTCGTTGTCCATCGTGTGGGACTGTTTGCCGGCAAGGTAGACCATGCCGCGCCCGGCCCCACCGCCGGTGAAGCCCACATCGGTCATCAGCGCCTCGCCGGGGCCGTTAACCACGCAACCGATGATGGAGAGCGACATCGGCGTCTTGATGTGCTCGAGCCTCGCTTCGAGTTTCTCCACCGTCTTGATCACATCGAACCCCTGGCGTGCGCAGGAGGGGCAGGAGATGATGTTAACGCCCCGGTGGCGCAGGCCGAGCCCCTTGAGGATCTCGTAACCGACCTTCACCTCCTCAACCGGGTCGGCCGACAACGAGACCCGGAGCGTGTCGCCGATCCCCATCCAGAGGAGCTGGCCGAGCCCGATGGCGGATTTCACCGTGCCGGAGAACGCCCCGCCCGCCTCGGTGATGCCGAGATGGATCGGGCAGTCCGTCTGGTCCGCGAGCTGCTGATACGCAGCGGCGGCGAGGAACACATCCGACGCCTTGCAGGAAATCTTGAACTCGTGGAAATCGTTGTCTTGCAGGATCTTGATGTGGTCCAGCCCGCTCTCGACCATCGCGTCCGGGCAAGGCTCGCCGTATTTCTCGAGGAGGTGCTTCTCGAGGCTGCCAGCGTTCACCCCGATCCGGATCGAGCAGCCGTGGTCGCGGGCCGCCTTGATGACCTCTTTCACCCGATCCTCGGAGCCGATGTTGCCGGGGTTGATGCGCAGGCAGGCGGCCCCGGCGATGGCGCTCTCGATCCCGCGCTTGTAATGGAAGTGGATGTCCGCAACGATCGGGACGGAGGCGTGCTTGCAGATCTCGTGCATCGCCGCCGAACTCTCTTCGTCTGGAACAGAAACCCGGACGATGTCGGCGCCCGCCTCCACGCAACGCTCGATCTGCTCCAGCGTGGCCTTCGCATCGTGGGTCAGCGTGTTGGTCATGGTCTGGACGGATATCGGGGCATCGCCGCCCACGGGAACATCGCCCACCATGATCTGACGGCACGCGCGGCGGTAGATGTTGCGCCAGGGGCGGATGTGGTTGATCGCCATGGGGCCCTCCGGTGGCTCGCTCGCGTGCAACCTAATAGCGCGGAGCTTTCGTGTCGAGATCAGCCGCGGCGGCCGATGGCCGCGAGGGCGCCGAGGCCCGCGGCGAGCAGCCACACGGCCGCCGGCTGCGGCACCGGCTGCATCGGCGTCTCGTCCGGCAAAGCGAGGGTGAGCCTGCCCGAGGCGATCGTCGCCTCGGTGTCGGTTTCCCGGAGCGCTCCGACCGGCGGGATCGGGATGTCGGAGGGCAGGAGCGCACCGTTCTGAAATCGGTAGGCGACCGCGCCGTCGCTTCGCACGAATTCGAAGTTGGGGGCGGACTTCAAATCTGATACCGGGAAACAAAGGTTTTCCCGACGCCCCACACGTTTTCCTCCGAGCTCCGGAAAAACTCGAGCTCTATTAGACCGCTCGGCCCCTCGATGGTGGGCTCTATCAGCCGTCGTCGCCGGTCCACTTCGACCAGTCGGGCATTTTGCCCTCGGGGACGAGGAAGTCCGCCTGACTGCGGTTTACCACCGGATAATTGACCTCTTGGGGGTCAATCGGCGCGATATGCGGCGGCATGTCGATCAGCGCGACCGGCTGAGTGTCAGCCCCCAGCATGGCGCGGTCGATCAGCACATAAAGCACCAGGATTGCCCCGACGATGCCGAGGGCCATCCACCATGGCAGCACCTTGTTTCCGGTCAGCGGTGTCTTCTTTCCGTCCATGATCGTTCTCCAACATCAATTGCCGGCCAGAAGATAAACCGGCAGGCGGCCCTGACCAAGTGTCATGATCAGGCCTTGTCCGCCGCGCGTTCCCACGGGAGCGGCATCTCATTCATGACCGCGGCCACCGCGGCCTCACCAGCCGACCCGGCTACCTGCACCACAAGCCCGCGGCGCTTGTCTTCGATCACCTCGAGCGGCGCATCAAGCCCGGCCCGAGCCAGCGCGGCGCCATAGACCCTGGCAATCGCCTTCTTACGCAGCGCCGGCTTAAAGACTTTGCCGACCGCGGTTTTCGGGAGCTCGTCGACGATCTCCAGATGCTTCGGAACCGCAGCGCGTTCGGGGATGTGGGCGCGCGCATACTCCAGAAGCTCGGGCTCGGTGATCGTCGCCCCGGCGCGCAGCTCGACATAGGCGCAAGGCAATTCCCCGGCGACTGCGTCGGGCTGTCCGATCGCGCCGACGAAGGCCACGTCGCTGTGCCCCATCAGCGCTTCTTCGATCAGCTTGGGGTCGATGTTGTGACCGCCGCGGATGATCAGATCCTTCAGCCGACCGGTGATCCAAAGATAGCCGTCCGCGTCGAGCCGGCCGAGATCGCCGGTGCGCAGATACCCTTCGCCCTTGGTGAAGACGCCGAAATTGCGCGCCTCTTCGCGGTAGCCGGGAAAGATCGCCGGCGAGGCCAGACAGATCTCGCCGGTCTCGCCCAGGGGCACTTCGCGCAGAACATCGCCATCGATGTCGCAATCGAGGATCTTCACCCGGGTGTAGGGGATCGGCAGGCCCACGGAGCCGATCTTGCGCTCCCCCTCGGGCGGGTTGATGGACACGAGGCAGGTGGCCTCGGTCATGCCGTAGCCCTCCAGGATCTTGACCCCGCAGGCCGCTTCGAAGCGGCGGAAGAGCTCGACAGGCAACGGCGCCGAGCCGCACAGCGCGTATTTGAGCGTGGAGACGTCGGCATTTACCGGGCGCTGGAGCAGCGCCGAGGCCGCCGTAGGCACCATCACCATGAAGGTGACCCCCCAGCGCTCCACGAGCTTCCAGAAATTGTCCATCACCCCGTCGCCGCGATAGCCCGCAGGCGTCGGCAGAACGAGATGCGCGCCGACGGCGAGACAAGACATCAGGATCGGATAGGCACCGAGCACGTGAAACATCGGCAGCGGGCAGATCAGCACGTCATCCTCGACGATGACGTTCAGCGCCGGCACCTTGCCATTATAGACCATCCCGGACTGGCGATGCTGGGCGATCTTGGGCAACCCGGTCGTGCCCCCGGTATGGAAATTGGCCGCGACCCGGTCGCCAGCCTCCGCGAAGACGAGGGCATCGGCCCGCTCGGCAGCGAGGCTCGTGTTGAAATCGGCCACCCGCTTGCCGTGATCATGCGACAGCTTCGGGCGCAGGAAGGGCACGGCCCAGGAAATCGGCGGCGTCAGATAGCGCTTGAGGTCGACCTCGAGGATCGTCTCCAGCTCGGGGCACAATGCGGCAGCCGCGTGGGCCTTTTGGGCGATGTCGGTCTTGGGGAAAGGGGCGAGCGTCACCAGGACCTTCGCCTTGGTCTCCCGCAGGATCGACGCGATCTGTTCCACTTCGAGCAGCGGATTGATCGGGCAGGCGATCCCGGCGGTCACGGCGCCCAGCAACGCAATGCAGGTCTCGTTGCAATTGGGCAGCAGATAAGCAACCCCGTCGGCCTCGCGAACACCAAGCCCGTGGAAGAGGTTGGCCGCCTGGGTGACACGGGCGTACATCTCGGCCCAGGTCAGCGTCTCGGCGGTGTCCTTCGGCCCCGATTTGATCTGGAAACTCAGCGCCTTGGCCGCGCCGCGATGGGTTTTGGCATCGGACAGCATGGCGTAAACAGTTTCTGTCTGCCATCGATTTCCCATCGGCACCACCTCGATCGCGAGCTTGTCCGCATGAGTGGCGAAGGCCACGCGCTCGATGTTCATCTCAGTCCTCCCTGGGGCGCGACGCCGCGTCGCCTCGGCATCGACATAGGGTGCGAGGGGCCGGGCAGCGAGGGGTTTCGGCCGGCATCTGCACCGGACCGTCTGCGCAGCGCCTCAGACCCCGCTCACTCGGCCGCCAGACCCTCGGTGAATTGGAGCCGGGCGAGCCGAGCATAGAGCCCGCCCTGAGCCACCAGATCGTCATGCGTGCCAGTGGCGACAACGCGGCCCTCATCGAGCACGACGATGCGATCGGCCCGCTTTACTGTGGCGAGACGGTGGGCGATGGCCAGCGTTGTCCGCCCCTCCGACAGCCGCTCGACCGCCGCCTGCACCGCACGCTCGCTCTCGGCATCGAGCGCCGAGGTGGCCTCGTCGAGGAGAAGCACCGGCGCATCGCGCAGGATCGCCCGGGCAATCGCGATCCGCTGTTTTTGGCCGCCCGAGAGCAGCACGCCCCGCTCGCCCAGCCAGCTGTCATAGCCATCGGGCAGCCCCACGATGAAATCATGCGCTGCGGCGGCGCGGGCGGCAGCGATCACGTCCGCCTCGCTGGCCTCCGGCCGGCCGAACAGGATATTGGCGCGCACGCTTTCGGCGAAGATCACCGGTTCCTGCGGCACCAGCGCCATCCGCGACCTGAGATCGGCGGTTCGCATCGCATTTACCGGGACGCCGTCGAGGAGGATGCGGCCGCGGGTCGGATCGTAGAAGCGCTGCAGGAGCTGGAGCACCGTCGTCTTACCTGCACCGGAGGGGCCCACGAGCGCGACCTTCTCTCCGGGTGCCACGCGGAAGGAGACACCGTCGAGCGCAGGGGTATCGGGCCGGCTCTCATAGACGAAGGCGACATCTTCGAAGACAATCTCGCCCCTTGGCGGCGTCGGCGGCGAGATCGGGCGCAACGGCTCTTGGATCGGGTTCTCGGTTTCCAAAAGCTCGACCAGCCGCTCGGTGGCACCGGCCGCGCGCTGCAGCTCGCCCCAGACCTCCGACAGCGCACCGATCGATCCTGCGGTGAAGACGGCGTAGAAGACGAACTGGACCATCTCGCCCTCGGTCATGTTATCGGCGAGCACGTCGCGGGCGCCGATCCAGACGACGCTGACGACCATCGAGAAGGCCAGGAAAATCACGATCGCGGTCAGCGCCGAGCGCGCGGCGATGCGTCCCCTATGCGCCCGATAGGCGGCCTCGACCCGCTCGGCGAACTGGGCCTGCGCGGTGCGCTCATAGGTCATTGCTTGGACGGTCGAGGCGGCCTGCAACAGCTCCCCCGCCCGCGACGCCGCTTCCGCCACCAGATCCTGCGCCTCACGCGAAAGCCGCCGCACCCGGCGCCCCAGGAACAGGATGGGGAACACGCAGATCGGCACGATGAGCAGCGTCATCGCGGTCAGCTTCGGCGAGGTCACCAACAGCATCACGATCCCGCCGATCAGGATCAGGATGTTGCGCAACGCGATGGACGCCGTCGAACCCACCACCCCCTGGATCACGGTGGTATCCGAGGTCAGTCGGGTCAGCACCTCCGCGGTCATCAGCTTTTCGTAAAAGGCCGGCGACATCCGGCTCACATGCTCGAAGACGCCGCGACGGATATCCGCGATCACCCGCTCTCCAAGCAAGGTGACGAGATAAAACCGCAGCGCCGTGGCGACAGCCAAGGCCAGGGCGACGCCGATCAGAGCAAGGAAGTACTGGTCGATCAGGTCGATATTCTCGATCGAGAAACCATCAATTACGCGGCGAAAGGCAATCGGCAGCGCCAGAGTGAACGCGGTGGCCGACAGCAGCGCAACGGCGACGCCCAGGATCAAGGGGCCATAGGGCGCCAGGAACGGCGCCAGCCCCCTCAGGGCGCGGATGCGCTTGGATTTGGCGCGCTTCTCAGGCGCCACGACGTCGAGTTCGGCCATGGCACCCCCTCGTGGTTACCCGATCGCGGTTAGCAGGGCCGATGCCTGGGCGCAAGTTGACGCCCTGGCGCATCCGAGCAGGCATCCAACCGGCGGGCGGGCCGTCGCGCAGCCGCGCCCAAGGGCGAGCGTTTTCGATAGTTGCTGTCGCCTTCCGGGCCGCGGGATCCCCGTGGCAGCGCCATCTTCGGCTGAGATCCCTCTTTGGAATGTGCCATGACCCCCGCCCTCTCCTTCGCCGCGCTTTTCCTGTCGATCTTCCTCGTTCAGATGGGTTCTGGCTCGCTGGGCCCGCTCGATGCGCTGGCCGGTGCCGCCCGGGGCTTCGCCACCGAAGAAATCGGACTCATGGGCTCGGCGCATTTCTTGGGATTTCTGCTCGGATGCTGGGCGACGCCGCGGCTGATTGGCCGGGTCGGGCACAGCGGCTGCTTTGCCGCCGCCGCTGCCATCGGTGCAACGGGCGCCCTGCTCCATCCGGTTTTGGAAGGCCCGTTGATGTGGTCCGCGCTGCGGGTGCCTACCGGCATCGCCGTCGCCGCCGCCTACACGGTCGTCGAGAGCTGGATGCAGGCAAAAGTGCGCAACGCCGAGCGCGGCCGGGTCTTCGGCGCCTATCGGGTTATCGAACTCCTGGGACAGGTGGCCTCTCAGGGCATGATCGCGGTGCTCGATCCGCTAAGCTACGCGGCCTACAACATCGTCGCGATCTTCTGCTGCCTGTGCCTGTTGCCGCTCGCGCTCACCCGCGCGGTACCGCCGAAAACTCCGACCGCCCCGCGCTTGCGCCCCCTCGCCGCCGCGCGCTTGTCGCCGACGGCCTGTGCGGCAATCGTGGTCGCCGGCATGACGAGCGCCGCATTCCGGATGGTGGGGCCAATCTACGGGGTCGAGATCGGGCTCGGACAGGGCGAGATCGCTGCGTTCCTGATGGTCGCGGTGATGGGCGCTGCGGCGGCGCAATATCCTGTCGGCTGGCTCGCGGACAAGTTCGACCGCCGCTTCGTGCTGATCGGCCTGTCGCTCGCCACGTTTGCCAGCACCGGGATGCTCGTCGGCGCGGCCGAGGCCGGCCGGCTCGAAGCAATCCTTTTCGGCGCATTCCTCTTCGGGGCGACATCCTGGCCTGTCTTCTCCGTCGCCAGCGCCTATGCCAACGACTTCGCGTCGGCAGATTTCGTGGTGGAGCTCAATGCAGGTCTTTTGCTCTTCTTCTCGCTCGGCGCCATCGCGAGCCCCACCATCAGCGCGGCCCTCATCGCCGCATACGGTCCGGGCGCGCTCTTCGCCTATGTCGGCGCGATGCATCTGGCGCTCGTCGGCTTCGCCCTTTATAGAACCAGTCGTCGGCCCGCGGCCGAGCAGACCGTGCCTTACCGCTATATGCCGCGGACCTCGCTTGTCCTCGCCCGGCTTCTCAAACGCGACAACGAGGCCGGCCAGGCTGCGGCCCGGGATCCAGAGCCCGAAGGAGACCGCCGCACATGAAGCTCTATCACTCTGATGCCTCTCCCTATGTCCGCAAAGTCATGGTCGCGCTCCACCTCGCGGGGGCACGGCAGGAGGTGACCTTGGTCGCCGGTTCCGGATCTGTGCTGGAGCCCAATCCCGAGACCATCGCCGTCAACCCGCTCGGCAAGATCCCGTGCCTCGTGACCGAGGAGGGCCTCGCTCTTTATGACAGCCGGGTGATCACCCGCTATCTCGACGCCCGCTTCGATCTCGGCCTCTACCCCGATGGCGACGCGCTCTGGCCGGTGCTGGCCCGCGAGGCCCTGGCCGACGGCATCATGGATGCGGCGCTCCTGGTGGTCTACGAAGGCCGCCTGCGGCCGGAAACGGCCCGGCTGACCGGCTGGGTCGACGGCCAACTCTCCAAAATCACCCGCGCCCTCGATGCGCTCGAGGCCGAAGCCGGCGACTGGCCGGCGGGGTTCGATGCCAGCCGGATCGCGGTCGGTTGCGCGCTGGGCTATCTGGATCTGCGCCATGGCGGGCTCGGCTGGCGTGCAACCCGCCCCGAACTCGCCGCCTGGGACGCGCAAGCCTCAGAGCACCCCGCATTCGCCGCAACCGCGCCCGCCTGAGCCCCGCGCTTAAAGGCCAGCGGCGATGACAACCGTGGCGGCGATCCCCTGGACCGAGATCTTCACCGCCCTCGCCGTCTTCGCCGCCAACATCCTCAGCCCAGGCCCCAATGTGTTCAACACGATCGCCATTGCGGTCGGGGCAGGCCGGCGGGTGGCGCTTGCGGTGGTGCCGGCAATTGCGCTCGGCGTGCTCGGCTGGGCCCTGGCAGCGATCCTCGGCGCGGCCGCGCTGTTCCGCGCCGTGCCGGCACTCCAGGCGGCGCTCGGCGGCATCGGCGGGGTGCTGCTCATCTGGTTTGCGTTGCGCTATGCCCGGGCCGCGCTCGCTTGGCGCACAGAGCCTGGCCAGGCCCGCCAGGTTACGCCGCGGGCCGCGTTTCTCACCACACTGGCCGTGCTCGCAACAAACCCAAAGGCATTGACCACTTGGCTCGTCCTCGTCTCGATCTTTCCCGCGGGCACGGCCAGCGCCGAGGCGATCGCCGTCATGGTCCTGGGCGCCGTTCTCGTCGCCAGCGCGGGCCATGGCTTCTACGCGCTGGTGTTCTCCACCCGCGCCGCCGCGCGGCTCTATGCCAGGGTCGGCGCCGTTGTCCTCGCCGGCGTTGCCGTGTTCTTCGCCAGCCTCGGGGCGAGCCTGCTATGGCGGGCGATCGAGGCGATGGCCGTCACGGTCCGAGTTTAGGGGCGATCTGAGTCAGGGGCGATCGCATATCGTCCCGCCTGGGCATTCTCCCGCGCAGGCCGACCTGCCCAGACCCTCGCCCGCGCGGCAGCGCGTGAGGCCAGCGGCGATGGAGATGGTGATGCGGGACCGGCTAACCCTGTTCAGCGCGACCGGACCGAGCGGCGGCGCCCTTCACCTCACCACATAACATAACGGAGCGGGCGGCTGAGGCGGATCAATGTGAGCGAATGGCCATACACCCAGCACACCGGGCTCGCGGCGGCCTCCACTCTCATCTGCATGATCGAGGCGGTCGATCTCGCGGGCGCCGAGGCTTAGGGCGCAGGGCAATGGGCTTGGGCGCTTGGCGAGGCGCCAGGACCGCCTATCTCGCTTAGCGGGAGGACCGTCTATGAGAGACACGCTCAGCCAGTTCGAGCCGAACCGGGAGGCCATCCGCACCAATGCCGAGGACGCCGCCGCCAGCCATCTGCGCGCGGCAATCGCGGCGATCGACGCAGCCTTCGGCCCAGGCCACGCCGCAGCGAACCCCGCCCTCGTTGCAAGCCTGGTTCAGGCGGCGGCAATCGAAACCGCCGTCGAAGCCGGCCGCGAGGCCCATCGCAGTACCCTCGACACCATCACCCGTCTCAGCCGGGAAACCAACGAAACGCTGCTCAAGCTGAAGCCGCGGCTGTTCTGATCTCGATGCGCGCGCTGGTCCTCCTCGCCGTCTTCACGCTCCTGGTTGGCTGCGGCAGCAAGCCCGCCCCGGTGCCTGCGGCCGCCAACCTCTCGGCGGGCGGCGCGGGCTGGCTCGGCATCGCAACAACCACGCCTTACGATTTCCCAGACATGATCGCCGGCAACGCAGAGCCGGCGGAGATCCTCGGCAAGTTGCTGCTTCCCGAGGGCGAGGTCCGCGGCGCGGCGATCCTCAGCCACGGCTCCGGCGGGATTGGCGGGCGGCAAGATCGGATGGCCGAGGCGCTTGTAGAGGCGGGATACGCGGCGCTGATCCTCGACCATTTCACCACCCGCGATATCGGCTCGACCGTGCGGGACCAGCTTCGCCTTACCGCGCAGGGCATGCTGGCGGACGTGATGGCGGCGCGGCGGCTTTTGGCGAGCCATCCTCGGATCCCGGCGGATCGGATCGGTGTCATCGGATGGTCGAAAGGCGCGATCACAGCGACCTTAGGCGCGGTCGACCGGCTGGCAGGCTATGCGGCAGGCGGTCCGGACCGGCTGGCCTTCGCGATCGCCTTCTACCCCTTCTGCGGCTTCGATCTGGCCAGCGAAGCGCTCGCCACTCCGGTCCTGATGCTGCTCGGCGAACGGGACAATTGGACCCCAGCGGCGCCCTGCGTGGCCTTGGCCGAAGCCTGGCGCGCCGCGGATCAGCCAGCCGAGGCGGTGGTGTTCGCCGGGGCCGAGCACGGGTTCGACGCGCGCAGCTTCTTCACCTTCCGGATCGGGCGCGCAATCACCGTCCGCGACACTTCGCCCCGCTGCCTGCTCACGGCAGATGCCGAGGGCCGCACTGTCACGCTCGATGGCGGCCATCGGCTCGATAGTCTCGCGGGGCGCGAGGCTTTCCTGGCCGATTGCGGGGAGCGTGGGGTGCGGTTCGGCGGGGACAGCGCTGCCCGCCGGGCGAGTTACGCCCGGGTTTTCGCCTTCCTCGACGGGCTCTCTCGGTAAAGTGCTGCCGCGCAGGCGTCAGCGCGGCCTCAGGCGGCCAAGGCCCGCCAACATCCGGCCCCGCCAGCCGCCTCTCTTGCCCGCTCCCGCAGCGTCACGGAGCTGCGCATCGCCGAGCCTCAGCGCTGCTGCGTGGAGGGTGGTGTCGAGTGCCCGCCGCGCGCGGATCCGGCCGGCGAGATCGCCCTCGAGCAACGCCTCGGGCGACAGCGGGCCCCGGCTGCGCAACGCCTGTGGGGGGCAGCGCGATGCTCCCTCCTCGAGCCGGACCGCGCGGTCGTTCCCTGGCGCCGCCGACGTTGCGGCCGTCGGCAGGGCAAGAGGGCGTCCGAGATGTCGGCCGAGGTCCTCGGCCAGCCGGGCGAGATCTTCCACAGCGTAAAGCTCGCTGACGGGGCACGCGCCCAGGCTGTCCGACTGTGCCCGCCAAACGGGATCGAGCTGGGCGGGCGGCGCCGCGAGCACGGTGTCCACACAGTCCGCGAAAGTGAGCCCGGCGGACCGGTTCTCCGGATCGAGATGGGCCAGACCCGGCCCGCCGCAGGCCAGGGCAACCAGTTCGCGAGCGGCAGCGCTCTGACCCTGGTCCGCCACGAAAACCGCCAGGTAAGTCTCCGCCAGCCGCCGCGCCGGATCGGCGACCAATCCGGGGCGAAACCATCCGGGCGCGTCGAGGGCTTGCTGGGCCGCAGCCGTCTCGAGATCGGCAAGCCGGCGAATCAGCCCGCGGCGGATCTCGCCGCCAGCTGCGTCGGCGCCCGCCGCGGCCCCTGCAAGCGCCGCCGCAGCCGCGAGGCGCCAGGGTTCGGCCACGCCCTCCGCGGCGAGAAAGAGCACCCGAGCGCCCTCGGCCACCAGATACCGCGACACCGGCCAGCGGGCGGTCACCGGTCCGTCTTCCGCGCTCAGCGCAGCATGCGCCGCCCGGGCCTGCGCGTCGTCCGGGTCGTGGGTGAGCGCCTCCGCATAGGCCAGCCGCGCCGCCGCGGAGCGCCCTTCGAGCTCGGCGATCCACCCCCGGGCACGGGCGAGCGCGCCCCGCAAGCCGAGCTCGCGCGCCTGACCCTTGCCCCAGAGACCGACCACAAGATCCACCGCTTGGTCGAAGCTGTAGCGCCGCGGATCGGGGTGCTCCGGATAGGTGGAGAAATCTGCGCTGAAGAGGGTCGGCCGGTCCGGAAACCAGATCTGCCGGACGGTCTCGTTGCCATCGGCAAAACGCTGGGCGAAGGCCTCCGCCTCAGCCCGCGACGGCTTGACCCCGGCGCCGGGGAACAACTCCGCCATCCGCTGACCGAGCTCCCCGCGCCACCGGTTCGGCCGGTCGCCCAGATAGCCGGGGTAATGGGTGTTGAGCCGGCGCAGCAGCTCCTGGGCGGGGGCGGCCATCGCCTCATTGAGATTGGGCACCGGCGCGAGCCCCTCACCCAGGCCCCAGGTCGCGGCGAAATCCAGGGTGATCGTCCCGCGCACGAGCTCGGCCGGCTCGAAGATCCGCGGGGTGACGGCCGCTTGCCCGAAGCCCTCGGCCCAGCGCGCGAGCAGGCCCGCATAGTCCCAATAATGCGGACGGTCGTCGGGGTCCGGCAGGATGTCCCACCAATCGATCCCGAACTTCAGGAGCGTCGAATAGAGGCTGACGGCCACCCGGTCCTGCCGCCGGAGATAGACGGCGATCTGCACCCGATCGAAGAATGCAGCGAGGAAATCCCGCAGTCGGGCGATCTCGGAGGGCGCGATCAGCCGGCTCGATAGATGCTCCGATGAGAAGATGACGGCAGGCGCGTCGGTCCGCGCGAGTTCCGTGGCCGCCGCCTTCCGCAAGCGGGCACGGAAGGCGGCGAGGTCTTGCAGGTTGGCGATCCGCAGGTCGATCCTGAGCTCGTCTCGCACGCCGTCGTCTTGAGCAAAAGCCGCAAGCGCGCGATGCGCCCGGTCGCCTGGGAAGCGGGCATAGTGCACCCCGCGGGCGGCGAGGGCGGGCCGATTCGCCGCCAAGAAGCGTTGCAGGGTCTGGGTGCCTGTCTTCTCCGTGCCAATATGCAGGATCGCCCGCCGCATCTCGTCCCTCCCC
>JBHJGY010000053.1:0-6316 GCA_050331335.1 Pikeienuella sp.
ATCGTCATCGGCGTGATCAACACCACCGGCGTCGGCTTTAGCATCGGGGTCATGGTGCCCCAAGCCGCCACCAATATCGGCAACGACATCGCCGGGCGGTTTTACAACGGTGCCAATGAGCTCTTCTCGGTCGAGGATCTGACCCTCTTCATCAGCCTCGTCTTCATCGCGCTGGCTTGCATCCTGATGGGGGCGGGGGTGCCCACCACAGCGCTCTATATCATGCTCGTCTCGGTCGCTCAGCCGGCGCTGGCGCAGCTCGGGGTCCCGCCGATTGCGAGCCATATGTTCGTGCTCTACTACGGCGTCGTGGCCGAGATCACGCCGCCCGTCTGCACCTCGGCCTACGCCGCTGCGGCGATCGCCAACGCCAACCCGTTCCGCACGGGGATCTCCGCCTTCGGCCTGGGCCTCGGCAAGGTCGTGGCGCCGATGGCTTTCGTCTATGCGCCGGTGTTGCTGTTCGTCTCCTCCACGGGCTTCGATCTGTTTGAGTTCAGCTACACGGCTACGAGCTGCATCGCCGGGGTGGTGGCGCTTTCGGCAGCCGTGGTCGGGCATTGGCTGGCGCCGATTGGGGTGGGGATGCGCCTCCTCCTAGGTCTTGCCGGCATGGTGTTCATCGCGCCGTCCTTTCAGGCGGACCTCGTGGCGCTCGTAATCGCCGCCCCAGCGGTTTTCAGCCAACTCGCTGCCCAGCGCCGGGCGAGAGCCGCACAGGGTTTGGCCCGATGAAGGACGATGTCGCCGTTCTCGGCGCCGGCATCGTCGGCATTTGTACGGCCCTGTCGCTCGCCGAGCGGGGCGTCGCGGTTCGCGTGATCGACCGCAGCGAGCCGGGTCAGGAGACCTCTTATGGCAATGCGGGCGTGATCTCGCCTTGGTCGATCATCCCCCAATCCCTGCCCGGGCTTTGGCGCCGCATTCCTGCGCTGATGATCGGGCCCCGCCGCCCGCTCCATGTCCGGCTGGCCCATTGGCCGTGGATGCTGCCCTGGGGACTGGCCTTCGTGCGCCAGGGAACCGAGGCCCGCGTCCGCCGCGCCGCAGATGCCATGGAGATCCTCTGCGGTCCGTCCATCGAGCTCTATCGCCGCCATCTTGCAGGTACCGGGGAAGATCTGCTGGTGCGCGACAGCGCCTATATCCACGCGTTTCGCGATGCGCGGCGGGCGACCCTCGGCGCGCTCGATTATCGGATCCGTCAGGAGAAGGGCGCACTACTGGAGATTATCGGGGCCGATTGCTTGCGCGAGGTGGAGCCGGCCTTGTCCCGCGAGTTCCAGGCGGCCGTGGTGATCCACGGCCAGGCCCGTGCAATGGCCCCTGGGCGGTTGGCCCGCGTCCTGGCGGAGAAGGCACGGTCTCTTGGGGCGCGGTTCGAGACGGCTCGGATCACCGCGCTCAGCAAGTCCGGAGCGCGCTGGGCGGTCGAAACCGACAAACGCCGCTTCGAGGTAAACCGGGTCGTCGTGGCGCTCGGGGCTTGGTCGGCAGAGTTGCTGCGCCCGCTTGGCATCAAGGTGCCGCTGGCCGCCGAGCGCGGTTATCATATGGAGTTCCCCGATCCGGGGGTGGAGATCAACAACTCGGTTATGGACACCGACGCCAAGATCGTTGCCTCCGCCATGGAGGGGGGCGCGCGGTTTGCGGGGCAGGCGGAGTTCGGGGCTGTCGACGCGCCGCCGGATCATCGGATCACGGCCCGGATCGCACGATGCGCCCGGGAGATGTTCCCGGACCTCGCGCAGACCGAGCCGCGGGCCTGGATGGGGCGCCGCCCGTCGCTGCCTGACAGTCTGCCGCTCATCGGTGAATTCGAGGGCATGCCCGGCCTGCATGCGGCCTTCGGCCATTCCCATTACGGCTTGATGATGGCGCCGAAGACCGGCGAACTTCTGGCCGATCTGCTCACGGCGCGGCAGGCAAATACCGGAACCGACGCGCTCAGCCCAAATCGGTTCGCGCCCAATCGGTCCCAATCGGTCCTGGCCTGATCGCTTCGGGCAGAGGGGCGCGCGCGCGGGCAACCTGACCGCCCGCGCCCGTGAGGCTCCGGGTTAGAAGAGCGTTTCTGCGTCGAGCGTCCCCGGGAAGAAGTCCGCCGCGACGAGGGAGCGGGGGTTGACCGCAGTGTCGAAGCTGATCGGGGCGAAACTCGCGGCGTCCGGACCGGTTGCGAAGAAGAGCGCTTGGCCGGGGGTGTCGCCGGACAGATCCACGCCAGCCGCGGCGATGTCGAGATCTCCGTCGCCGTCGAGATCGGCGAGATCGATGTCGACAAAAGCATCTCCCCCGATGCCGCTGTTGGAGATTGATTGCGGTGTGCTCGATAGGCCGGACTCGGTTCCGAACAGCACGCTCAGCCCGGGCAGGGTCCCGCCGCCTGGTTCGTTGGTTCCGACCACCAGATCGTCGATGCTGTCGCCATCGAGATCGCCAACGCCGAAGGCCGTCCCGCCCCCTGCCGGCCCGAACTCGAAGAGCGTGCCGTCCGCCCCGGAGACCACGTTCGCCGCGCTGCGGCTTTGGTTGTTGCTGAGCACGGCGTCCTTGATCCCGTCCCCATCGACATCGATCAGCGCAAGCTGGAACGCGAAGGGAAGGACCGCGTCGATGGTGTCACCGGAGACACGGCGCTGGGTGAAGCTGCCGGACCCGTCATTGATAAGGAACAGAACGGCAGCGCTATCTACAATGAGCGCAACGGCGTCGAGATCGTTGTCGCCATCGATATCGGCCACCTCAATCGCCCGAACATCGTCAGAACTTCCCGGGGTGTTGATCACCGTGCGGCTCTCGACAACGAAGCTGCCGGGTTGCCCGCCATCCGCTGCGTTGACCAGCAGATCGAGGGTGCTGTTCCGGTTTCCGACCAGGAGGTCTTCCACGCCGTCACCGGTGAAGTCGCCCGCAGCCACCGACAGCGATGGGTTCAACGTGATGCCGAGGTCGACGGGCAGATCGACGTCCTCGGCCGTGAACCCCGTTCCGGTGTTGATGAGGATCTCCAACGGTTGGGCTTGGTTTGTGGTGACAATGGCGATGTCGAGATCGCCGTCGTGATCCGCATCGAAGGCCACGCCGTCCCGGGCAGTCGCGCCGATGCCCGGCACCGCGCTCACTTGCGGCGCGCCATCGAGGCCGCTGACCAGCTGATTCGCACCAATCGCGCCCGGCCCGTCCGGGTCCTCGAAACTCCGCGTGAGCAAGACGACCTCGGCCGGTGTCACCGGTGGCAAGACGGCGTTGACGAAGTCGAAGCCGTAGATCGCATCGATCACCTGATCGAGCACCGCGGCGAAATCATCGGCGTCCTCGGCGCTGTCGAAATCGAAGGCGAGCCGGCCGCGCAGGTCATTGTCGAAATATCGGACGCTGTCGTCGAACGGCGTGAAGATAAAGCCCGGGCGCCGATCGGTGCCTTCCAGCGCAGATTCGCGGAACTCGCCGAACCGTAACAGCTCCCCGTCATAGATCGCGGCTAGGGTTTCGAAGAGACTTCCGAAGTCGTCGGGGCGCACCGGCTCGGCCAACTCTCCGCTACCATCAAGCCGGCCGAAAGCGATAAAGCCGTCGCGATCTCGAAAGACAAAAAGTTGGCCTTCACGCAGGTCGATTACTTGCAGGCGGTTGATCAGCAGAGTCATTCCAATCCCTCCAGCGACGCACCCCCGCGACCCCAAAAAATTTTACATCAAGCCAACGCCCATTCGAGACGGTTTTCGGCCCTGCGTCGTGAACCCAAGGAGGTCAGGCCGCGGGCGGGAGGCCGACCACCACCCCGGCACGGATCACCGCAGGGTCGTACGCCTTGCGCGCAAAGACGCTGTGCACATCAGCAGCGAAGCTTTCCAGCGGCTCCATCGGATAGTCGGGATCGAAGCTTGCCTGGTCCCACCGCTCGCAGAAGCCGACGCAACTGTCGTAGAAGGGGCTGTCGGCGTATCGCTGGCGCAGTTCCCGATCCCAGCCATAATGGTGCGCATAATAGGCCATCTGGAAGATGCCATGGTGCTCAACCACCCACGCGACCTCCGCGCGCACATAGGGGCGGAGGATCTCCGCGGCCATCCGGTCGTGGTTCTGCGGGGCGAGACGGTCGCCGATGTCGTGGAGCAGGGCAGCAACCACCCAGTCGATATCCGCTCCCGCGCGCCGCGCGCGGGTTGCCGCCTGCAGCCCGTGTTCAAGTCGGGTGATCTTATAGCCCGGCAGGGTTTCTTCATCTTGGGCCGCGAGCTCCTTAAGCAGGCGATCGGCGGTGCCGGCCAAGAACGGCTTCTCGAGTTGCTCCAGGAGTTCGTAATCCTCCCGGGTGCCGTCCTTCATCTGCGTGAAGGAAACCGTTTGCCGTGTCTCGCTCATATCCGCCCCGCTGAGTTTGCCGTCGTGCCGTCGATCAGAACATCGCCCGTGGCGCCGGCCGCCAGTTTTGCAGCCCAAGCCCGGTGTCGCATCATAGAGCGCAAGATCGGCCCGATGGAACAGTCCCCGCGCCCCGGCGATGGGAGCCCGACCCCGCCGGGCCGGTCATGCCGCTCCTCTTGCGCAGCGCCCGGGCGGTTCGGCCGACGGAAGCGGGGCACCCGCTTGTCCCGGTCGTGGGCGATGCTGTGGCTTGGCTCAAGACGACGGCCCGCTGCCGCGTCGCGCCGCCCGACGCGGAGCCGCTGACCGGGTGTGCTTTGGCCATGTTGGCCCCGTTGCGGACTTGCGCCAGACGATGAGTGAGCCCTCGAAACACAAGGGTAAACATCGGCAGCCCGTCTCCAACGCCGCGGCGCCGTTGGAAATCCGGCCATTTGCTGCGGTTGCGTCATGCCGCCAAGCCGGTCGCCTTTCGCGTCGGCTGGCCCAAACGGAAGGGGCTCATCTGACCTTCAGCCGATCCCTGCATCTTGGCCATCGGCGATCCCGAGTTGTTTCACTCCGCAATGCTGCAATTGTCACGCAAGCGGTGAGAAGACGGGCTGCGTCTCCAGATCGAAGACGGTGAGTTCGTGACCGGGGCGGTCACTTCGAAGCGTTGGGGTCTGAACCAGCCCGTCGGGGCGCTGGCGGACGTCGAGACGGACCTGGGTTCGCGTGTAGCTTGACGCCTCGGCCAGAGTGACGCGACCGTCGCTGTCACGGTCCGCCTTGCCGTAGAGGCCCTGGAGCAGGTGCCAGGTGAACGCCCCGTGGCGCTGCGGCTCGAGCCAGGCGGCGAACTTATCCCTTCCGGGGCCGGTGGCGGCGAGGACCGAGACCCTGGCCTCCGGCTCCGGCGGCAGGGTCGCGGCGCTGATGCCAGGCGCGAGCTTGGCGGCAAGCCCGGTCTTCGTGTCCGTGTTGCTTGAGAAGCAGGCGTCGAGGATCACCGTCACGTGCTCGACCGGCAGCTTGCCGAGGTTCTCGAGCAGGAGATCGAGCGGATAGGCGGTCGCCTCTGGACTGAAGGGCAAGCCGTCGGAGGGCAGGAGATAGGCGGGCGTCGGCTCGCTCTGGCGCAGATCGGGCACCCCGTGGCCGGAATAGACGACGAAGACCTCGCGGATCCCGAACTCCTCGACGGTGCGCTGGATCCGCCCCGGGCCGTTAGAAGGATCTGGCCACTCTCGGCATCGGGCCGCCGAGCGCGCGCTCGGCTGCGGCTGCAGCGCGCAACACCTGGCACTCTCCGAGAACGCATCCGGCAATCTGCAGTCCGATCGGCAGGCCCGCGCCATCTGTCCCGCAGGGCAGCGAGATCGCCGGCAGGCCGAGCAGATTCCACGGGTAGGTCAGGCGCCAAGAGACTGCAACAATGCTCTCAAGCTTGTCGCCGATCCGGATCTCCGTCTCGCCCGAGCGCCAGGCGGTCAGTGGCATGGTCGGACCGATGATGACGTCGACCTTATCGAAGACCGCGGCGAGGCGCACGGCCAAATGCCGCCGGAACCGCTCGGCCTGGAGATAGTCGGCGCCACTGACGAGCCGCCCCATCTCGACAAGGAGACGAACATCCGCATCGAAATGCGCAACCGTCCCCTCCCGGAGCCGTCGATCATGGTAGTTGGTCGATGAGGCGAGCTCGATTGCAAAGATCGCACCCAGCCCCTGGCCGATCTCCGGCAGCTCGAACTCGATGATTTCGGCACCTGCGCGACCGAGCACATCGATGGCGGCCTCAACGCTGTCGCCGACCGCCGGGACAAGATTGTCGAAGAAGTGCGTGCGGCAGACGCCGACACGAAGACCTTCGGGCCCGGCGAGCAAGGCCTCAGTCCAGTCCGGCGCGGGACAGCCAAGGCTGCCGGGATCGTCCGGGTCGGCTCCTGCCATGGCTGCGGCC
>JBHJGY010000054.1:0-30141 GCA_050331335.1 Pikeienuella sp.
TCCAACCCTTACATCTGCCTTGGGTAGACTGAAGCGCGCTCCGGCCCCGCTGGAGTTCCCTGCGAGTCACGACGCTCGGGAACCGCTCTAAACGTCCCGGGCGTTGCGTCGTATTGCTCAAAATTGCATACCACATCCGACCATTGACCGACAAAAACTGCATTTCATTTTCTTCTAACAAACTGATTTAAAATATATTTTGGGAGTATTGAACGCTGTCGCTCGGACCATTGGCGGTTCAATGGCTACTCCCCCGGCTCTTCTGCGACCTCGTGAAAGCCGATCTTCTGATCCTGGACAACTGGGGGCCGGATCGCCGATCACAAGATCACCCGCCTCGACGAATTGCTCCCTTTGCATTACCCAACGGCAGCTTCGTAACAGGGACCGGCTTCACCGGCCCAAAGCGCCCAGACCGGACGGGCACTCAACAGCGGGGAAAGAGAGGATGTTTCGTTTGGCAATCCCGAAGGCGGTCTGGGCTTGCGCAACCACTGCCGCCTGCCTGTTCTTGCCTGCGTCCGGCGCGTCGGCCGCTGTCTACAAGGTTGATCGAGGCTTCACATGCATGTCGCCATTTCAATGTGCTGATAATGGGTTCTATGGCCTAGAAGGCTTGGTGACTACCTCCGGCACCGGTGCAGTTGGCGATCCCGTAGTGTTTGTTGACTACGACTTATTGCTTACCACACCCCGCGGGAACGTTCAGCTCACCGATGAAAATTCCACGGTATCCGGAGGCACGAACACGACGCTCATTGCGACGCCCACCGTGTTGGAATTTACCCAAGTCACCAGCTTCCAGATCACTCTCGACGGCGGACTGGTTACCGATGGTCGATATCGCATCCAGAACAATGGGAGCAATGTGCTGTCGGAGTTCTTCGAGATCAACGTCGGTGGCTCAACACCCTATAATAATCCCTTCGCTCGAATTGCGGCGTCAGAGACAGTCGTACCGCTTCCGCCCACGTTCCTCAGCCTGCTTGGCGGCCTGGCGTTCCTATTCATGTCTAGGCGAAGTTCCTAGTCTTCACGCTCGCCCGTGCCGCCTCTAAGAATTGGCTCATCGCCGCAGAGGCTCGCCTGATCCCACCTTCCCATCTCCAGTTTTCAGGGTGTTCGGCTCGAACGGAGACCAAGAGGTCAAGGTAAAAACGGTCGTCTCCGATGGCGATGTTGACGGGCCCCGGAAGGCCCTTCCCGCACTATCAACCTCGCGTGGTCGTGCCGAGAGGCGTCCGGAACACGAAACGCTGCTTGAGGTTTTCCCAAAGCTTCGCCATGCCCAGCGGCTCGTAGATCATGAACAGGATGATCAGGGCACCGAACACGACCTGCTCGATCGCCGATATGATCGTGGCGTCGATCATGCCGTGGAACCAAGCATTGCCGAGGCTGTTCAGCACGACGGGGAAAAGCAGGATGAAGGCCGCACCGATAAAGGCGCCGCTTATCGTCCCAAGACCGCCGAGGATCACCATGAACAGGATCTGAAACGAGAGCTTGATGTCGAAGGCAACGGGCTCGAGCGACTTCAGATAAGTGAAGGCGAAGAGCGCCCCGGCGACGCCGCAGTAGAAAGCGCAAAGCGCAAATGCCTGAAGCTTGGTCCTCAGCAGCGAGATCCCCATGCTCTCGGCGGCGATGTCCATGTCGCGCACGGCCATCCAGTTGCGCCCCACCGAGCCACGGGTCATGTTGACCGCGAGGATGGTCAGCACCGTCACCACCGCCGCGACGACGAGATACATCTCCATCGGCGAGGTGAAGGGCACACCGAAAATCACGATGTCCTGCGCGGTGATGATGCCTGATGTGTCATAGTTCTTGAACCATCCGAACTTGTCGATCATCCAGATGATGAAGAACTGCGAGGCGAGTGTTGCGACCATCAGGTAAATGCCGCGCACGCGCAGGCTCGGCAAGCCGAACAGCACACCGAATGCGGCCGCGATAAGCCCCGACAGCACCAGCGAGATCGGGAACGGGATCCAAGGCAGGCGCAGCTCGATATTGTAGCAGGCGAAAGCGCCTGCCGCCATGAAGCCTGCCGCCCCCAGCGCGAGCTGGCCCGCATATCCCATCACGAACTGTTGCCCGGTGGCGGCCAGGGCGAGGCACAGCCACGGGATCAGGATCGAGGAGTACCAGTAGTCGGTCTGAATTGTGGCCGGAACCACGGCGAAGGCCACGACCATCAGCACGACGAACATCGCGACGTCGGCCAGGCTGTAGATCAGGAAGACGGGTTTCTTCTGCATTAGTTAGTCTCCCACACGTCAGACGCGTCTGATGATCTTTTCGCCGAACAGCCCTTCGGGCCGCCAGAGAAGGAAAAAGATCGCGAGCACATACGGGGCCCAGCCTTCGATCCCGCCTCCGAAGGTCGGGCCGACATAGACCTCCAGTGTCTTCTCGGTGACGCCGATGATCAGCCCCCCGACGATTGCGCCAGGGATCGACGAGAACCCACCGATGATCAGCACCGGCAGCGCCTTGAGTGCGAGATCGACAAGGGCGAACTGCACGCCCGCGCGCGCGCCCCACATCATCCCCGCGACCAGCGCAACCACGCCTGCAGCCGACCAGACCAGCAGCATGATGTTCTTAAGCGGAATACCGATCGAGGCTGCAGCACCAGGGTCATCGGCCACGGCCCGCAAGCCCAGCCCCATCTTGGTATACCGAAACAGCAGGGCGAGCACGATGATCAGC
This sequence comes from Pikeienuella sp., assembly GCA_050331335.1. GTDB lineage: Bacteria > Pseudomonadota > Alphaproteobacteria > Rhodobacterales > Rhodobacteraceae > Thermohalobaculum. The sequence continues at coordinate 2,719 of JBHJGY010000054.1, forward strand.
GCCGCCGCGACGATGCCCGCGGTTAAGTCGAGCGCGCTGACGAAGAGACCGAGGTTGTCCGCAATCCACGGGATCGGGAAGTCAGGAATACCGAGGTCGAGCCGTCGCACCTCCACCCCCCAAACCGCCTGCGCAAGGCCTTGCAGAACGAAGGCCAACCCGATGGTCGCCATCAGCATGGTATCTTCGTTTTGACCGATCAGCGGTTCGAGGACCAAGCGCTCGGTGGCGTAACCCACGCCCAACATCAGTAAGACGGTGACGATGAAGGCGATCGGAAAGGGTAGCCCGAGCTCCATAAAACCCACGAAGGACAGCACCGCGAAAAACACCATTGCGCCCTGCGCAAAGTTGAACGTCGATGACGCCTTGTAGATCAGCACAAAGCCGAGCGCGACCAGCGAATACATGGTTCCAGCCAGCATGCCGGCCAAGACGACTTCGAAGAAGAAGAGCAATTCAATCATGGGCCACCCCCAGATAGGCATCAATGACGTCCTGATTGGTACGGACCTCGTCGGGCGGGCCATCGGCAATGATCTTACCGTAGTCGAGAACGACGACGTTGTCGGAGATGTCCATCACCACGCCCATGTCGTGTTCGATCAGAACCATTGTCGTACCGAGTTCGTCGTTGACCTTGAGTATAAAGCGGCACATCTCCCGCTTTTCCTCGACGTTCATGCCGGCCATCGGCTCGTCGAGCAGTAGCATCTCGGCCTCTGTGGCCAGCGCGCGCCCAAGTTCGACTTTCTTTTGAAGGCCGTAGGGGAGCTTGCCAACGGGGGTGTCGCTGATCTCGGTGATCTCGAGAAACTCCACGATCTCCTTGCAGCGTTCGCGGTTCTCGGCTTCTTCGCGCCGGGCCTTCGGTGTCTGAAACGCGACCTCAAGGAAGTTGGCGTGCATATGCAGCCTGCGCCCAACCAGAATGTTGTCGAGCACCGACATCCGCTTGAAGAGCGCGAGGTTCTGGAATGTCCGCGAAATGCCCTTCTGAGCGACGATGTTAGGGCTGATTTTCTGGAGCACCTCGCCCTTGAAGGCGATACGGCCCTGTTGCGGCTTGTAGATGCCGTTGATGCAGTTGAGCAGCGAACTCTTGCCGGCGCCGTTGGGGCCAATGATCGCACGGATTTCATGAGCCAGCACGCTGAACGAGGTGTTGGTGATCGCCTTCACGCCGCCGAAGCTGAGCGAGATGTTCTGCACCTCAAGAATCGGGCCGCCGATCGGAAAGCTCCTAGCTTGGGGCGAGCTTCCCGCAGCCGTTGGCGCTGGATCAGTGATGGTGGAGATCGGCATGGGATTCGCTCTCCTTGCGAAGCACGTCGCGGAAGTTCTTGCGGCCTTCCTTCGAAATGCCGAGGTAGAATTCCTTGATCTTGTCGTCGTTCAGCAGCCTTTGGGCATCGCCCTGCATGACGACGTGACCACTTTCGATGACGTAGCCGAAGTCGGCATTGCGCAGCGCCACATTGGTGTTCTGCTCTGCGAGAAGAATGCTGACGCCCTCCTGCTTATTCAGCTCCTGCACGATGTTAAAGATCTCGGCCACGAGCTGTGGTGCCAATCCCATCGACGGCTCGTCCAGCAGCAGCATTTTGGGTTTGGCCATCATCGCGCGGGCGACCGCGGTCATTTGCTGCTCGCCGCCGGAGGTATAACCGGCCTGAGACTTGCGCCGATCTCTGAGCCGCTTGAAATAGGAATAGATCCGTTCCAGCTCCGTCTGCATGTCGGCGCGCGACAGTTTGCGCGAGTAGGCGCCGGCAATAATGTTCTCTTCGACGGTCAGGTGGCCGAAGCAACGCCGCCCCTCGAGAACTTGCACCATGCCGAGGGCGACCATGTCCGAGGGGGCTTGGTCGCGCACGGCGATGCCGTCATAGGTGATCGTCCCGCGGGTCACCTTGCCGCGTTCGCTGGCCAGCATGGTCGACACGGACTTGAGTGTGGTGCTCTTCCCTGCCCCGTTGCCGCCGAGCAGGGCGACGATTTTGCCGCGCGGCACGGCCAGCGACACATCATGGAGCGCCGAAATGACGTTGTCATAGACGACTTCGATTGTGTCGATCGTCAGGATGTCGTCGGGCGGGGCGGTGTCTTTTGGTAGGCTCATCGGGCGCTCGCCATATTGGGGTCTCCGGGCAGGTCGCGACTTCGCCGCCGGAAGCAAGCGGCTTAGGCTACAGGGCCGACGGGAAAGCGCCGGCCCTGTGACAATTTATGGTGTGCGAGTTTTTTCTTACGAACAGTCGCGCGGCGTGAGACCGTTCTCGGACGCGAACTTGGCCGCCGAGTCTTCCACCAGTTGGCGGATAAACGTGGGATCGAGCGGCTCCTCCCAATCGGTGACCTGGACGAACTTGTCACCATCCCACTGCATCATGGCGAAGCGGCCGGCGCCTGCGTGTTCGGCACAGGTGAGCTTGAAGGGGGCGAGCATGCCGCCGATGCCGAGCTCTTCCAGCTTTTCCGCCGACATATCCAGCGCCTCATAACCGTCCCGGAACTCCGCCCCAGTCACCGGCTGGCCCACCTTGCCGTGTATCTCCTGCGCGTTCTTGAGCGCCTCGATCCACATCACCGCTGCGCCGAGGCCGCGGTTCCAGTAGACGGAGCCGATACGGCTTTCGTCGGCGAGGTTGCCCTTGCCCGAACCATAGACCTGTTCCTTGATCGCCTGAACGAGAGGAAAGTCCTGTCCTGGCAGTGCGTTGGCCATTGCATAGGTGCCGGTGGCGCTGTCACCGGCAGGGAACATGTCCTCTTCCGCCGCACCGAAGGTCACATAGATCAGCCGGTCGCGCGGGAAGCCGATGCGCGCGGCATTCGTCATGCCGGTCGAGTTCATGCCCGAGCCCGCACCCCAGAACGTCACCCAATCGGGCCGCTCACGCCGCACCTGCAGCCACTGGGACTGCTGCTCAAGGCCCGGGGGCGGGACCGCGATCTCGACGATCTCCACGCCCCACTCCTCTGCAATCGCACGCATGGCAGGCAGCGGCTCACGTCCAAAGGCGCTATCGATATGCATATGCACGATTTTCTTACCGCGCATGTTCTCCACACCGCCTTCCTGCTCGGCCATGAAACGCATCTTCACAGCAATTTGCGACCAGTAGTGGCCGGCAGCGTTGAAGACCCAAGGCCAGACAGTGCCGTCGGCGGCATCCGTACGTCCGTATCCGTATTGCGCAAGGACAACCTCGTCCTCCGCCATCCGATTGATCACGGCATAGGCGCCGGGCGTGCCGAGCGTGTCGAACACAACAATGCGCTGACCGTCGTTCTCCAACAGCCGCTGGTAGCACTCCACGGTCTTCACCGCGTTATACTCCGTCTCGCATTCTTGCCACGTCAACATAACCCCGTTCACGCCACCGTTCATGTTGACGTAGTTGAGGTAGTCGATCTGCGCACCATAGTAGCCAGTACCCATTGCCGAGTACGGGCCGACGCGGCTGCTAGCAATCGGGAAGTATTGCGAGTCCTGTGCCGAGACAAGCGCCGGCGCCGCGAGTGTTGATAAAAGAGCGCAACAGAACGTTGCCCCGCGGAGCGTGGTTTTTAGGATCATTGATTTCCTCCCTTCGGCACCAATTTTTTTCGGCGCTCGATACGTCTTTCCGAATGTAGCAAGTGCTGCGAACAGCCGCGCAGTCAAGGCCACTCACCCCTTACGAAATGCAAATTTTTTTTCTTTACTAAAAGAAATTCTTAAGGCTGTAAGGCAACGTTTTTGAAGCTGCGGCGTCGGTTGACCCGGTCAGATGCGGTTTTGGGTGACTGTCGCCAGGTTTTGGTCGAACAGGCCCTCCCGGGGGCCTGCCAGTGGACTAGGCCTCAGATTGACAAATCGGCACACTCGTCGCCGCACGCTGCACCGAGCTCTCCCTCGCATGTCGCAATGCAGCAACAAGCGCAAGCTCTGTGGAGGGTCATTCCTGCTGCAGCGCGAAGCGGCGCGAAGCCACAGGTCGCATCTGGGGCTCACAGCGGCTTTGTGCGGCGCGGCATTCTCACCCGACGATGGCGTGGCCGGCGGCCCGTCCTCATCGCGCCGCGAGGAAGCGATCGTAGGAGAAGCGCCGGCGGTAGGCGCTCGGCGTAAGGCCCGTCGATTTCCGGAACAGCCGTTGGAAGGCCCGCGGATCGGCATACCCGACCGTCTGCGCGACGGCATCGACAGGGGCGCGCGTGGCCTCGAGGAGTTGCTTGGCCTCCTCCACCCGCAGCGCCTGGACGTATTCGTGCGGGCTGTAGCCGGTTGCGGCGCGAAACCGGCGGTCGAAGCTGCGCCGCGGCAGGCCCGACCGCTCGATCATCGTCGTCACCGGATCGGCCATCGCATAGCCGTCGGCCACCCAAAGCTGGCTGTTCCGGATCACAGCGTCGTCGGACTGAATGCGGCGCGACATCGCGGCATAGCGGCTCTGGCCCTCCGCCCGCGGGTCGACGCAGTAGAACCGCGCCGCATGCGAGGCGTGCTCCGGCCCGAGGAAGCGGGCGATCAGGTAGAGAGCGAGATCGGTCCATCCGGCCATGCCGCCCGCCGTGACGATCCGGTCACCCTCGCCGGCGAAGGCCAGTGTGCGGTCGGGCTGAAAGTCGACCTTGGGATAGCGCCGCCGAAAGATATCGCGGCAAGACCAGTGGGCGGTCGCGGTCTCGCCGTCCAGCAGGCCGAGCTCGGCGATCAGCTGCGCGCCGGAGCAGGCGGCGGCGAGATGCGCGCCGTCTGCGTGCCGGGCTTCGAGCCAGGTCAGTTCGCGCGCCAGGACCACGCGATAGTCGGCGTCCGGGCCCTCGCGGAAATTGGGCAGGACGACGATCTCGGCGTCGTCCGCCGCATCGAGGGCGGCGTCGGGCGCAACGGGCACGCCGCCGATGCAGCGAAAGGACCCGGGGTCGGCCGCGACGATCCGCACCCGCGTCATGGGCGGTGCGGGCGTGCCCTCGGTCAGGTAGGACCAGGCCGTGCCGACGGATTGCAAGAGATCGTACAGACCGTAGAGGATCGCGCCGCGGCAGGAGCGCGCGGCTAGAATGTCGATCCTGAGCGGCGAGGCCGCGAAATCGCGGACGGGATCGCGGACGGAACTTACGGTCATCATCGGGCTCCAGGCATGGCCGAATTGGCCGTATTGAGGCCAGGGTGACCCTGCCAGGCAGCGTGATCAAGGCGGAAGATCTGCCCTGTTCGACATCATCGAAGAGGGCACAATCATGTCTTACCCTGAATTCCAGCACGCGGAGCAGACGGGATGGGATCGCCGGGCCGCGGTCTACGGTGCGACGACCGCGCGTGCGACGACGCAAGGGATCCCTGCGCTTTTGGCGGCGGCGGGGGTCGCGGCCGGCCGCCGCGTGATCGACGTCTGCTGCGGTCCCGGCTATGCCGCCGGCGCAGCGGCATCGATCGACGCCGAGGCGGAGGGGATCGACGCAGCCCCTGCGATGGTCGCGGCGGCGCGCGAGCGGTTCCCCGCCTGCCGCTTCGAGGTTGCCGACGCGACGGCCCTTCCCGCGGCCGACGGATCCTTCGATGCGGCCCTGTGCTCCTTCGGTCTCTTTCACCTTGCCGACCCCACCGCAGCGGTCGCCGAGATGCACCGGGTTCTCCGGCCTGGCGGACGGCTCGCGGTGAGCCACTGGTGCGGGCCTGCGGTCTCGCCGTTTTTCAAGGTGGTCTTCGGCAGCATCGCCGCTCATGCCGATATGAGCGTGGTCCCGGCCGGGCCGCCGCCCTTCGCCCTGTCCTCCCTAGAGGCGCTGGAAGAGCTGCTGGCGGGGGCCGGCCTCTCGGATGTGACGGTCAGCGAAGTGCCAATCGTCTTCGAGGCGCCGGCGGATGCGTTCGCAGAGCATTTCCGCGACTTTTCGGTCCGTGGGTCGATGATCCTTGACGGACAGACGCCGGAGACGCGAGGGCGGATCGAGGCCGGCTGGCGCGAGGGTTTCGCCCCGTTCGTTGAGGGCGGCACCATTCGCGTACCCATGCCGGCCTTCGTGGCAAGCGGACGAAAGCCCGGCGCATTCAGGCTCTGAGCCCCTGACCCGATTGTCATGGTACCGCGCCACAACGGCCGCTTCGATCGTCCCATGGGGCAGTATCGAAAGATTGGCAGACGGCTGAAGGGGGCTTCAGCGCCTTAACGGGTACGCTCAGCTCCCGATGTCGCTGACAGCGGCTATCCCCACGCCAGCGACGTGCCTTCAGGTAGACATCTCCGCGGTGAAGCGGCCCAGGGCCGGCGGAACAACAGTCTCGGATTATTGGCCACGGGATCGGTCCGCGAGAAGATCGAGAATGCGATGGGCGGTCTCATAGCCGCTGTTCTGGTTCTGACCGGTCACCAAGTTGCCGTCCACGACCGTATGGGTGGCGAAGAAGTCCCGCCAGCGGGTTTCGGACTCGAAGACAGCGCTCCTGGTGCGCAGCTCGGTTTCCGGGTGCATGGGGGTGATCTGGATGCCCAGCTCCTCGACCTGTTTGTCGGTGACACCGGTCACGCGACGGCCTTCGATGAGTGGTGACCCGTCCACATCCGTCGCGTTCACCAGCCCGAGCGCGCCGTGGCAAACCGAGCCGAGGATTGCGCCGCCCGCGTTGGCTCTGGTGATCACGTCGGCGAGCTCTGCGCTTTGTGCGAAGTCGTAGGCCGCACCCCAGCCGCCGGACATGAAGATCACGTCATAGGCGTCCGGATCTATCTCGGCGATCGGAAGGGAGGTCTGCAACATCTCCATCGCCGCCGCATCGTTCTTGAAACGCCGGTCCTCGGGCGTTGCGAGCGGCCAGCTCATCGACCATGGCTCGACGGGGATCTCGCCACCCTCGATCGAGGCGATGTCGACCTCCAGCCCGGCATCGAGAAAGGCGTAGTAGGGAACGGTCAGTTCCGACCCGAAGACCCCGGTGGCCCGGCCCGTCTCGCCCAGCGTGTCATGGCTGGTCGCCACGATCAGGGCCCGATTGCCCGCAAGATCGAACTCCGGGATCTCGTAATGCGGGTGAAAGCCCATCGCCCTGAGAGCGGGCGGTAGGGCGACGTAGGTCATGACGGCCAGCAGCGCAACCGTGCCCAAGGCATATCGAATGAAGGACATGTCGAGGTTCCTCAGAGTGAACAAGTCACTGTAAGTAGACCACAAGACCTGAGAATGCCTTGACGCGCGTCATGGCCGCCCCGGATCGGAACAGCGCAACGGCGGGCGCCATCGCCGGGCCTGGCCGCTCAGCCCTTGCGCGCGTAAATCATCAGTCCGAGCCGCCCCGTGTGGTTCGTCTGAACGATGTGGCACTGCTCGCAGCCAAAAGAGTACAGGCTCGCAAAGACGCGGTTCAAGTCGTAGCTGTTCATCTGCATGACTGGGTCGGAGAAACGCCGCCCTTGCGTCAGGCCATAAAGGTTCGCGGCAAAGGGAACACGGCGCGCGATCAGTTCTTTAAGCTTGGGCCAGCGCCCGGCGATGTTGGCATAAGTCAGGTGCAGCGCAGCGATGCCGCCAGGTCTGAGCCGGCCGAGAAGCCCGTCGAACAAGGCCAGCCCCCGCGCCGGCGGGATGTGCTGTAATACGATGAAGGAGTGGACGAGATCGAACTCTGCGGGCAGCGTTGCGAGATCGGCACCGGGCGGCGCGAGGTCGAGATTGCTCACGCCCATCCGTTCCGCATTGCGCCGCGCTTCTGCGAGCATGGAGGGTGCGATGTCGAGGCCGGTGACGCATCCGGCGCGCGCGGCGAGCGGGATGGCAACTCGGCCAACCCCACAGCCGAAGTCGAGCGCCGTCGCCGGCGCGAAGCTTGGCACGATGTGGCGCTCGATGGCGGCGAAAAGCTCTTCGACATGGCGCGCACCCGTCTCGAAAAATTCGGCCCGGCGCGCCCTCTCCAGCGTCGCGCCGCGAAACTGCTCATGCGACACGACGCCGAAATAGGGATCGCTTTGGCCGAAACGCTCCCATTCGCCATCGGTGTCGATCCCGCGCATCGATGCGTCCCTCGGCAGCTCGGGCTCAGGCCGCCGCCACCCCTGCCGTGGCTTTGGCGAGCGCCTGGTCCAGATCGGCGATGAGATCGGCCGCGTCCTCGATCCCGATCGACAAGCGGACCACCTCAGGCCCCGCGCCAGCCGCGACCCGCTGGGCGTCGGTGAGCTGGCGATGGGTGGTCGAGGAGGAGTGAATGATCAGCGAGCGCGCATCGCCCAAATTGGCCAGGTGGGAGAAAAGCTCCACGGAGTCGACCAGCTTGACGCAGGCATCGTAGCCGCCCTTGACGCCAAACGTGAAGATCGCAGACGCACCCTTTGGGCAGAACTTCGCCACCCGATCATGGTAGGGCGAGCTCGGCAGGCCGGCATATGAGACATAGTCCACGCTTGGATGCGCTTCGAGGAACTCGGCGACCGCGCGGGCATTGGCGCAATGCTTTTCCATCCGCAGCGACAGGGTCTCGATGCCGAGCAAGGTCTGAAACGCATTCATCGGCGCCTGGCACATGCCGAGATCGCGCAGGGTGATCGCGATCGAGAAGAACACATAAGCCATGTTCCCCAGCGCCTCGAAGAAGTTGAGCCCGTGATAGCTCTCGCAAGGCGTGGTCAGGGCCGGGAAATTTGCCGAAGCACCCCAATCGAACCGGCCGCTATCGACGATCATCCCACCCATCGAGGTGGCGTTACCGACAAGATACTTGGTCGTGGAGTGGATGACGATATCCGCACCATGCTCGAATGGGCGGCAGAGATAAGGGGTCGCCGTGGTGTTGTCGACGAGCAGCGGCAGCCCGGCCGCCTTGGCGATCCCCGACAGCGCCGCGAGATCGGAGATGTACCCGCCCGGATTGGCAATCGACTCGCAGAAAAGCGCCTTGGTGCGCCCATCGATTGCGGCGCGAACGGCATCATGATCCTCGGTGTCGACGAAACGCACCTCCCACCCGAAATGCTTGAAGGCGTGCCCGAACTGGTTGATCGACCCGCCATACAGCCTGTTGGAGGCGACGAAGTTGTCCCCAGGCCCCATCAGCGGAAACAGGGCCATCACCTGTGCCGCATGCCCCGAGGCGCAGGCGACCGCGCCCACGCCACCCTCGAGTGCCGCGATCCGGTCTTGCAGCGCATGAACCGTCGGGTTGCCGATCCGGCTGTAGATGAACCCGAGTTCCTCGAGATTGAAAAGCCGGGCAGCCCGATCCGCGTCGCCAAGCACATAGGCGGTGTTCTGGTAGATCGGTGTTTGGCGCGCGCCGGTCGTAGGGTCCGGCTGCGTGCCCGCATGGATCTGCAGGGTGTCGAAGCCGAGTTGGCGGGTCTCCGTGTCGCTCATCTGATGGTCCTCCCCCGATGATTTGCGCCGAGCCTACCGGAAAGTGCCGCGATTCCCACGCAAAACTCTCCAAGCCGATCAACCGTCGAGGGGATCGGCATAGAACTCGGAATTGGCGAGGAAATACTCCACGGCCATGTCGCTGTCGAGGACCCGGTAGCCGGGCGCGTCCTGGGCATCTGAAACTGGTGCCCCGCTTGTCTGCATGATCTCGACGACGTCGTCGACGGACAGCGGGCGCCCGTTGACCGCCTCAGACGCCTGCTGCAGCCGTGCGATGGTTGCCGTGACATATGGCGCGCTGAAGCTGGTGCCGTCGAGAAGGCGGGTCTCGCCATCGAGCGCGACGACGGGGATGTCCTCGCCAAGGGCCGCAATATCGGTAAGCTCTGGATGGCGCTGGCTGAACGGGGCAAAGCGCCCGGCTTCCGTTGTCGCCGACACCCCGATGGCCAAGGGATCGGCGGCGAAGTCGCTGACCCCGTCGGAGCTGCGGGCGCCGTCATTGCCCGCCGCCACCACCGTCGCGATCCCCGCAGCGTGCAGATCGGCGATCTCATCGGTCAGTTGCGTCGTCTCCGGGGCTGCCTCGTTGCCCAGACCCAGGCTGAGATTGACGGCGGCGATCTCCCACGTCTCAGCGTAGTCGAAGACCGCGTCCAGCGCCTGTTCGATATCGGGCAGGCGTGCGTTGCCGCCGAAATCGGGAAGCACCTTGAAATGGAGGATCGCCAGATCCGGCGCGACCGCGAGAGCTGTCTGCGCCACCCAAGAACCGTGGCTGTCGCGCTTGTTCACCGAGGCGTCCGGATCGTCGGAAAGGCCGAAAAAGTCGTTCCCATCCACCGTGTTGCTTTGGTCGTAGAACGGCGAATAGCCGTCATCGATCACGACGATCGCCCGCCCTTCCCCGGTGAAATCCGCGGCCGTGCGCGTCGGGATCTGGGAAATGTCGGTGCGCGCCTCTTCCAGCGGGATGAGACCGTCGGGCGCCGCGCGGTCGAGGAGCAAATCGAGCTGGATCAGCGCCCGGACCGAGAGCGCCGCCAGTGCGTCCAAGGGCTCTGGGTCCCCGCCATCTGTGGCGCCCTCGCCGTATCGGACGACGGGCGCGGGCGCGCACGCGCCAGACGCGCCCCTTGCGTCATCGGCAAATAATCCGATGGCCTCGCCTGCGCACCCGCTCGGCCGATCTCGATCGTCAGCACCGCCCTGCACCGCCGCTTCTCCCCTCTTGCGGACCCCTTATGGTCTAGAGCGAAAGCCTCCAGCGGAATACCTCAGAATGGGCTATTTCCCCACAGCAGGGCGGCGCGACGGATAAAAAAAAGGCCGCCACGGCGGGGAACCGGGCGGCGAGCAGCGAGGCGTCATGAGGTCGTGTGTGGGCGACGGGGCACCGATCAGGCCCCCAATCGCCACAGGGGAAGCCTAGTCAGAGAAGGGCGGGCAGACTGAAGCCGGCGAAGACCAACGCCGCGATCGCGACGAGGCCGAGCGCATCGGCAGCGGCTTCCTGAGGGGCAGCGGCGAGATAGCGGCGGGCGGTTCTGAGAGCGGCCATGGTGGGTCTCCTACGGCGATCCGTGAATGTTCCGTTTCTGTGCCGACATGTTCACCATAAGTTCGAATCAAATTCAAGAACATTTTTCGTACAAATGAGAACATTCGGGCATCACCTAACCGCCCTTCATAAGCCGCACCGATTGGTCCCGCCCCATCAGGTAAAGCAGGATCCGCAACGCCTCTCCGGCCTCGTCCGCCAGATCCGGTGCCCGATGCAGGGCGAGTCGAGCGGCATCGCGGGCACGGGCCATCAACGCCGCATCCCGCTCCAGATCGGCAAGACGGAACTTCGGCAATCCCGACTGTGCGAGCCCGATCAGGTCCCCTGCCCCGCGCAGCCGCAAGTCCTCCTCAGCGATGCGGAACCCGTCCTCGGTCTCGCGCATCACCTGCAGGCGAGCCTGGGCGACCTCCCCGATCCCAGGCGGATAGAGCAAAAGACAAAACGACTTCGCGCCCCCGCGACCGACACGGCCGCGTAACTGATGCAGTTGCGCCAAGCCGAAAAGATCCGCCTGCTCGACGACCATGATCGTCGCAGCGGGAACATCCACCCCAACCTCGATCACCGTCGTCGCGACCAGCACCTGCGCCCGTCCCTCGACGAAAGCCGCCATCGCGGCGTCCTTCGCCTCTGCGGGCATCTGACCGTGCACGAGCGCCACCCGCTCGGCCCCAAGCGCCTGCACAAGCGCCCGATACCGCGCTTCGGCGGAGATAAGGGGGGTCTCCTCCCGATCCTCGACGGCTGGACAAACCCAAAAGACCTGGGCGCCGGTGTCGATCTGCGCCGCGATCCGCGCCACCACCTCGCCGTAGCGGCTTTGCGAGATCAGCCGCGTCTCGACCGGCTTGCGCCCGGGCGGCTTCTCGTCGAGCACAGAGATGTCCAGATCCCCAAAGCCAGCGAGCGCCAGGGTGCGCGGGATCGGCGTTGCGGTCATCACGAGAATGTCGCAGCCCCCCGGTGCCTTTGCCGTCAGCTCCATCCGCTGGCGAACCCCGAAGCGGTGCTGCTCGTCGATGACCGCGAGGCGCAAATCGGCGAAGGCAATCTCGGGCTGAAACAGAGCATGGGTGCCGATGACGATCTGCGCCCGCCCCTCGGCGACGGCCGCGCGCTTGTCCCGCCGCGCCGCAGCCTTGTCGCGGCCTGTCAACAGCGTGATCCCCACCCCGCAGGCCTCAGCCACCGGTGTGAGACCCATCGCATGCTGGCGCGCGAGGATCTCCGTCGGCGCCATCATGGCCCCCTGCCCGCCCGCCTCGACCGCCCTTAAGAGCGCCATCGCCGCGACCCAGGTCTTGCCCGACCCGACATCGCCCTGCAGGAGGCGCAACATCCGCGCCGGCGCGGCCATATCTGCGAGGATCTCGTCGCGGGCGCGGGACTGGGCAGCGGTCGGCTCATAGCCATAGGCCTGTGCAGCGCGGGTGAGCAACGCCCCGTTCCCCGCGCTCGATCTGCCTTGGCCGCGTTGCATCTGGGACCGCGCCAGCTGAAGCGCCAATTGGTGAGAGAGAAGCTCGTCATAGGCCAGCCGTGCACGGGCAGCACGGTCGGCGCCATCGCCCTCAGGCGCATGCAGGGCGGCGAGAGCGGTTGGGAGATCCGCCCAGCCCCGCTCGGCGAGCAGCGCCGGTTCGAGCCATTCGGGCAAGCGGGGGAGCCGGGCCCGAGCCGCGGCTACGGCTCTCGCAACCTGGCGCTGGGTCAACCCTTGGACAAGCGGGTAAACCGGCTCGAAGGGCGGGAGATCGGCGAGTTCCCCGGCGCTGAGCACATGGTCGGGATGCGGCATCTGCCAGCGGCCATCGAAGAGCTCGATGCGCCCGGAGATCACCCGCTCGGCGCCAACGGGATAGATCTTCAGCATCCACTCGGGGGCAGCGCGGAAATGCACGATCTCCAGCCCGCCCCCGGGACACTCAGCCACCACCCGGTAAGGCTGATGGGGTGCTGACGGTGCGCGGTGGGCGCCGATCCGGACGGCGATGGTGACCACGGTGCGGGGCTCGGCATCCGCAAGGCTCTCGCGGAGCCGGCGATCGACCAGACGCTCGGGCGCGAGAAACAACAGCTCGCGGATCTGTGTCACGCCGAGGCGCTCGAAGGCCCGGGCGGTCTTCGGGCCGATACCGGGTAGGGTCTCGACCTCTGCGAAGAGCGGATAAAGGATCTCGGGGCGGCGCATGGCTCCTGATGGCGCCGGGCCGGCCGGGGGTCAACCGGGGCTCAGCGATCAGAGGGGTGGTTGACCCCATCGACCCAAGGCACCTCCAATCGGGTGAGCAGTTCCGGCTGAAGACCCTCGATGCAGCCGAGATTGACGCCAAACTCGGAGGGGTTTGAGCGGCGTCGATGATGGGTGTAGATCCCGCAGACAGAGCAAAACCAGTGCTCCGCCGTGTTGGTGCCGAACTGGTAGAGCCGGAGCGTGTCACCCCTTTCGACGATAAGCTCAGCCACCGGCACGCTCACCGCAATCGCTCCGCGCCGGCGGCAATAGGAGCAGGTGCAGCGCCGAGCGGTCTCCAAAGCAAGGCGGGGAAACGCAAGAACAACGGCGCCGCAATGGCAACGGGCCCGCTGGCTCATGCCGAAACCAACGAACCGCGCCCGTCACCTGCCGGGCAAGGAGCGTGCCCGTGCGAAGGCCGCAGGGTCACCCGCGGCGACGCGCCGCGAAGCCAAGGAGCGCCAGCGCGCCCACCATCATCGGCAGGGCGCCCGGCAGTGGCACCACGGTGATCTCGTCCGAGGTTTCGATGTTCAGCGTCACCGCGTTGACGGATTTCGGCTGACCCTCAAGCGCATCGCGGATCAAGATCTGCCATGTGCCGGCGGTGTTTTCGCCGTCGAAATCCGACAAAAGGCCAAAAGGCTGAAACGTCCCGTCCTCAGGAATGCCGTCATTTGTCGATCCAACCTCATCCTGCGCTGCATCGCTGAATGTTACGGTAAAGGTCCCAGAGGTCGGGGAGGTCTCAGGCTCGGGAATTGCGTCTTCATCAAAAGAGTAAGAGGATCCGGTTACGAGCAACACGACAGTGCCGGCCGGGCTGCGCAAAGACAACTCCAGTTCGTCGTAGAACGGGTCGCCACTGCCACTTGGGACGCCGCTTTCTGAGATGTCGTCGCTGGCGCCAGCGAACACCACCGTGACGGTGACATCACTGATCGTCCCGCTCTCGTCTACGCGGATGTCGCCTTCCTGAAAGAGGAAATCGTCATCGGAGATGATAACCGGATTGAAGGTCACCTGATCGGTGATCGAGGCGGCCTGGGCAGAAGCCGCAATGGCGGAGATCGCAGCGGCGATGAGGAGGCGCATGGAGACCAGATCCTTCTGATACCCTGGCGGGCGTTGCGTACAACCCAAGGTTATGCCCGATCGCAAGCATTTTGGCGAAGGATTCTTTTGGATATGGCGCGGCGTTGCGAAAGCCTGCCGCGCGTGGGCTCACAGCGACAACTCCAGGTAGCGCACCGTCTTTTCCGGCGAACGGGTCACCGTCGCCAGTTCGTGGAACCCAAGGGCCGCGTGAAAGGCGTCGGAGCCGGGATTGGGGGGCACCCGGTTGACCTCGCAGACAAGCCGCCCCAGACCGCACCTGCGGGCATGCTCGGCCGCGAAACCATAGAAGGCGCGCGCCAGCCCCCGGCCCCGCTGCGCCGGCGCCACGATCACCCGATCTATGTAAAGAAACACCTCGTACCGCTTGCAAAACCAGCGGTAATTTTCACTCGCGTAGGCGGCGCCTGGGGCGATCCCGATCAACAGCCCGCCCGCTTGCGGCGCGGCCACGGCGATCTCTGCTGCGCCCAGCAGCGCCTGCCAATCGGCTGGTTCAAGATGCGACGTCTCCTGCGCATGGGCGTTGTTGAGGGTCCGAAGCGCCACCTGGTCCGGGGCACCGAGGTCCGTTATCGGCAGCAATTCACGGCAGCTGTGGCTGTGGCTGTGGCTGTGGCTCATCCGGCCATCCCGATCATGGCGAGCCACGCGTCTTCCGACATCGTCTCGATGCCGAGCTCCTGAGCCTTTTTCAGCTTGGAGCCAGCGCCAGGCCCTGCCACCAGGATATCGGTCTTCGCCGAGACCGAGCCGGACACCCGCGCCCCGAGCCCCTCCGCCCGGGCCTTGGCTTCGTCCCGGCTCATCCGTTCGAGCTTGCCGGTGAAGACCACCGTCTTGCCCGCCACTGGGCTGTCGCCCGCCGCAGCCTGCTCGGCCGCCTGGGGCGCAATCTCCGCCAGCATCGCCGCCAGCGCCGAACGATTGTGGCCATCGGCGAAGAACGCGACGAGAGCCCGGACAAGGGTCTGGCCGACGCCGTCGATGCCGAGGAGTTCATCGCGCGCCTCGCCAGGCTCTGCCGCCCGTGCGAGGGACTCGGCAAAGGCCGCCCAGCTGCCGTAATGCCGGGCGAGCAGCTTCGCCGTCGTCTCGCCAACATGGCGGATGCCGAGCGCAAAGATGAAGCGGTGCAGCTCGGGGGCGCGGCGCGCCTCGATGGCGGCGAAGAGGTTCTCTACCGATTTTGCATTGGTCGGCCGCCCCTTGGCGTCCCGGCGATAGAGATCGATCTCTCCGGCAGCTTGGCGCCGCGCGAGGCGGAAGATGTCGGCCGGCTCGGCGATGAGACCGTCGGCGTAGAACGCCTCGATCTGCTTGGTCCCCAACCCCTCGATGTCGAGCGCGGCCCGGCTGACGAAATGCTTGAGCCGCTCCGCGACTTGGGCGGCACAGATGAGCCCGCCGGTGCAGCGGCGCACCGCCTCGCCCGGCTCACGCGGCGCAGGGCTGCCGCAAACGGGGCAGGTCTCGGGGAACACGAAAGGCACGGCATCGGCGGGACGGCGCGAGAGGTCGACATCCTCGACTTTCGGGATCACGTCGCCCGCCCGGTAGACCGTCACCGTATCGCCGATGCGCAGATCGCGTCCGTCACGGATCGGGGTGCCGTCGGCGCCCCGGCCGGCGATGTAGTCCTCGTTGTGCAAGGTTGCGTTGGAGACGACGACACCGCCCACGCTCACCGGCCTCAACCGCGCGACCGGCGACAGCGCCCCCGTGCGGCCGACCTGAATGTCGATCGCCTCCAATATCGTGGTCGCCCGCTGGGGATCGAATTTGTGCGCAATCGCCCAGCGCGGGGTGGTCGACCGGAAACCGAGCCGCGCCTGCCAGTCGAGCCGGTCGACCTTGTAAACGACGCCGTCGATGTCATAGCCCAGATCGGCCCGGCCCGTCTCGATCCGCGCGTGATAGGCCAAGAGCGGCGCAACCCCGTCGCAGCGCTCGGCAAGCGGGTTGATCGGCAGGCCCAGGTCTCGAAACCAAGCGAGCATGCCGAACTGGGTCTCTGCCTCCCGCCCGGAGAACTCACCCCAGCCATGGGCGAAGAACCGCAGCGGCCGTGACGCGGTGATCGTAGGGTCGAGCTGGCGGAGCGAGCCTGCTGCGGCGTTCCTAGGATTAGCGAAGGTCTTCTGGCCGGCATCCGCCTGGGCCGCGTTCATCGCCGCGAAGTCAGCCCAAGTCATGTAGACCTCGCCGCGGATCTCGAACACACGGGGCGCGGCCCCGCCCAGCGCCTGAGGGATCTCCCCCACCATGCGGGCATTTGCCGTGACATCCTCGCCGACGGTGCCGTCGCCACGGGTGGCCGCGGAAACGAGCGCCCCCGCCTCGTAGCGCAAGGAGAGGGAAAGCCCGTCGATCTTAGGCTCGGCGACAAAATCGACAGGCTCCTCGCCGAGGGAGAGAAATCGCCGAACGCGGGCGACGAACTCGGCCACCTCCGCCGCCTCGAAACCGTTGGCCAAAGAGAGCATCGGCCGGCTGTGGCGGATCTTGGCGAAGCCGGCCGCCGGAGGGGCGCCGACGCGGACGGTGGGACTGTCGGGACAGGCGAGTTCGGGGAACGCCGCTTCGAGCGCCAAGAGCCGCGCCTTCATCGCGTCGTAGTCGGCGTCTGAGATGTCCGGCGCGTCGGCCTGGTGATAGGCGATATCGGCCTCAGCCACCGCCGCACTCAGCCGCTCGATCTCGGCACGCGCCGCCTCCTCGGTCAAGCTGTCGGCTGGGGCTTCCATGCCCCCGAGATGCCCCGGGAGCTGCGGATTGTCCAGGGTGCGGCGACGGTGTTCAGCGCTGGCCGTGGAGAACCTCGTGTTTGCTCTTGTCGCCCGGGTTGATCACGCGCTGGACCTGCCGCGGCCCCAAGGGACGGCCGGCGAAGAGATCGGCCAAGGCGCTGAGGGGGGTCACATACCCGCCGACGGCGCGCGCCCTGGCCCATTCCGCCTTCAGGGCCGCGCGGGCCTCGGGGACGGCGTTGCTGCCGCGGCGCATGGCCTCGGCCTGGGTGGCGGCGGTGACGGACAGGGCACCGGCGAGCAGGACGGGGAAGATCGAGGATCGGGTCACGGGGCACTCCTTAGGGCTCAAGGGACGGGGTTTGACCCCGATTTGGGCCCCTGCCCCGCCGTCTCCCAATCACCGACCGATCAAGGCCCCGGCACCGCTTCCGTGAGGCGCGGCCTCAGGTCATCCCGTCCTCTCCGGCGCTCCGCGGCTTGCCCGCCACATCCTGCGCCAACGCCGCCGCCATGAATTTGTCCAGATCGCCGTCGAGCACGCCCTGGGTGTCCGAGGTCTCCACCTGCGTTCGAAGATCCTTCACCATCTGATACGGCTGGAGCACGTAGGAGCGGATCTGATTGCCCCAACCGATCTCCCCTTTGGCGTCATGGGCGTCTTGGATCGCCTGGGTGCGCTTCTTCATCTCCATCTCGTACAGCTTGGAGCGCAGCGACTGCATGGCGATCGCCCGGTTCTGGTGCTGCGACTTCTCGGAGGAGGTGACGACGATCCCCGTCGGGATATGGGTGATGCGGACCGCAGAATCCGTCGTGTTGACGTGCTGGCCGCCGGCCCCGGAGGAACGGTAGGTGTCGATGCGGATCTCGTTGGGCGGGATGTCGATCTCGATCGTATCGTCGATCACCGGGTAAACCCAAGCCGAGGCAAAAGAGGTCTGCCGCCGCGCCTGGCTGTCGAACGGCGAGATCCGCACCAGCCGGTGCACGCCCGACTCGGTCTTCAGCCAGCCATAGGCGTTGGCGCCCTTGATCTGATAGGTCACCGACCGGATGCCGGCCTCTTCGCCCGGGCTCTCGTCCTGCAGCTCAACCTTGTAGCCATGTGCCTCCGCCCAGCGCATGTACATCCGCGACAGCATCGCCGCCCAGTCGCAGGCCTCGACGCCACCGGCGCCGGCATTGATCTCAAGAAAAGCGTCATTGGCATCCACTTCACCGGACAGCAGTGCCTCGATCTCCTTCGCCGCAGCCTCCTCGCGCAGCTTTCCGAGCCCGGCCTCGGCCTCGGCAACCACCTCGGCATCGTCCTCTGCCTCGCCGAGCTCGATCAGCTCGCCATTGTCCCGCAGCGCCTGCTCCAGGGCCCTGTAGCCCTCCACTTGATCCTGCAGGCGTTGGCGGTCCCGCATGACGGCCTGCGCCTTGGCCGGATCAGACCACAGATCCGGGTCCTCGGCGCGCGCATTCATCTCCTCGAGCCGGTGCTCCGCCGTCTCCCACCCGATGCGCTGGCGCAAAAGCGCGAGCGACTTCTCGATTTCGGCAATCGTGGCGGCAGTCTCAGCCTTCATCGCATCCTCTTCCCATTAGGCCGCTTTCAGATAGCTTCCCGGCCGCCACGGGTAAAGCCGCGGGCGTGCTTGACGGATCGACTGCAGCGCGCCCATCTTTTAGGCAAACGGCGTTAGGGAGGCGCAAATGACCGTGACCGAAGCGTGCGGAGCACCAGCGGAGGCTCTGGGCGAAGCGCTGCTAACGCCCGCCGTGATGACGATGATGAGCGCCGACAGATTCGGCCACGCAGAACGCATGCAGCTCGACAACGCGATCGCGTTCAGCCCGATCCTGCGCCCCCTCATCGGCGAGTCTTGCGCACGGCTGGTGAAGAAAATCGTTGCAGAGGCAGGAAAGCGCGAAGTCGAGGAAACCATGGCCGCAGTCCGTGAGATGCTCTCGCCCGCACTCCGAGAGACGTCGATCGCGATTGCGGTGCGGGTGGCGTTCGCCGACGGGGTGCTCGAGGAGACGGAACAAGCGGCGGTGATCGTGATGAGCGATCTTCTGGGCCTCGAGCGCGACCAGTTCTTTAAGATCTACGAGGTGCTCGCGATGCTCCAGCGTCCGGCCGAAGCCTGAGCCTCACCCGCCGGCTCGGCCACGCATGCCCCCGCGGCGCTCCCCCCAAGGCGCAGGGGGCCTCTCCAGCCACGGTCTCGAACGCCCCGCTTAGTAGAGCCCCCCGGTGCCCAAGCCCAGTTGCGCCGGCGGGCGTGGCGGTGCCGTGCGCTGTTGGGGCGCCGGGGCCGCGCTACTCGAGCCGGATGCGGCACCGCTCCCGCCCCGGGCCGCCCGGGAGGCCGCCGGCACCTCGTAGGGCAGGTCCTGGTCGGCGCCGATCTCATAGGGCAGCGAGGTGGCCGCGCCGTCGAAGAGTTCGGCGTCGTCGACGATGCGAACAACCGTCTCGATGGGTTCGCGGTCCACCCCGATGCGGAACGTCCGCGTGACGACATTCGGTCCCTCTGCGCTGTCGGGCAGGCGCTCGCCCGTCACCGCATCGACCTTCACGAGCACCGTCTCGCCAAAGCCCGGGCTCGGAAAACGTCCCGGCTCGCGCGTCTTCATCGCCTCGGCCATGAACTCCTTGAAGACCGGACCGCACAGCGTCCCGCCATAGGCACCGCGACCCATCGGGCGGGGTTGATCGTAGCCGATAAAGCAGCCCGCTACCATGTTGGGCGTAAACCCGACGAACCAAGCGTCCTTGCTGTCGTTGGTCGTCCCGGTCTTGCCGGCGACGGGGAAGCCGAGACCGCCGACCGTGCGCGCCGCGGTCCCGCGCTCGACCACGCCCTGCATCATGCGGACGAGCTCGCGCGCGGTGTAGGGGTTCATGATCTGGTCGCGCGTGTCGAAGAGCAGCGGAGTGGATCCTGGGGTGTGCAACGGGGCACGGCAGCCCTGGCACAGGCGCGGGTCATGACGGAAAAGCGTGTTGCCGTTGCGGTCCTGGATGCGGTCGATCACCGTCGGACGCACGCGGCGCCCGCCATTCGCGAACATCCCATACGCCGCGACCATATCATAGAGCGTGGTCTCGCCCGCGCCGAGGGCATAGGAGAGATGCGCCGGCATGTTGTCATAGACCCCGAAGCGCTCGGCATATTCGGCCACCCGGTCCATGCCGACCGACTGAGCGATGCGCACCGTCATCAGGTTCCGCGAATAGATGATGCCGTTGGCCAGCGGCGTCGGTCCGTAGAACCCGCCCGAGGAGTTCTGCGGTCGCCAGGTCTGCCCTGCGAGGCGGACGACCACCGGCGCGTCGAGCACGATGGTGGAGGGGGCATAGCCGGCATCGAGGGCGGCGGCATACACAAAGGGCTTGAAGGACGAGCCGGGTTGGCGCTTGGCCAGAGTGGCACGGTTGAACCTGCTGTGTTCGAAAGAAAAGCCGCCCTGGATCGCCACCACCCGGCCGGTCTCGGGGTCCATCGCCATGAACGCCCCCTGGATCTCCGGGATCTGCTTTACCCGCCAGGCATCCCCTTGCCGGGCGACGAAAAGGACGTCCCCCCGGCGCCACAGCTCGTCGGCCCGGCCCGGGCGGCGACGGGTAGTCCCATCATCCCGGAGTACGCGCGTGATCCACCGCTCGGCCGCGAGCCTGATCCGCCCCTCCCCCATGGTCTGGCCGAGATCGATGCCGACCCGGGCGCCCTCAGCATCCGCCGAGAGCACGACCGCGGGATGCCAACCGGTGATGTCACGGGGCAGCTGGGTCTCGGCGAGCGCGCCCTGCCAGTCCGGCGCCCCTCCCCCGGCCACCGCCTGGATCTGCGCATAGGGGCCGCGCCAGACGCCACGCTCCCGGTCAAACCGCTCCAGGCCCTTGCGCAGCGCCGCCGCGGCGGCCTCTTGCAGGCGGGGCTCGATGGTGGCGCGAATGGTAAGCCCGCCCTCGTAGAGCGCCGAACGGCCCATTTCGCGGATCACCTGACGACGCACCTCGTGGGTGAAGTAGCTCGCCCGGGTCGGCGCGAGGGGATCGACGATGTCCGTGTCGAGGATCGTGTCGATCGGCGTGTCCTTGGCGGCATCGGCGTCGGCCTGGGAGACATAGCCGTTCTCCGCCATCTGATCGAGCACGTAAGCCCGGCGTTCGAGCGCGCGCTCGGGATTGCGGATCGGATGGATCTCGGACGGCGCCTTCGGCAGGCCTGCGAGGAACGCGGCCTCCGCCAGTGTCAACTCTTCGAGCGCTTTGCCGAAATAGTTGCGCGCCGCCGCCGCAATGCCATAGGCCCGCGCGCCGAAAAAGATCTCGTTTAGATAGAGTTCTAGGATATGGTCTTTCGTCAGCGCTCCGTCGAAACGCACCGCCAAGATCATCTCGCGGATTTTGCGCTCGATCTCACGATCACGGTCGAGCAGAAAGTTTTTCATGACCTGTTGGGTGATGGTCGAGGCGCCCGCGAGCCGAACCGGGCGGTTCTGCAGTTTCGCCATCGCATAGCGCGTAATCGCTTTGGCAACCGCGAGCGCGTCGACGCCAGGATGCTCGTAGTAGTTCTTGTCTTCTGCTGAGATGAAGGCGACCTTGACCAGCTCTGGGACCTCGTCGATCGGGACGAAGACCCGGCGCTCCCGGGCATATTCCGCAATAACCCGACCCTCACCGGAATAGACGCGCGACAACAGCGGCGGCTGGTAGTCCATCAACTCCTGATGTCCGGGTAACCCGGCGCCATAAACCCGCACCACCGCGCCGATACCGACGATGGCGAATACAGCGGCAATGCTCGCATTGGCGAAAAGTGTGGCGATGACACGCAGCATGGGGCCTCCGACCGCGGGCGCTTAACCTGTCTTAACCGAGCGGGACGGTCGGCACCAGCCGCAGCGGGCGCCGCCAGCCCCTGGCCTAACCGCGCGGCGTGCTGAACCCAGGCGACGCGATCTCAAGCCAGTTCAGGATGCCCTCGATGATCCCCTCGGCCATCGCGGCCCGCCAGGCGGGGTCGTTCAGGCGGTCGCGATCCAGATCGCTCGTCAGAAATCCCAACTCGATGAGCACCGAGGGCATGTCCGGCGCCTTGAGAACAAAGAAGTTCCCCCGCCGGTGCGGGCGGGTCTCGATCAGGGCAACCCGATCGCGCAGGGCCCGGGTGATCGCCTCCGCCAGCTTGACCGATTCGGCCTGGGACCCGCGGCGAGCAAGTTCGATCAGCAGGCGGGTGACGTCGTCGTCGCTGCCCGAGAGGTTGACGCCGGCGAGAACATCCGCGCGGTTCTCGCGCTCGGCGAAGGCGCGAGCGGCATCGTCGGTGCCCTCTCGGTCGAGGGTGTAGAGACTGGCACCATCGGCGCCGCCGCTGGCCAGACTGTCGGTGTGAAGCGAGATGAAGACATGCGCCTCAGCGTCCCGAGCTATGCCGATGCGGGCTCTGAGCGGCAGGAAGCGATCGTCCTCGCGCGTCATGACCGGGAAGAGCCCCTTGGTCAGCGCGATCCGGTCCCGCAACATTTTTGCGAACTCAAGCGTCAAGTCCTTTTCCAAGAGGCGACCGAAAACGGCACCTGGGTCGATCCCGCCATGGCCCGGATCGATGGCCACAATGATCTGCCCCGGTGGCGCCTCGGCTTGCCGGTGCTCGGGCATCCATCGCGCACCCTCCGGCCAACCGGAGCTGCGGGCAAAGGCGTCAGGCGAGGTGGGCGCCAGGTCGACCGAGATGGCGAACCCGGCGCCATCGGGGACGAGTGCGGCCCGGCGCACCGCCATCGGGCCGTCCATTTCCACGACGATACGCCCGCTGTCATGGCGAAAAGCCCCCCAGCGAAGCGCCCGGATGCCGGAGATCGTGCCGGTCTCAACTGGGCCTGCCGCCCAGGCGAAGAGGGGCAGATCGATTACCACTCGATAGGGGTCGGTCAGCGTGAACAGGCTGAAGGTGGCCTCGGCCGACATCGAGACGGCGAGCTCGATATGACCGCGGGTCTCTCTCATCGTGAACTGCTCGATGCGCAGCGCCGGCTCGGCCCGGACCGCCCCCAGGCTGCCTAAGCTGACGAGCGCTGCGACGATCAGCGCCACACCGATCCGCCGCCCCCGCGGCGCAGAAAGCCGCGCCCGCCGCCGTCCGAAAGCCGCCCGGATCATTGCTCCTCCATGGGGATTGGTCGCAGCGGGACCGCCCCCTGCGCGTCAGGATGAGCCTAGCACGCCGCACAGGCGCGGCAAAAATCGAATTGTGTTCGCATGCGGTTCTTGCTACGGGATCAGGGCTGCCGGATAAATTGGTTGGCGTGATCGTGCGTTGTTGCGCACCACGCGCGCGACTTTGGCAGCATCCGCCTAGAGGGATTGGAGACGCGCGACGCCGCGGCTGGCCAAGACCCGGCGGACGGAACAACGCGCGTGGGCGCGTGAATGCCACTCGCCGCCGATATCGGCGGCCCCGTTAGGAACCGAGGGATGCCGTCCCGTTTTGCGACACTGCCCCAGCCTGCGATAGCGGCCCGCGTACCGGCCCTGGCAGCGGCGGCAGACGGCGCCATCCTCCTCACGAACACACTGCCGCATACCGCGCCCCGGGCCATGCCCGGGCGCCATGCGCGGCAACAGGACCTTCATGACAAAGAAAATGCTCATCGACGCCACCCACCCGGAAGAGACCCGGGTCGTGGTGGCCGACGGAAACAAGGTCGAGGACTTTGATTTCGAATCGATCAACAAGCGCCAACTTGCCGGGAACATCTATCTCGCCAAGGTAACGCGGGTCGAGCCATCGCTACAGGCGGCCTTTGTAGATTATGGCGGGAACCGACACGGCTTCCTGGCCTTCGCGGAGATCCACCCGGACTACTACCAGATCCCCGTCGCCGATCGCGAAGCGCTGCTTGCCGAGGAGGAGCGCGCGGCTCAAGCCGAGGCGGAGCGCGAAGAGGCGGACCAAGAACGGCCCGCGAAGCGCAACCGCCGCAACCGCAAGGCCAAGGACGAGAAGCCCGAGGCCCCGGCGAAGGCCCAGACATCAAGCGCGGAGCCGGTCGCGGACGCGCCCGCTGAAGAGGCGAAGGCGGAGAAAAAACCCCGTCGCCGCCGCCGGACCGCTAAGGCGCCGACCACGGACAGCGCGCTTGACGTCATCGATCTCGGGGCGGGAGCGGCAGAGCCGGTATCGCCCGGCGCGGTTCCCAAAGGGCTGGAGATCGCTGGCGCCGAGCCCCACACGGAAGCCGAGGCAGGGACGATCGAGGCCGCGGCCGCGGCGCCGACTTCTCGAGATAAGAGGCGGGCCCCGGCCAAAGCGACAGAGCCGGTGGCGGATGTCGAGTTGGAAGCGGCTGGTCAAGAGATCGCTGCGCCGGCGGCGGAACCAGTTCTTAGTCCCGACACCGCACCGGCAGCCACGGAGCCCGGACCTGCGGAGATGTCGCCGAAGCCACCGGTCGAGACGGGATCTACACCGCAAGAGCCGGCCGTTGATCCCGCGCGGACCGAGGTCGCAGCCGAGACGGAGACCCCGTCGGACGCCGAAGCCGCTGACGACCCACAGGCAGTCGCAGAGGCGGAGACCCCGGCGGACGCCGAAGCCGCTGACGACCCAGAGGCAGGCGCAGAGGCGGAGACCACGGCGGACGCCGAAGCCGCTGACGACCCACAGGCCCCGGTCGCAGATTCGCCTGCCACGGAGCCACAGTCCCTTTCAGATGCGGCAATCGCAGCGGACGTAACGTCGGGCACCGCCGAGGACGCCACAGACGCAAGTGACGACCCCGATCCCGACGCCCCGTCCAAATCGCCCCGGGCCGTGCCGGAGACCGCCGGGCTCGAAGACGAGACCCTGACCGAGGACATCGCTTCCGAGGACGGCCAGGGCGATGCCGGCGATGCGCCGAAGCCCGCCAAGCGCAGCCGCGGCGGCGCCAAACGGACCCGCGCGCGCAAGTCCAAGCCGGAAGAGCCCGAGGAGGACGAGGTCCAGGAGACCGCCGAGGAGCCGAAAATCGAGGAAGCCGGTGCTGAGGACCCGCGCGAGGACCTGATCCGCGAGCGCACCATCCGCAAGCGCCGCTACCGGATCCAAGACGTCATCAAGGTCCGCCAGATCCTCCTCGTCCAGGTCGTGAAAGAGGAACGGGGCAACAAGGGCGCGGCGCTGACAACCTATCTCTCGCTCGCTGGACGCTACTGCGTGCTGATGCCGAACACTGCCCGTGGCGGCGGTATCTCGCGCAAGATCACCAACGCGGTCGACCGCAAGCGCCTGCGCGAAGTGGTTTCGACTTTCGAGGTGCCCCGCGGGATGGGGCTGATCGTGCGCACCGCGGGCGCCGAGCGGACCAAGCCCGAAATCCGCCGCGACTATGAGTTCCTGCTGCGCCAGTGGGAGCAGATCCGCGAGCTCACCCTCAAATCCATCGCACCCTGCCTGATTTACGAAGAAGGCTCGCTGATCAAGCGCTCGATCCGCGACATCTATTCCAAGGAAATCTCGGAGGTGCTGGTCGAAGGCGAGACCGGGTACCGCGAAGCAAAAGACTATATGAAGATGCTGACGCCGTCGCATGCGAAGAACGTCAAGCAATACGCCGACACGATCCCGCTCTTCATCCGCTTCCAGGTGGAGAGCTATCTGAATGGGATGTTCTCGCCGGTGGTCCAGCTGCGCTCCGGCGGCTACATCGTGATCGGGATCACCGAGGCCCTGGTGGCGATCGACGTGAACTCCGGCCGCTCCACCAAGGAGGGCTCCGTCGAGGACACCGCACTCAAGACCAATCTCGAAGCGGCGGACGAGGTGGCGCGCCAGCTCCGCCTGCGCGACCTTGCCGGGCTCATCGTGATCGACTTCATCGACATGGACGAGCGGCGCAACAATGTCGCCGTCGAGAAGCGGATGAAAGATCGCCTCAAGAACGACCGCGCGCGCATCCAGATGGGACGGATCTCGGGCTTCGGCCTGATGGAGATGTCGCGCCAGCGGCTGCGGCCGGGGATGCTCGAGGCTTCCACCAAGCCTTGCCCGCATTGCCACGGCACCGGCATGATCCGCTCGGACGATAGTCTGTCACTCGCCATCCTGCGCGAGGTCGAGGAGCAGGGGCTGCGAGACCAGGTCAGCGAAGTGATCGTCACCTGCCCGGTGGAGATCGCGAACTTCCTGATCAACTCCAAACGCGCCCATATCACCCGCATCGAAGAACGGCACAGGCTCAAGATCAGCATCCTTGGCGATCACAAGCTCACGAGCCCAGAATATCACCTGGAGAAGGTCAAGGGCGCGGCAAAGGAGATCGCTCCGGTTGCCGGCGACGTGATCACCGCCTCCGGCGCCGCAGCCGCCCCGGAAATCGAGGTGGAAACGCCGGAGCGCGACACCGTCCAAGAGGCTGAGCCGATCGTTCGGGACCAGGGCGGAGAGACGGCAGACAAGCCGGGCGATGACGGCGAGGCCAAACGGCGCCGGCGGGGCAAGCGCGGCGGGCGCCGGCGGCGGGCCCGCGGCGGCGAGGGCGAGGCGGAGGCCGATCAGTCGGTCGCGGGCGAGGCGGAGGCCGATCAGTCAGTCGCGGGCGAGGCGGAGGCCGATCAGTCGGTCGCGGGCGATGGCGCGGAACCGTCGGAGGCCGCCGGGACGGCTAACGCCGATCAAGTCGATGCGCCAGCAGCTGAAGCATCGGCTGGGCCGGGCGAAGCCGGGTCGGACGCGGCGGAGGCGGCAAGCAAGGCAGCCGACGGGAATGTGGCAGACGCCCCGGCGAAACCTGCTCGGCGCAGTCGCGGCGGGCGTCGCACGCGGCGAGACAGCGCGTCCGAAAGGCCCGAGGCCGCAGCCGCGCCCGCTGTCGGGTCCGAGGAGCAGCAGCCGGATACCGAGGCCGTGGACACTGCACCCGCCGCCCTCGACGCAACCCCGTCGGCGGCGGCGACGATCGAGCCTGCGTCGGCGTCCGAAACCGGCGAACCGAAACCCGACCAGCCGGTGACTGATCCAGCAGCCAGCCCCGACCCTGCGACGTCTGAGACGGCCGCGGCAGCAGAGCCCGCGCCGGCAGCAGAGCCCGCGCCAGCAGCGGAGCCCGCGCCAGCAGCGGAGACGCCCGCGGACACGCCGCAAGCCGCTGCGCCCTTGGCGGACGATGGCACGGAGAGTGTCGGCACGACGGATCCAGCGGCGTCAGGAACGAGCACCGGCGCGTCCACCGAGCCGGGAGCCGACGCCGAGCCGGGAGCCGACACCGAGCACGAGCCCGCAGCGGATGAGCCGACGTCGGCAAGCCCCGAAGACGGGGCGGACAAACCGAAACGCCGCGGCTGGTGGAGCTTCGGCTTCTGAGACCACGGCAGCCCGCCACCCACCATCGGGGCGGCCCCCCAAGGCCAAAAAAATACGCCC
>JBHJGY010000055.1:0-21755 GCA_050331335.1 Pikeienuella sp.
CCCCCCACCGCCGCCCTCGGCGCGGTGGGCCGGGTTGCGCTGGGGGGGGTCAGCACCCAGCCCGGGCGGGCCGTTTCTGGGGCGGAGGCCTATGCCCAGGCCTTCGAGGACCGGGGCTGTCTCAAAATGATACTCGACTGGGAGGACATCCAATGAGCCCTGAAGGCGGTCACCCCCCGATCCTGACCGATGGCGGCTATGCGCGGCTGAAGGCCGAGGCCGACGCCCCGCTCGATGCGGTCCCGAGCGAAGCGACCAAGGACACCCAGATCATCGCGATCTACGGCAAGGGCGGCATCGGCAAGTCCTTCACGTTGTCCAATCTCAGCTACATGATGGCGCAGCAGGGCAAGCGCGTGCTTCTGATCGGCTGCGATCCGAAATCGGACACCACCTCGCTGCTCTTCGGCGGCAAGGCCTGTCCGACCATCATCGAGACCTCGACCAAGAAGAAGCTCGCCGGCGAGGAGCTCTCGATCTCGGATGTGTGCTTCAAGCGCGACGGGGTCTATGCGATGGAGCTCGGCGGCCCTGAGGTCGGGCGCGGCTGCGGTGGGCGCGGGATCATCCACGGCTTCGAGCAGCTCGAGAAGCTCGGCTTCCACGACTGGGATTTCGACTACGTTCTGCTCGACTTCCTCGGCGACGTGGTCTGCGGCGGCTTCGGCCTGCCGATCGCGCGCGACATGTGCCAGAAGGTCATCGTCGTCGGCTCCAACGACCTCCAGTCGCTCTATGTGGCGAACAATGTCTGCTCGGCGGTGGAGTATTTCCGTAAGCTCGGCGGCAATGTCGGCGTCGCCGGCCTCGTGGTGAACAAGGACGACGGGACGGGAGAGGCCCACGCCTTCGCCCAGGCGGCCGGCATCCCGGTTCTGGCTGCGATCCCGGCCAATGACGATCTGCGCCGGAAATCCGCCAATTACGAGATTGTCGGCCGGCCCGATGGCGAATGGGGGCCGCTCTTCGCCGAGCTTGGCCTTAACGTCGCCGAGGCCCCGCCGCAGCGCCCGACGCCGCTCTCCCAAGACCAGCTGCTTGCGCTTTTCGACGGCAAGGAGACCGGCGCCGGCATCGTCCTGGAGCCCGCGACGCCAGCGGATATGCGCGGCGGCAACCTCGTCGAGCGCGCCTCCCTCGAAGTCATCTATGACGAGGCCTAAGGCGATGGACGGGGATATCGACATCGCCAAAGAGGGCCAAGGCTGCCATTCCGGCGCCGAGCTGCGGGCGGCCGCCGAGGCGGCGGGCCAGGCGGGGCTCCTGGAGCGTTATGCGGCCGACTACCCCAAGGGTCCGCATGACCAGCCGCAATCCATGTGCCCGGCCTTTGGCTCGCTGCGGGTGGGGCTGCGCATGCGCCGCACCGCGACAATTCTCTCGGGCAGCGCCTGCTGCGTCTACGGGCTGACCTTTACCAGCCATTTCTACGGCGCGCGGCGCACGGTCGGCTATGTGCCCTTCAGCTCCGAGACCCTCGTCACCGGCAAGCTCTTCGAGGACATCCGCGACGCGGTCTTCGAGCTCGCCGATCCGGAGAATTACGACGCGATCGTGGTGACCAATCTCTGCGTGCCGACCGCCTCCGGTGTCCCGCTGCGCCTCTTGCCGAAAGAGATCCGCGGCGTGCGCATCGTCGGGATCGACGTCCCCGGCTTCGGGGTGCCGACCCATGCGGAGGCGAAGGACGTGCTCGCCGGCGCCATGCTGAATTATGCGCGGTTGGAGGCCGAGAATGGCCCCGTGCAAGCGCCGGAGGGCGGTCGCGACGGCCGCCCGACGGTGACGCTTCTCGGCGAGATGTTTCCCGCCGATCCGATGATCGTCTCCCGTATGCTCGAGCCGATGGGGCTCGCGGCGGGGCCGACCGTGCCGACGCGGGAGTGGCGCGAACTCTATGCCGCCCTCGACGGGGCGGTCGTCGCCGCGATCCACCCCTTCTACACCGCCTCGGTGCGGGAGTTTCAGGCGGCCGGGCGGCCGGTGGTCGGTTCGGCGCCTGTGGGCCGTGACGGCACGATGGACTGGCTCGAGGCTGTCGGCACATCGGCCGGTGTCGCGCGCGAGCGGATCGATGCGGCGAAGAACGCCATGGGCGGCGCCATCGGGGCGGCCCTCGCCGGCAGCCCGATCCAAGGGCGGATCACGCTCTCCGGCTACGAGGGCTCGGAGCTTCTGGTGGCGCGGCTTCTCGTCGAGTCGGGTGCGGATGTTCGCTATGTCGGCACGGCTTGCCCGAAGACCCCCTGGTCGGCTGCGGACCGCGACTGGCTTGAGGCCCGCGGTGTGGAGATCCGCTTCCGCGCCTCGCTCGAGGACGATCTTGCGGCGATGGAGGCCTTCGACCCGGACCTTGCGATCGGCACCACGCCCGTCGTGCAGGCCGCCAAGCAGTCGGGCCGCCCCGCGCTCTACTTCACCAACCTCATCTCGGCGCGTCCGCTGATGGGCCCCGCCGGTGCCGGGTCGCTGGCCGAAGTGGTCAACGGGGCCATCGCCTCCAAGGCGCGGATGGACTTCATGACCGCCTTCTTCGCGGGCGTCGGCGAGGGCGAGACCGCAGGCGTTTGGGAGGGCGACCCGGTGCGCCGGCCCGAGTTCCGCGCCCGTTACGCCAAGAAACTGGAGAACGCCAAGAAGCGGGCCCAGCGCGAGGAGATGATCTGATGCCCGCCGACAAGGGAGGCAAATGATGCTCGTTCTCGATCATGACCGCGCTGGCGGCTACTGGGGCTCCGTCTACGCTTTCACGGCGATCAAGGGGCTCCAGGTGGTGATCGACGGCCCCGTGGGCTGCGAGAACCTGCCGGTCACCTCCGTGCTCCACTACACCGACGCGCTGCCGCCGCATGAGTTGCCCATCGTTGTCACCGGGCTTGCCGAGGAGGAACTCGGCCGCGAGGGCACCGAGGGCGCCATGAAGCGCGCCCATGAGACGCTCGACCCTGCGCTGCCCGCGGTCGTCGTCACCGGCTCCATCGCCGAGATGATCGGCGGCGGCGTCACCCCCGAAGGCACCGGGATCCTGCGCTTCCTGCCGCGCACCATCGACGAGGACCAGTGGCAGTCGGCCGACCGGGCGCTCACCTGGCTTTGGACCGAGTTCGCCGCCTCGCGCGGTAAGATGCCCAAAGCGCGGCCCCGGGATGAGGGCGCCAAGCCCAGGGTCAACATCATCGGGCCGATGTATGGCACGTTCAACCAACCCTCGGACCTCGCGGAGATCCGCCGCCTCGTCGAAGGGATCGGCGCCGAGGTCAATATGGTGTTCCCGCTGGGGAGCCATCTGGCCGACATCCATCGGCTGGTCGATGCGGATGTGAATATCTGCATGTATCGCGAGTTCGGTCGCGGGCTCTGCGAGGCGCTGGAGAAGCCCTATCTCCAGGCGCCGGTCGGGCTCACCTCGACCACGCGCTTCCTCGAGACGCTGGGCGAGCTTCTGGACCTCGACCCCCAGCCCTTCATCGCGCGCGAGAAGCACACCACGATCAAGCCGCTGTGGGATCTCTGGCGCTCGGTGACGCAAGACTTCTACGCCACCGCGTCTTTCGGGGTCGTCGCCTCGGAGACCTATGCCCGCGGCCTGAAGAACTTCCTCGAAGGCGATCTCGGGATGCCCTGCAAATTTGCGGTGTCCCGGTGTGCAGGCGCCAAGACCGACAATGCGGAGGTGCGTCGGCTCGTCCACGAAGAGACCCCGCTCGTGCTCTTCGGCTCTTACAACGAGCGAATGTATCTGGCGGAAGCCGGGGGTCGCGCGGCCTATATCCCCGCCTCCTTCCCGGGCGCCATCATCCGGCGCGCCACCGGCACTCCTTTCATGGGCTATGCGGGCGCGACCTATCTGGTCCAGGAGGTGTGCAACGCGCTCTTCGATGCGCTGTTTCACATCCTCCCGCTCGCCACCAAGCTCGACGATGCGGCCGCCACCCCGGCCAAGCTGCGCGCCCATCTGCCCTGGGACGCCGAAGCCGAGCGGCTGCTCGAAGACCTCGTCGCGCGCGAGCCCGTGCTCACCCGGATTTCCGCCGCCAAGGGCCTGCGCGACGCCGCTGAGGCGGCCGCGCTGGCCGTCGGCGAAGACAGCGTGACGGCGGCCCGTCTCGCGCTCGCCCACCAGAACCGGGGGCGTGCCGCATGATGCGCCCTCTGACCCCGATCCACGCAGCGCCCGCCCTGGCGAGACCATTCCTGGGGCGCAGTCACCTGAAGGAGAGACCCATGCTCGATGCCACGCACACCCTCGGCCAGGTTCCAGCGCTCGGCACCAGCCGGGCCAGCCGCAAGAAGCCGGGTGAATACCGCTTCTACTTCGCGATCGTCTTCGCTGTGGCGCTGCCGATTGCCCTGTGCGGGCGCCTGTTCCCCCGCGCGCTCAGCGGCGTCGCGGAGAAAGCGGACCCTGCGCGCTCGGTCGTCGCCGAGGCGCGCGCGCTTACCGATACGGTGATCCCTTACCTCTTCATGGGGTGAGGAGACGCCGTCGCGAATTCGGCGCGGGGGGTGCGAGCCCACCCGTTCCGGATCAGTCGGAAGTTCCGAGGTCTGCCCATAGGGCGGGCCGAGGGGCGTTCCGGCGTGACTGGCCACGGAGACTACCTCCGTGGTTTCGGCCGTAACCCACAAGGAGGAAAAGCTTATGGCTGAAGAATATTCCTTGACGGGCCTCACCGACGACCAGGCGAAAGAGCTGCATGAGATCTACATGCGCGGGCTCGTCGTCTTCACCGGTGTGGCTGTTGTCGCTCACTTTCTGGTCTGGCTGTGGCGTCCCTGGTTCCCTGGACCGGACGGTTACACCGGTGCGTCCGCTGAGGGTGTCATCGAGGTCGCCAAGGCTGCCATCCAACTCATCGGGTGAAGGAGATGAACTCCATGATGGACAAGTTCTACAAAATCTGGCTCGTCTTCGATCCGCGCCAAGTCTTCGTCGTGCAGGGCGTCTTTCTGTTCCTGCTGGCGGCGATGATTCACCTCGTCCTGTTGTCGACCGACCGCTTCAACTGGTTCGAAGGCAAACCGGCGGCGACCGTCCCGGTCGAGGCGTCGGAGTAAGCGACAACCGCATCGGGCGGGGCCTCGCTTCGCCCGATGCCTGTTCGCTGCCGACTTCGACCGACCGCACCGGCGGCCGTCCGTCGAGAGGAGACACAACATGGCATTGCTCAGCTTCGAGAGAAAATACCGGGTTCGCGGCGGGACGCTGATCGGCGGGGATCTGTTCGACTTCTGGGTCGGACCCTTCTACGTCGGCTTCTTCGGCGTGACCTCGATCTTCTTCGCTGCCCTCGGAACCATCCTGATCTTCTGGGGCGCCTCGCAAGGGCCGACCTGGAACCCTTGGCTCATCAACATCGCGCCGCCCGACCTCTCTTATGGGCTTGGCGCTGCCCCGCTCCTCGAGGGCGGGCTCTGGCAGATCATCACGATCTGCGCCCACGGCGCGTTCATCTCCTGGGCGCTGCGCGAGGTCGAGATCTGCCGCAAGCTCGGCATCGGCTATCATGTGCCGATCGCTTTCGGCGTCGCGATTTTGGCCTATTCGACCCTCGTGGTCTTCCGCCCGCTCTTGTTGGGCGCTTGGGGACACGGCTTCCCCTATGGCATCTTCAGCCATCTCGACTGGGTGTCGAATGTCGGCTACCAGTATCTGCACTTCCACTACAATCCGGCGCACATGCTTGCGGTGACCTTCTTCTTCACCACAACGCTGGCTCTGGCACTCCACGGCGGGCTGATCTTGTCCTCGACGAACCCCCAAAAGGGTGAAGAAGTCAAACAGCCGGAGCACGAGGACACCTTTTTCCGCGACTTCATCGGCTATTCGGTCGGAACGCTGGGCATCCACCGGCTCGGCCTGCTGCTCGCGCTCAACGCGGGCTTCTGGTCGGCGGTCTGCATCATCATTTCGGGGCCTTATTGGACCCGTGGCTGGCCGGAATGGTGGAACTGGTGGCTCGAGCTCCCGATCTGGGGCCAGGTGAACTGAGGGGCTAGGGAACCATGACCGAATACACCAACATCTTCACTCAGGTTCAGGTGCGCGGGCCTCTCGAGGTCGGCGCCGGTGGGCCGGTGCTCGAGGGCGAGCGCTCCTCGGGCATGAGCTTCAACCGGCTTCTCGGCTGGATCGGCAACGCTCAGCTCGGGCCGATTCATCTGGGCTTTTACGGCGTGATCTCGATTGTCACCGGCACGCTGTGGTTCAACATCATCGGCTTCAATATGCTGGCCCAGGTGGACTGGAACATCGCGGAGTTCATCCGTCAGCTGTTCTGGCTGGCGCTCGAGCCGCCTGCGCCGGAGCATGGGCTCTCCATGCCCCCGCTCAACGAAGGCGGCTGGTACATCATCGCCTCGTTCTTCCTGCTGATTTCGGTGAGCTTCTGGTGGGTGCGGACCTATAAACGGGCGATCGCGCTCGGGATGGGGCTGCATGTGGCCTATGCCTTTGCTGCCGCGATCTGGCTTTTCCTCGTGCTCGGCCTCTTCCGCCCGGTGCTGATGGGGTCTTGGTCGGAGGCGGTGCCCTACGGCATCTTCCCCCATCTCGACTGGACGGCCGCGTTCTCGATCCGCTACGGCAACCTCTTCTACAATCCGTTCCACGCGCTCTCGATCGTCTTCCTCTACGGCTCGACGCTCCTGTTCGCGATGCACGGGGCCACCATTCTCTCGGTCACGCGCCTGGGCGGCGACCGCGAGATCGAGCAGATCACCGACCGCGGCACCGCGACCGAGCGGGCGGCGCTGTTCTGGCGCTGGACCATGGGCTTCAATGCCACGATGGAGGGCATCCACCGCTGGGCCTGGTGGTTCGCCGTGCTGACCCCGATCACCGGCGGCATCGGCATCCTGCTGACCGGAACCGTGGTGGACAACTGGTATCTCTGGGCCGTGGAACACCACTTCGCGCCGCCCTATCCGGATTACTGGCAGCAGGTGCCTGATCCGCTCCTGACCCCTGAGGGCCAGGCGGCTGAAGCGGCTGCGAACGCTGGAGGGATGGAATGACCGACGACAACACCAATCCGCCGGAAGACGAGCTGGGCGCCAAACCGGCGCCTCAGCCGGAGCGCCGGACCGGCAAGCTCTGGAGCCCCGATGTTGTCGTGGGCGCCCTGATCCCCGGAGCCGCCTTTGCTGCCTTTTTCGTGATCTGGCTGGTCTGGCCGATCCAGACGGAGCAGGAGCAGACCGGCTTCCGCGGGGTCGGCATGGTTCAGTTCGTGCCCGAGGAGGACATTGCCCTGCTCGCCCCGCTGAACGAAATTCCGGAGAACGAGGCCGGCGACCCGATCGTGCCCGAGGCCGACGAGCCGCTGATGAAGGACCTCGACTACTACGAGAACGTCAAGGTCCTCGGCAATCTCACCGAGGCCAACTTCACCCGCCTGATGGCGGCGATGACCCAGTGGGTCAGCCCGGACCAACCGGACTGCTCCTACTGCCATTACCAGGACGAAGACGGCGTCATCAACTTCGCGGACGAACGGCTCTACACCAAGCACGTTTCGCGGCGCATGATCCAGATGACCCAGCACATCAACGAAAACTGGTCGTCCCACGTGCAGGACACCGGGGTGACCTGCTACACCTGCCACCGCGGCAACCCGGTGCCGCAGTTCCACTTCTACGAAGAGCCGCGGCCGCGGGGCTCGGCGATGCTCGGCGACAACACGATGCTGCAGAACCGGTCGGATGCGACGGTCGGCTACAGCTCGCTGCCGGGCGATCCGCTCACTGCGTTCCTCCTCGAGGGCCGTGAGATCCGGGTCGGCGATAACTTCCCCAGGGTGCCGGGCAATCCGGCCGAGGGTCACCCCTCGATCCAGGACACCGAGTGGACTTACGGTCTGATGTTCCACTTCTCGTCCTCGCTCGGGGTTAACTGCACTTACTGCCACAACAGCCGTGCCTGGAACCAATGGGACCAGTCGCCCCCGACGCGGGCCGTGGCCTGGTACGCGATCCGGATGCTGCGGGATGTGAACCGCAACTACATGCATAACCTCGACGTCTACCCGCCGAGCCGGCTCGGACCCACTGGCGATGCCCCGAAAGCCAATTGCACCACCTGCCACCAGGGCGTTGCAAAGCCGCTCTATGGGGTGTCGATGCTCGGCCCATGGCCGGAGCTGAAGACCACCGGTGTGCCGGCGTATGACGGCCAGCAAGCCCGCCGCGACGGCCCGTTCATGGAGAATGTCGAGCACGCCGCGGCCCAGATCCTGGGCGCCCGCTAAGCCGATCGAGGCATAAAAAGAAAGACAAGCCGCTCCGGTTCAACGCCGGGGCGGCTTTTTTCGTCGTGCGACGGGGTCAGAGGCCGAGGCGGTCGGCGAAGATGCGGATCTGATGGGCCACTTGTTCCGGTGCCTCCTCATGGGCCAGATGGCCAAGCCCTTCCAGGCCGACGATTTTGGCAGAGGGCAGGCGGGCCGCGATTTCCCGGGCCTGGCGCGGCGGCACCGCAAGGTCCCGGCTGCCGCTGATGAGCAGGAGCGGCGGCCGAAGCCGGGGCAGGTCGGCGAGCAGCGGCGCGAGGTCCCAATTGGCGATCATCGCCAGCGTTCCCGCCACATGGGACGGCGCGCGGAACAGCCGACGGTAGAGCGCAAGTCCCTCTGCCCCGATCCGCGAGCCGGTACCACGGATCATCCCGGGCACGGCGTTGGGGTCGATGGCGGCGGTGGCGAGCAGGGGGGCTGCCAGCGGGTTCCAGTGCAGCAGCCGCGCCATCACCGGCAGCACCAGCCCCGGCACCCCACGGAACGGCACCAGCGCCGCGTTGACCCCCACGATGCCGTCGAGCGCCGTGGTCTCGGGGCGCGCGTCGAGAGACATCCGCGCCAGGATGGCCGCCCCCGCCGAGTGGCCGATCGCGAGCCGCGGTTGCGTGCCGAGAGCGGCAAGAAGCGCGGCCACCGCCCTTGCGGCGTCGGCCAAGGGCAAGGCGTGGCCGGGAGCGGGTGCTGAGAAGCCGTGGCCCGGCAGGTCCGGGACGATCACGCTGAACCGCCCCGAGAGGGCGGTGGCCAGGTCGGCCCAAGAGTGGCTGGCTGCTCCGGCGCCATGCAGCGCCAGGACTGGCGGGCCTTGGCCGATCACCTGAACGTGCCAGTCGACCCCGCCGGCGCGGATGAAGCGGCTCGTCTCTCGGTGGGGCCAATGGCGACCGTCGACCGCCCAATCGAGGCGCCCGGCCCGTGGCGGCGAGACGCCCAGGCTCACGGTCCTGGACCCATCTTCGCCGCTTGGGAGATCAGCGCCGCATCCGCCTTGGGCAGGGGGAGATATCGGGCCCCGAGAACTTCGGCGAGCTGCCTGGCCTCGGTTCGCGGGCGGGCGCCGACATCGATGACGAGCGCCGAAAGCCCGGCGCGGCGGCAAGCTTTGGCGATCTCCTCGGCGTCCTCTGCAGCCCGTCCCCGACCCGGTTGCCCGGCGAGGTCGATATTCGCCCGGCCATCGGTCAGCACGAGAAGCTGGGGCACCACCCCGCCCCCGGCGAGCTTCTCCGCGAGGCTCAGGCCAGCAGCAAGTCCGGCTGCGAGCGGTGTGCCCCCTCCGCCTGGCAGCGCCGCGAGCCGCTTCTTGGCCAGTGCCGGCGCTGCGGTTGGCGGCAGAAGGAGCTCCGCGGTGGCGCCGCGGAACGCGACGAGCGCTACCTGGTCGCGCCGCACATAGGCTTCCGCCAGCAGGAACTCGACGGCGCCTTTTGCCTCGGCGAGCCGGGCGACCGCGGCCGAGCCGGAGGCGTCGACCACGAAGATGCTCGCTGTGGCGCTGTGGCGCTTCAGCACCTTGACCCGGATGTCCTCTGGGCGGATCGCGAGGGCGGGTGCCGAGAGCCCGGCTTGCCGACGGCGAAGCGGTTGCCAGGGGGCGGCGGCGGTGAGGGTCGCGACGATGTCGATGCGGCCCCGGCCGATGCGTCCCGGTCGCGATCCAAGTGGGCGCCCCCCGTCGGGCGCCGGACGTTCCGCTCCCGCACGGCCGAGGGGGGGATCGGCTCGGGGGGCTGTGCGGCCGGCGAGGCTGGCCAGAAGATCGGGGGGCAGGGCGGCGCGGACCGCTTCGAGTACCTGATCGGCCAGCGCCTCCTGAGGCCCCGCTGTCGGAGCATCGTCCGGCCCCTCATTTTCTTCGGGTGGGGGCGGGGCGTCCGGTGGCTGCTCCGGCTCGCTTTCGGGCTCCGCGGGCAGGCGGGTTGCCCGGGGTGCGAGAACCAGCCGCGCCGCAAGCTCGAGCGCCGCTTGCGCCGTCAACCGCGCGCCGAAAAGCGCGTGCACGGCTCGCGCAGCCCGCAGCGCGAAGATCGGCGCCCGGAGCGATCCGATGCCGAAGGCTGTTGCGGCACCTGCGAGTGCGGCGGCCGCGTCTTCGCCCAGGTCGACCCCGGCGAGCGTTGCCCGGGCCGCGACGACATCCGCGCGGGCGAAGGGCACGGGCTCTGGGCGCGCGGGCACGTGGGAGAGATCCACCGCGAAGGCCAGTCGGTCCGCCAAGGCGCCGTCGAGCCGGTCCTCCGGCTCAGCGCCTTCATCGAGGGCCACGAGCCCCAGGCGCGCCGGCGCGCGGAGCGAGAGCCCGTCGCGTTCGGTGTGTACGGTTCCGGTATCGAGCGCCGAAGCGAGGCGCGCGACGAGCCCCGGGAGCGCGCGCTCGGCCATGGGCAGCACCAGCACCCCGCCATCGGTCTCCGCCAGCAGCCCTTTTGCGGCGAGGGGGCGCCCAGTTGCAAGGGTTGCGGTCAGGTCGAGCCCGCCGAGGAGCCGGTGGTCGTCCGCAGTCGGGGGCAGGCGGCGGCACGGTACGCCGGCGGGCAGCATGTCGGTGAAGGCGGCTAGCCAGGCATCACGGGCCGGCCCGTGCCGAGCGCGCAGGGCGACCCCGCCCAGCCCGACCGGGTCGATCGCCAGCAGTGCTGCCGCGAGGCCCGCATCCCGCCAAGCCTGAGCCGGATCGCTCAAAGGGCGGCCTCTACGGAGGCGCCGGTCTCGTCGGGATCCCGCAGCGCGTCGAGCTCGGCGATCGCCCGGTCGAGCCGCGCCCGGGAGCCTGCCTCGTCGAGCGGGTCACGGCGCAGCCTGTGGCCGAGCGCCATCGGCGCAACCCGACGGAGATCCGCGCGGGTCGCGGCGTCCCGGTCCTCCAGGGCAGCGACGGCGCGGGCGGCGCGCATCACGGTAAGCTCGCCGCGGAGCCCGTCGGTGCCAAGCGCAATGCATAGCGCGGCGGCAGCCTCGAGGACGGCCTCCGGCACCTCGACGGTGGAAAGGCGTGCGCGGGCGGCGACTATCCTGTCCCGCAGCGCTGTTTGCGCCTCTGCCCAAGTCTCGGCGAAGCCGTCGGGGTCGCGCTCGAAGGCGTCGCGTCGCTTCACCACCTCGATGCGGTCCTTGACCTCCCGGGGGGTGGCGACCTCCACGGACAGCCCGAAGCGGTCGAGCAACTGGGGCCGGAGTTCGCCCTCCTCGGGGTTGCCGCTGCCGACGATGACGAAGCGCGCCGGGTGGCGGACCGAGAGGCCCTCGCGCTCGACGACATTCTCGCCCGAGGCGGCCACGTCCAGCAGCAGATCCACCAGATGGTCTTCGAGGAGGTTCACCTCGTCGATGTAAAGAAACCCCCGATGCGCCTTGGCCAGAAGCCCCGGCTCGAAATGCTTCTCCCCGCGGGTGAGGGCGCGCTCCAGATCGAGGCTGCCGACAACACGGTCTTCCGTTGCGCCGAGGGGCAGGTCGACGACCGGAGCGGGCACGCGGATCGTCTCGGCCTCTTCGCAGGCGGGGCACAGGCCGGCGGCGCGGTCAGGTGGGCAGCCGAAAGGGCAACCGGCGCGGACCTCGATTTCGGGCAGGAGCGCGGCCAGCGCGCGGACCGCGGTTGATTTCCCCGTCCCCCGGTCGCCGAAGGCAAGCACGCCGCCGACGCTTTGATCGACAGCGGCGATGAGCAGCGCTTCCTTGATCTCCGCCTGGCCGACGATCGCTGTGAAGGGGAAGGCTCGGGACATTGGGGACCTCCGGATGGGCGTGCGGGCTTGAGCCTTACCCCCCTCCCGCGGCCTGTCAACCGTGCCTTACACCCCCGCGGCGTCAGGTGCGGGCCAGGCCCATCAGATGGGCCAGGTCCTTGAAGAAGATCCGCACATGGGCCATCGGCTTCTTGCGCACCAACTTCTTGTTCATATACGCCTCGAAGGTAAGGCGCTGGACGTCCTTGTCTTCGCAAATTTTGACAAAGCTCTCCCGGCGTTTGTCGTTCTTATACCAATACTTCTGCAAGATTCCGAGGACCCAGAAGACACGGCCATGCTCGCGCATAAAGGCTTTTCGGGCGGAGCGCAGGGCGCGGACATCGCCTGTGGCGAGGCACTGCGCACAGGCTTCCGCCGCGAGTTGGCCGCCGAGCATGGCGTAGTAGATCCCCTCGCCCGAGGCCGGGGCCACGACGCCCGCCGCATCGCCGGCGAGCACCACGTCGCGCCCGTTGTCCCAGCGTTTGAGGGGCTTAAGCGGGATCGGCGCACCCTCTGTGCGGAGTGTTTCGGCCTCGGCGAGCCCGGAGGCGGCGCGGAGGTCGGCTGTGGCCCGTTTGAGGTCGAAGCCGCGCAGCTCGGTCCCCATCCCGACCGACGAACAGGGGCCGTGGGGGAACACCCAGCCGTAGAAGTCCGGGCTGATGCGGCCGTCATAGATCACGTCGCAGCGCTGGGGATCCCAATTCTCTTCAGGTGAGCGGACGATCTCGTGATAGGCGATAACGTAAGGGATACTATCGCCGCCTGGGACGCATTGGCGGGCAACATTGGAGCGCGCGCCATCGGCTCCGATCACGAGGCGCGTGGCGGCGCGGCGCGTCTGACCGCCCTCGCGCCAGCGCACCAGTGTCAGCCCGTCATCGGCGTGCTCGACTGCCTCGAAGGTCCCGGTGACCCGCTCGGCCCCCGCCTCGGCGGCGCGCAGGCGCAGGAACTCGTCGAAATTCTCACGGTCGACCATCCCCACATAGCCGTTCTCTATGGGGATATCGACATGCTTGCCCTTGGGCGAGATCATGCGGGCTTTGCGGATTTTGGCGACGAGCTGGCTGTCGGGGATGCGGAAGTCGCGGATCAGCCGCGGCGGCACGGCGCCGCCGCAGGGTTTGATCCGGCCCGCTCTGTCGAGCAGCATGACGCTGTGGCCGGTGCTGGCGAGCTCCTCGGCGGCGGTGGCGCCGGCGGGGCCCCCGCCCACCACGATGACGTCGAATTCCTGGAGGCGGGTGTCCTTCATGGGGTTATTCTCCTGGCATGAGGGCGGCAGCGGGCCGGGCTTGCGCGCGGCTTGGCAGAGCGAGGCGGGTGGCGAGCCCAGCCGCGACGAGGAACAGCGCGCCCTCGATGAGGAAGACGCTGGCATAGGCCGGGCCGGACGCGCTGAGGATGAGATGGGC
Source organism: Pikeienuella sp. (assembly GCA_050331335.1). GTDB lineage: Bacteria > Pseudomonadota > Alphaproteobacteria > Rhodobacterales > Rhodobacteraceae > Thermohalobaculum. Next base: position 13,450 of record JBHJGY010000055.1, read on the forward strand.
CAGATCAGCGGTGCCGGCGCCCACGAGGATGCCGAGGCCGAAGGCGATCCCCTGAGCCGCGCCCCAGAAGCCGATGCGCGTGCCCTCGCGGCCGGGCGCGTGGGAGGCGGAGGCGAACATCTGGCCGATCGCGGTCGCGGTGAACATCCCGTTGCCGAGGCCGAGCGTGAAGACCACCGCTGTGAGCGGCGCGCCGGGGCCTTGGACCGCGACGCCGGCAAGGGCGACGAGGGCGGCGGCGGAGAGGGTGCAGCCGGCGAGAATCCAGCCGCGCATGGTGCCGATCCCGAAGCCGGAACAAGCGATGGCGGCGGTCAGCATGCCGAGGAAGACGCCCTGATGCTGGATCGAGGAGAGGGTGGTGGTCTCGCCCACGCTCATTGCGAAGACCTTGCCGGCGAAGGGTTCGAGGATCGGGTCTTGCATGTTGAAGGCCAGCATGGAGGCGAAGACGAAATAGCCCAGCATCCGCGCCTCTCGGTCGGCCCAGACTTCGGCGAGGGTCTGCAGGAAGGGGGTCTGGGGCCGCGTCTCAGGCGGCGTGGTCCGACCCCGTTCGATGCCGAGGACACCGAAGACCGCCAGCGCGACCGCAACGCAAGCGACGACGGCGGCAACCTCGAGCAGGCGCGTGAAGGAGAACGGGTCGAGGAATTGACCAGCGACGCCCGCCGTCACCGCGATCCCGCCGATCATCATCAGAAAGACGATCGCCCCCGCGGCAGCGCGGCGGCCCGGGGCGACCGAGGTGGCGAGGAGTGTGAGCACCGAGGTTCCGGCGATACCGACGCCGACCCCGATTGCCGCATAAGCGATGGCCGCGAGCCCGAGCCCCGCCCAGAGATGGGATTGCATGACCCAGGTGCTCGCCGCCGCCACCACGCCCGAGACGGAGAGCAGGGCGATGCCGCTGAGGATCCAGGGCGTGCGTCGGCCCGTGCGGTCGCCGCCATACCCCCAGCGCGGGCGCAGCGTCTCGAGGGCGTAGTAGATCCCCAGCAGCAGCCCCGGGACCAGCGCCGCGAGGCCGAGCTCGACCACCATAATCCGATTGAGCGTGGCATTGGTCATCACCACCACCGAGCCGAGTGCCGTTTGCACGAGGCCGAGGCGGACGATCCCGCCCCAAGAGAGCGGTGCGCGGGGCTGAGCGGCTATCATGGGGTGTCTCCGGTGACGAGGCCGCCGAGCGCGATGGCAGAGACCAGCATGCCGAGCACATAGAGCAGGACGCCCGTCGCATTGTACCAAGGCGCACGGCCTTCCGGGTCTTGCAGCAACCGCCGCATTGCGAGGAGTTGCAGCGCAAGCAGCAGCGCGACGATCGCGGCACTGATCGGCGCAGCCCAGACCGCCAAGAGCGCAACGACCAGCAGTTGCGGCAGGAACATCACCCAGCAAGCCAAGCGTGCGGCCCGGGCAGGGCCTAGGATCACCGGGAGCGAGCGCAAGCCCAGTCGGCGGTCCCCCTCGATTGCCTTGAAGTCGTTGAGCACCATGATGCCGTGGGCGCCGAGGCCGTAGAGTGTGGCGATGACGACGACCTCCCATGCCGGGGCGCTTTGGGTCATCACCACGGCCCCGGTTATCCAGGGCAGCGTCTCGTAGGACAGCCCGCAGACGAGGCAGCTCAGCCAACCGTTGGACTTCAGCCGGATCGGTGGCGCGGAATAGGCCCAAGCGGCGATGATTGCGACCAGCGCGGCAGCGAAGCCCCAGGGGCCGAGGAGCGTGGCGACGGCCAGCGAGACCGCGGTCCAGAAGAGGGCGATGCGAAAGCCCCAGGTGCCGGGGATGCGGCCAGAGGGGATCGGGCGCTGGGGCTCGTTGATTGCGTCCACATGGCGGTCATACCAGTCGTTGGCCGCCTGGCTCATCGCGCAGACCAAGGGCCCGGCGAGGACGATGCCGAGGATCGCCAACGGCCAGCGCTCAGCCAGCCCGGTGCCCGCGGAGATCACGCCGCAGCCGAAAGCCCACATAGGCGGAAACCACGTCACCGGCTTCAGCAGCTCAAGGACGGCGGCTGGATCGGGGGCGGGCCCCGGACCCGGATGGGGCTTGTTTCGCGCAGTGGTGGTTTGGTTGACGCTCATGCGTCAATTAAACATGACACTCGGGTGGGGTCCAAAGAAAAAGTGCAGACTGCGCGCCTCGACCACACCCAGCCGCATGAGCGGCGCGCGGGGGCCTCAGCCGTCGTCGCCCGACGGCTCGGAGAGGCCGTAGCGCCGGAGCTTGACGTAGAGGCTCTGGCGGGAGAGGCCGAGGAGGTCGGCGGCGGAGGCGCGGTTGTCGTCGGTCATTCGAAGCGCGGCCTCGATGCAAAGCCGCTCGATCACGTCCACCGTCTCGCGCACGAGATCTTTGAGCGGCACCCGGCCGATGAGTTCGGTCAGCTGTTCCGGCGAGCGCGGCAGCGGGCTTTGCGACGCCGCGCTGCTGACCGGTCGCAAGGCCGCGTTCCGGAAGATGAAGCCGAAGCCGTCGCGCCCTCCGTCGCTCAGGCTTACGCCGGAGACTTCCACATCGCTGGCGATCCCATGCTGTCCGGACAGGCTGGTGGCGTAAAAACGCAGCCGACCGCTTTCGCGGGTGTTGGACAGGATCAGCGGCAGATCGATGCCGGGACGGGTGAAGTAGGTGTCCAGGCGCTCGCCCACCACCTGCGTCTCGACCGCCACCTGAACGAGGTCGAGGAAAGCGTCGTTCGCCCACTCGATTCGCGCCTCGGAGTCTGTCAGCACGATTGCCTCGCAGGCGCGACGGAACAGATCGACGATCTGCGCCTCCGTTTCGGTGGTGCTGAGGCTCTTGAGCGTGGCTGGCGAGAGACGAATGAGAAGATGCTTGCCGTTCTCAACGCGGTAGAGCGAGAGAAAGGCATCGACCGCGGGCCCGCCCTCGGCAAGGGTGACGGACAGCGTCTCCGGACGGCCGCTCGCGCGCACCGCAGCGATGGCGGCGCTGAGTGCCTTAGTCGACGCCGCGTCGAAGCCGGTGGGGAATTTCTTGCGAGCGATCTCGTCGGCGCTTTGGCCGAAGAGCTGCGCCGTCGCGGCGTTGACCTCGATGATCCGGGCGGTGGCGCTGTCGACGATCAGAAAGGCTTCGGTCGCGCTCTGGAAAAGCAGCCTGTACCGGGTCTCCATTTGCAGGAGCCGGGTGTAATCCCGGTCGAGCGACTGCTGGATCCCGACAAGCCGGCGCTGAAGCGCAGCGACCGGTCGAAGGTCACGCCCCAGCAGCATCACCCGGCCCGACGGGTCTGCCTTCACCGCGCAGTAGCGCACCGGAAAGTCGTCCTCGCCTGCCGGCATGGGGTGGTTGAGCTCGCGCCAGCGGGGCACCTCTCCGCGCCGGGCGGCGGCCACGAGTTCGGCCACCTTAGGGCGGCTCTCGACCGTGACGATGTTCTCAAGGGGTTGGCCAAGCCAGTCAGCGAAGTCAGCACCGTCGATGCCCTCAGCGCCGACCGCGGAGTCGCGCACCGTATCGTCGAGATCGATGATCAAGGCGATGTCCGAGGCAGACGCGATGATGGCCCCGACCATCGCCGGGTCTGCGGCGGCGAGATAGTCCTCGGGTTTCGAGAACTGGGTTGAGGACGGGCGGGAGAGCATGTCTTACCTACCCCGCTCGTGCGACTGTACGGAGTCGAGCATGTGCACGGCTATTGGTCATCGCTGGGAGCCTTGTCAAGCGCGGTTTCCGCGAGCCGGATCGCTTCGGCGGGGCCTTCGGCCAGCCCGTCGGCCCCGACAGCTTCGGCCAGACCGGGGTCGCGTTGAAAGGCCGTGCCGCCGACGATGATCTTGGGCCGCGGCGCATCGACGGCGCGAAGCTCGGCGATCAGCCGCCGCAAGCTTGACGCGTGGCGCTCGCAGCTCATCGAAAAGCCGATCAGATCGAAGCGGTTGGCAGTATGGAGCGCGGTGATCTCGTCGGCCGGGGCGTTGAGCTCGGTCCAGCAATCCCAGCCGGCGCGGGCGAAGAGTTTGGCGACGATCAGCGTACCGAAGACATGGGTCTCGCCTGGGACGGGGCAGAACAGGGCCGCGCCGTGGGGCGGTAGGTCGGGATTAGCGAGATCGTCCTCGATCGCCAGGCGGAACAGGATTTGGTGCAGGGTGCAGAGCCCGACGGTGACGTCTACGAAGCTCACCCGGTCCTGCTCCCACATCTCGCCGAGCAGGCGCGCAGCGGGACCGAGAAGATCGAGATAGACCGCCTCCTGGCCCACGCCGGATTTAACGAGTTGGTTGATGTAGTCGATCGCGCTTCGGGTGTCGCGGTCCAAGGCGAAGCCGCAGAGGCGCTCGATATCGGTCATCCCAGGGCGGAGCGCCGCGGCCTCGCCCCGGCTGCGCGACAGCAATAGGCGCGGGATCACCTCTGATTCGACCGCATCGATCAACAGGCGCAGCCCCGGCGCGGTGCAAGACAGGGACGGCGCATCGACCGACGATCCGGACCCATGCTGGCTTCCGGACATCTGCAAGGTCGAGCTTTTCACGTGACCGTCCATCTCGTTTGCCTTCTTCGATCGTCGGCGCCGGGGGAGGGCGATTTGCCGTCGTCCGTAGGATGATCAGAGCACCCTTGAACACGAATGTCAATTTGCCTTGACGTCTGGCTTCGACCGGGACCCCGGCACATCGGGCCTGCCGCCACCGGCGGCGTCGTTGCCGCAGGGCACCGGAAAACCGAGTCGGGAAGGCTCCTGACATCTTCACCTTGGGCGGCAACAGCGAAAACAGCGTTGATTTCCAGGGTAAATTTTTCGCTTTGTACCCGACCGGCCGATGGGAGCCTTGCGGTTGGGCGCATCTGTCGCGGGGGTGTGCGACGCGCCGACGCATTCCATTCGGCATATGAGCGGGGCGGTGACTGTCAGCACAGCTTGCGTAAATCAAAGTTGACACACACCGCGGCCGGGGCTACCGTCTTTCGCATTGGGAGGAACTGACGCGGAAGGAGGCGCAATTGTCCCGTCGCGACCGAAACCAAGGGCTGGGCGATCAAGGGCATGGCCCGCGGCCCTCGCAGCCGCTCTACACCCCGGCGCAGCGCGCCCGCCGGGACGCTACCATCTGGACAACCGTTCAGGGGGTGCTCGCCCCGCTGCAGTTTCTCGTCTTCCTCGTGAGCCTCGTCCTGGTCGCCCGGTATCTGGTCGCAGGCGCCGGCTACGAGGCCGCCACTGTCTCCATCGTCGTCAAGACCCTGGTCCTGCTCACCATCATGGTAACCGGCGCGATCTGGGAGAAAGTGGTCTTCGGGCAGTATCTGTTCGCGCCCGCCTTCTTCTGGGAAGACGTGGTGAGTTTCGGCGTGATCGCGCTGCATCTCGCTTATGTCTGGATGCTGATCGACGGCGGCTACGGTCCGCGGGCGGAGATGTGGGTCGCACTGGCGGCTTATGCGGCCTATGTGATCAACGCCGCTCAGTTTCTCCTGAAGCTCCGGGCCGCGCGCCTGCAAGGCGCTGGCGCTGCGACGGCGCAGCGGGAGGTGCTCGCGTGACCGAGGCGGTAGGCACCCGTCCCGGCGCCCCCCGTCCCGGCGCCCGTGGGTGTCTTGACGCGCCCGTGATCAAGGAGCGCGGGCAGCACGAGGTGTTCTGCGGGCTCACCGGCATCATCTGGCTCCACCGCAAGATCCAGGACGCGTTTTTCCTGGTCGTCGGCTCGCGAACCTGCGCGCATCTGCTGCAATCGGCGGCAGGGGTGATGATCTTCGCCGAGCCGCGCTTCGCGACCGCGATCCTGGAGGAGAAGGACTTGGCGGGGCTCGCGGATGCCAATGACGAGCTGGACGCGGCCGTTGCGCGGCTCCTGGAGCGTCGGCCCGATATCCGGACGCTTTTCCTGGTCGGCTCCTGCCCGTCCGAGGTGATCAAGCTCGACCTCTCCCGCGCCGCCGAACGGCTGACGCGCGAGCAAAACGGCCGGGTTCGGGTGTTGAGTTATTCCGGCTCCGGGATTGAGACGACATTCACCCAAGGCGAGGACACTTGCCTCGCGAGCCTGGTGCCGGAATTGCCGGCGGACGCACAGGGGGCGCCTGCGTTGATGATCGCAGGTAGCCTGCCGGATATCGTCGAGGACCAGTTCCTGCGGCTTTTCGCCGAGATGGGGGCCGGGCCGGTGCATGTTCTGCCGCCGCGGCGCTCGGACTGCCTGCCGCCGGTGGGGGCGGGGACGCGGGTGCTGCTGGCCCAGCCGTTTTTGAACGAGACGGCACGGCTGTTGGCCGCGCGGGGCGCCGAGGTGATCACCGCGCCCTTCCCCTTTGGCGAACGCGGCACGACGGATTGGCTGTCTGCGGGGGCAACGGCAATGGGTGTCGCGCCCGAACGGGTGCAGGCGGCGACGGAGGCCCCGCGGGCGCGGGCCCGGAAGGCGCTCGAGCGTCACCGGGAACGGCTCGCGGGGCGGCGGATCACGTTCCTGCCGGACAGCCAGCTCGAGATCCCGCTGGCGCGGTTTCTCTATGAAGAATGCGGGATGCAGCCCGTCGAGGTCGGCGTGCCGTATCTCCACCGGGCCCGGATGGCGCCGGAGCTGGCCCGGTTGCCCGAGGGTCTCCGGCTGGCCGAGGGTCAAGATGTCGATCGCCAACTCGCGCGCCTGCGGGCGGACCGACCGGATCTGACGGTCTGCGGGTTGGGGTTGGCGAACCCGCTGGAGGCGGAGGGGTTGGCGACGAAATGGGCGATCGAGCTCGTCTTCTCGCCGGTTCATGGCTATGAGCAGGCGGGTGATCTCGCCGAGCGCTTCGCCCGCCCCCTGGTGCGCAGGGGTCGGCTCGCAGGTCTCCAGAGCGACCCGGCCGAGGCGGGGGTCGACCCCGCCCCGGCCGCGCGCGCCGAGGGCGCGCCGGCGCCCCGGACCGCAGCCTTTGGTGCGGGGGGCGGGACATGAAGCTGACCGTCTGGACCTATGAGGGACCGCCCCATGTGGGGGCGATGCGGGTGGCCACGGGCATGGCGGGGCTGCACTACGTCCTCCACGCGCCCCAGGGCGACACCTATGCGGATCTGCTCTTCACCATGATCGAGCGGCGCAATCACCGCCCTCCGGTCACTTACACCACCTTCCAAGCGCGCGATCTCGGCTCCGACACTGCAGAGATCTTCAAGACCGCCTGCGCCGAGGCTTATGAGCGCGCCCGCCCGGAGGCGATGATCGTCGGCGCTTCGTGCACGGCGGAGCTGATCCAGGACGACCCGGGTGGCCTCGCAGCCACCATGGGGCTGCCGGTGCCCGTGGTCCCGCTCGAGCTGCCATCCTATTCCAAGCGCGAGAATTGGGGGGCGTCGGAGACCTTCTACCGGCTCGTGCGCGGGCTCGCCACGGCATGCGCGTCCGCCCCCGGCCCCTCATGCAATCTTCTCGGGCCCACGGCGCTCGGCTTCCGCCACCGTGACGACACGCGTGAGGTGCACCGGATGCTCGCGGCGATGGGCGTGCAGGTAAACCTCGTCGCGCCGATGGGCGCGCGGCCTTCCGACATCGCCCGTATCGCCGCAGCGGATTTCAACGTGGTGCTCTATCCGGAGATCGCTGAGACCGCGGCGCGCTGGCTCGAGAAGACCTTCGGCCAGCCGCGCACCAAGACCGTGCCGATCGGCAGCCGCGCCACCCGGGAGTTCCTCGAGGAAGTGGCCGCGCTCGCCGGGCTCCCGTCAGAGGCTGCCGCCCAGGTCGCGCAGGACGGCGCGCGCCAACCCTGGTGGTCCGCGTCCGTCGATTCCACCTATTTGACCGGCAAGAAGGTCTTCGTCTTCGGCGATGCGACCCATGCTTGCGCCGCGGCTCGGGTCGCCACCGAGGAGATGGGCTTCGACCTCGTCGGCCTCGGCAGCTACAGCCGCGAATTCGCCCGCGAGGTCCGCGCCACCGCCGATGCCTATGGGCTGGCCGCCCTCATCACCGATGATTATCTCGAGGTCGAGGCGGCGATCGCGGAGGCGGCCCCGGAACTGATCCTCGGCACCCAGATGGAGCGCCATACCGGCAAGCGCCTTGGCATCCCCTGTGCCGTGATCTCGGCGCCCGTGCATGTGCAGGATTTCCCCGCCCGGTTCTCTCCGCAGATGGGTGTCGAAGGGGCTAATGTGCTGTTCGACACCTGGGTGCATCCGTTGGTCATGGGGCTCGAGGAGCATCTTCTGCAGATGTTCCGCGAGGATTTCGAGTTTCACGACGCCGCCGGCCCGAGCCATCTGCACGGCGCAGCGCCGGTCGCGCGCCCCAGCGCGCCTGCGGTTGACCAGGAGGCGTCCGACCGGGCGATAGGCC
>JBHJGY010000056.1:0-5618 GCA_050331335.1 Pikeienuella sp.
CGTCGCGTCATAGTCGCCAGTGTCGTAAACCACCGCGACGGGGGTCTGGTAGGGGAACTGGTCCGGCTGGATGAAGTTCTTGCGCCGCAGCTCCGCCGGGCAGACCCCGAGCTCGCGCGCGGCCTTGTCGATCACCCGCTCGAGCTGGAAGGTCGCCTCGGGCCGCCCGGCCCCGCGATAGGCGTCGACCGGCACCGTGTTGGTGAAGACCGCCTTGACGTTGGTGAAGATCACCGGGGTCTTGTAGTTGCCGGCGAGCAGCGTGCCATGCAGCCAGGTCGGGATGCAGGGCGCAAGGGTCGACAGATAGCCGCCCATATTCGCGAGCGTGGTGCAGCGCAGCGCGGTGAAGTTGTGGTCCGCATCCAGCGCGAGCTCGATGGTCGTAACATGGTCACGCCCTTGCGCGTCGGACAGGAACGCCTCGGACCGCGTCGAGGTCCACTTGACCGGGCGCTTAAGCTGTGTCGCCGCCCAGGTGACATAGGCCTCCTCGGCATAGTGATAGATCTTGGAGCCGAAGCCGCCGCCCACATCGGGCGCGACCACGCGGAGCTTGTGCTCGGGGATCGAGAGCACGAAGGCCCCCATCAGAAGTCGGATCAGATGCGGGTTTTGGCTCGTCGTCCAAAGCGTGTGCTCGTCGCGCGCGGGGTCGTATTCGCCAATGGCCGACCGGGGCTCCATCGGGTTCGCAACCAGGCGGTTGTTGACGAGCTCGAGCTTGGTAACGTGGGTCGCGGCGGCGATGGCGTCGTCCACCGCCTGCTTGTTCTCCTGCACGAACTCCCAGTCGAAGCAGAGATTGTTTGGCACGTCATCGTAGAGCAGCGTGTCGCCCGCGAGCGCTTCGGCCATGTCGACGACCGCCGGCAGAGTGTCGATGTCGAGCTCGATCGCCTCCGCCGCGTCATGGGCCTGCTCGAGGCTCTCGGCCACGATCGCCACAATCGGATCGCCCACATGGCGCACCTTGCCCTCGGCGAGGATCGGGTGCTTGGGCTCTTTCATCGGCTCGCCGTTCTTGTCGGTGATCTGCCAGCCGCAGGGGACCCCGCCAACTGCTGCGAGATCGGTCGCGGTGTGGATCGCCACGACCCCAGGTTTGCCCGCAGCGGCGCGGGTGTCCAGTCGCGCGATCCGGCCATGGGCAACGTCCGAGCGCAGGAAATGGCAGTAGAGCTGGCCCGGGCGGTTGATGTCGTCGGTGTACTGTCCGGCGCCGGTCAGGAACCGCACATCCTCTCGCCGCTTGGAGCTCGCTCCGATCCCTTGGTCCTTCGGCATGTGATCCTCCCTGATTCTGGTTTGTGTTTTTGTTGGTCGTGTGGCGGGTTAGCGCCCAGTCCAGTCGGCGGGCCAGCCGCTCAGCGCAACTTCGCCAGGCCCCGCCGCCCGGATGGTCGCCTCGCGCGCCACGTTCTCCGGGGCCGGCGGGCGGACAGCGAGGCCGAGATCGGGGGCGAAGAGTGCGCGCTCGACCAGTTGCATCGCCTCGCCATCGACGACGAGAAGATGGGTGATCGTGAGCCGCACCGTATCATAGGCACAGTCGCCAAAGCGGACGCCCGGACCCGCGGCGGCGGTGACATGTGTAATGAGTGGCAGCGGCTCGCCCTGATTGTCGTAGCGGGTGCCGCGGACCTCGTCGGATTCGCCGATCTCCGGCCGCTCGGGGCCGGGGCCGGCGCTGCCATAGTCGATGCGCCACGCCGGGCGCGCGCGCTCGCCACCCCGCGCCACGGTGACGAACCCGCCATGCGCCACGGTGACAATGGTCTCCGGCAAAAAGCTCGCCTCGCGGCGCATCATCACCGCGCCGGGCGCCAGGCGCCGCGCGGCGATCAGATCCAACTGGCCGCCACGATCCGGCCAAGTATAGCTCAGCAGGATCCCGGTCGTCAGGTCGTCGGCCGTCGGACACGCCGCCCCCGCCGCGCGGCCCTGCACTGGCCCGGCAAGAGCCGTTGCCAGGCCGAGCAAGCCCCATAGGATCGCGCGCCGACGGGCCATTCTGCGCCCCTTGCGTTACTCGGCGGCCTGGGCGGTGCCGCGCATCTGCGCGGCCGCCGCCTGGATCGCCTTGACGATGTTGTGATACCCGGTACAGCGGCAGATGTTACCTTCAAGCCACTCGCGGATTTGGTGTTCGCTGGGCTCCGGGATCGTCTTGAGCAGGTCCGCCGCCGACATCACCATGCCTGGCGTGCAGAAGCCGCATTGCAGACCGTGATGGTCCTGAAATGCCTGCTGGATCACCGAGAGCGAGCCGTCCGGATTGGCCATCCCCTCGATCGTGGTAACTTCGGCACCCTCGCAGCCGAGAGCAAAGACCGAGCAAGCCTTGACCGAGCGGCCGTCGATATGAACGACGCAGGCGCCACATTGGGAAGTGTCGCAGCCGACATGGGTGCCGGTTAGGCCGAGCCCGGTGCGCAGGAAATCGACGAGCAGCGTCCGCCCTTCGACCTCGCCAGAGACCGTTTTGCCGTTCACGGTCATCGAAACCTTATGCATGAGGCTGTCCTCCCTCTTTGTGGTGTGCTCGGGCACAGGGCCCGCTTTTTTAGATGTTTGCGAGCCGATTAAAGCCCGCCCGAGCCATTGGCATCGGCGTGCGGATCAACTGCCGATGAGCCGCCCCAGCCAGGACTTTTTCGGCGTGTCTTCCTCGGCCTCAGGCGCGGCGGGGGCGCCATCCTCGGAGGCCGGTTGCGTCGATGTTTGCGCGGCCGGCTCCGGTTTGGGTCCCTCGACCTCGGACTTGAAGCGATCGAAGAACTGGTCGGCCATTTTTTTGGCGAACCCATCGATCAACCGGCTCCCGAGCTGCGCGAGCTTGCCGCCGACCTTGGCCTCTGCGGCATAGGACAGTTTCGTGCCGTCCTCGACATCCTCCAGCCGCACATCCGCGCCGCCTTTGGCAAAACCGGCTGCCCCGCCCTTGCCCTCGCCCGAGATCTTGTAGCTCTCGCCGACGACGATGTCGGACAGCTCGACCGCGCCCTTGAAGGTTGCCGAAACCGGCCCGACCTTCTGCTTGACCACGGCCTCGAACCCCGTCTCGGAGGTCTTCTCCATGCTCTGGCAGCCGGGAATGCAGGCCTTGAGGATCTCAGGGTCGTTGAGCGCCTCCCAGACCTTCGCCCGGTCGGCCTCGATCACACGTTCGCCCGACATCTCCATGACGCGGCTCTCCCTTGTGGTGATTTGACCTGAGCCTAAGAGCAAATTTCCGCTGCTGTCCAGGGTGGAAAGCAACGGCAGTCGGGGTCGGTCGGGGCTTTCTGGCGGCGCCCGACAGGCGGGAAGTGCGATCATGCGGTTGCGGGGGACGGGCCGCTGAACGTTGCCCGTGTCGGTCGTTTCGCTGAGCCCGCGGGCCTGCGCGCGCGAATCGGGCGCAATCCCTTTACGCGTTCGATCGATGAGACCGACCCAATCCTCGTGACGTCCGAGTGCTGGGATACGGCGTTCATGGCCCGCGCTGGCGCCGGCCATGTGATCGCCAGACGGGTGGCTCAGCGGTCGCGCAGCTCGCGGCGCAGCTCTCTCAGGCCGAAGCCGAGGAGGAAAAGGCAGAACAGACTGACCAGCATGGCAGGGACGAACATCGGCCCGGGCGCATCGCGGACCACGGTCCCGCTGGCGCCGACCGCGACCTCGATCCGCTCGCCCGGGCGGACTGTCGCAACCGGACCCGTCGCTGTCGAGACGACCAAGCTCGGATCCCCGGGAAGGCGCGCGCTGCGTCCATCGTTCAGCCTCACCGTCAGTCGGGCACGATAGGCGCCGGCGATCCCGTGCCGATCGAGGGTAACCTCGGTCACTTCCGCGCGCTCCACCGGCCACATCACGCTCTTGGGCGGCGGGCTGCCGAAGTTCCAGACGCCAAGCATCATGAGCAGCGAGACGGCGAGGAACAGCACGATAACGATCCGCTTTTCGAGCTGCCCGGTCTTTGCCATGGCCAATTGCCTCAGGCGGCGGTGCGCGCGGCGGCAAAGGCCTGGGTGAGATCCGCGGTGAGGTCGTCGAGATCTTCCAGCCCCGCATGGATACGCACCATCTGGCCGGTCGGCTGTCCGGGCCGCGGCCAAAGCGAGGCGGTGCGTCTCGGGCTGACCGGCATGATCATCGATTGATACGAGCCCCAGGAGAAGCCGATGCCGAAAAGTTCCAGCGACCCGAAGAACGCCTCCTGTGCGCGCCGGCCCGACAGCCCTTCGTCGAGCCAGAAGCCGAAGAGCCCGCCGGCACCGGAGAAGTCCCGTGCCCAAATCGCGTGGCCCGGGTCGTGGGGCATCGCCGGGTGCACCACCTCGGACACTTCGGCGCGGTCCCGCAGCCAGCTCCCGAGCGCAACCCCTGTTTCCCAGTGCCGAGCCAAGCGCAGATGCATCGTGCGCAACCCGCGCAGCGCCAGATAGCTGTCGTCGGGGCTGGGAGAGAGGCCCAGATTGTACCAGCCGTCGCGCAGTTGCGGATAGAGCGCTTCGGTCGTCGTAACCGCGCCCATCACCAGATCGCCATGCCCGGAGACGTATTTGGTCACCGCTTGGATCGAGACATCGACGCCATGCTCGAAGGGCGCGAAATAGAGCGGCGAGGCCCAGGTATTGTCCATCATCACAATGGCTCCCGCCGCGTGGGCCACATCGGCGATTGCCGGGAGGTCCTGCACTTCGAAGGTCTGCGAGCCCGGGCTTTCGGTGTAGACTACGCGGGTTTGAGGCCGCATCAGCTCGGCGATGCCTGCGCCGATGAGCGGGTCGTAGAAGTCGACCGCGATGCCGAAACGGGCGAGCATGCCCGTCGCAAGCTGGCGCGTGTTGCCATAGACCGCGTCGGTCACCAGCAGGTGGTCTCCCGCGGACAGGAAGGCGAGCAGCGGTCCCGCGAGCGCCTGGGCGCCGGCCGAGCACAGCCGGGTGCGGAAGCCGCCCTCTATCTCGGCCAAGGCGGTCTCCAGCGCGTAGGTGCCCGGGGTGCCGTGGACGGCATAGGTCAATCCGTCGCCTGGCTCGATCTCGCTCACCGCGTCGAGCCCCTCGAGGCCGTCGAAGAGGATGGTTGAGGCGTGATGAACCGGCGGGTTGATGAACCGGGGATCGGGGCTTGGCCGACGACCCGCCTGCACGAGTCGCGTGCCGGGCCCCTCTGCGTGTTTCTTGGTCACTCGCCGGGGCTCCTTCACCGGATAGCTGCGCGCCGCGTCAGCTTAGCGCGCGGTCCGAGCCGATCAAGGGCCGGAGAATGATGAAATTCCCATCAGTTTGGGATCCTCTGCCTTGACGGGGTTGCGACGAATTGTTCAGAAATCGTGATGGGGATCATCCCCGAAACTGAACCATGCCGGGCGATGCCCGGTGCGCCGTCGTGCGCGGTAAACAGTATGAGGTATGACATGAAGACTTTCGCCTTCTTCGGCACCGTCGCGGCCGCCGGGCTCGTCGCCGGGCTCGCCGGCGCTGCCACCCTCGACGATGTCAAAGCCAAGGGCTTCGTGCAGTGCGGCGTCTCGACCGGCCTGGCCTGCTTCGCCTTGACCGATGACGCCGGTATCTGGGTTGGCTTCGATGTGGGCATGTGTGCCCCTGTTGCTGCCGCGATCTTCG